>NZ_VCKY01000041.1 GCF_005889735.1 Nonomuraea turkmeniaca
GTCCCACGTCCCGCCGACCCGGGACCGGCGCGACGCACGCTGCGGCGTCGGCGGCCGCGCCACCAGTCGCGGGGGGCGTTATGAGGACGCCGTGACGGACAGGATGCGGTCGTCGCCGTCGCGGGGGGAGCCCCGGCCGTCCTTGTTGCTCGTGCCGACCCACAGGGCGCCGTCGGGGGCGGTGGTGACGGCGCGGATCCGGCCGTACCGGTCGGTGAAGTGGGCCACAGGCTTGCCGGCCGAGCCGTCCGCGTCCAGCGGGATCTGCCACAGCCGGGCCCCGCGCAACGCGCCGACCCAGAGGGAGCCGTTCGCGTACGCCATCCCGGACGGCGACGCCTCATCCGTGGTCCACGTCAGGATCGGGTTCACGAACCGCTGGTCGTCGCCGCGCCCCTCGACCTCGGGCCAGCCGTAGTTGGCGCCCGGCTTGATCAGGTTGACCTCGTCGTAGGCGTTGGCCCCGAACTCGGAGGCGTACAGCCGCCCCTGCTCGTCCCACGCGAGCCCCTGGACGTTGCGGTGGCCGTAGCTGTAGACGAGCGTCCCGAACGGGTTGCCGGGCGCGGGCTTGCCGTCCACGGTCATGCGCAGGATCTTGCCGCCGAGCGAGTCGCGCTGCTGGGCGAGGTCGCGGTCCCCGACCTCGCCGGTGGTGGCGTACAGGTGGCCGTCGGGGCCGAACGCGAGCCGGCCGCCGTTGTGGATGCCGCCCTTGGGGATGCCCTGAACAAGGACTTGCTGCTCGCCGAGGCGACCCCCGTCGAAGGAGTACCGGACGATGCGGTTGTCCTCTTCCGCGGTGAAGTAAAGGAATATTTGCTGGTCCTTGACGGCCACGCCCATCAGACCGCCCTCGCCGTCCGGACGTGCCCCTTCGATCGTCCCCAGCTCCGTCACCTGGCCGGCCTGGCTGACGCGCAGCAGCCGGGCCGAGTCCCGCTCGGTCACCAGGGCGTCACCCTCGGGCAGGAACGCCACCGCCCATGGAACGGAAAGGCCCGTGGCCACGTCCTTGGGCTGTCCCGGGGCGGCGGCGTCGCCGACGGCGGCGGTCGGGAGCACCTCTCCCCCTCCGCCACTGCCGCCGGAACAGGCGGTGAGCGCGGCCAAAAGCACGATGGTCCAGAGCTTCCTCATGTGTTCCATACTTACCGGCGAGACATAAAGTTCTGCGCATGAAGACCTGGGTTCCCTCTGATTCAGTGGCCGAAGTCCTGTCCGATCTGCCTGGGGTCGAATGCGCCGTCTACGACGGCACGACCCCCATGCCGGAGGGGGTCGAGGAGGTGGAGGTCTGGATCCCACCACTCGTCACGGTGCCCGACGTGCCCGGCACGCTGGCCAGGATGAGCTCGCTGCGGCTGCTGCAGACCGTCACCGCGGGGGTGGAGCCGTACCGGCCGCACATGCCCGAGGGCGCGGTGCTCTGCAACGCGCGCGGCGTGCACGACGCCGGGACCGCCGAGTGGGCCGTCGGTGCGATGATCGCGGTGCTCAGGGAGTTCCCCGAGTTCGCGGACGCACAGCGCAGAGGCGAGTGGACCTACCACCACACCGGCGTGCTGGCCGACTCGACCGTGCTGATCGTCGGGTACGGCTCCATCGGCGCCGCGCTCGAACGCCGGCTGGAGGGTTTCGAGGTCGAGATCGTACGGGTGGCCAGGAGCGCCCGCGAGGGCGTCCACGGCATGGCGGAGTTGCCCCGCCTGCTGCCCCAGGCGGACGTCGTCGTGCTGCTGGTCCCCGCCACGACCGACACCGCGGGCATGGTGGACGCGGCGTTCCTGGCCCGGATGAAGGACGGCGCCGTGCTCGTGAACGCCGCCAGGGGCGGCATCGTCGACACCGACGCGCTGATCTTGGAGCTGAAGAACGGTAGGCTACGCGCCGCGCTGGATGTGACCGCGCCCGAGCCGCTGCCGGAGGGCCACCCCCTGTGGAGCGCGCCGGGCGTGCTGATCACTCCGCACGTCGCGGGCAGCACCCCCGCGTCGGTGCGGCGGATGCTCCGCCTGATCAGGGCCCAGGTCTCGCGTTACCTCGCAGGTGAGCAGTTGATCAACGTTATCACCGACTCGTACTGAGAGGATCCCGGAACGTGGCTGGGCCGTGACCTTCGGTGCGTACGGTTACGTTTGCGGAGAGCTCCTGACTAACTGTCAAGGCGTTCTTGGTGCCAATTGGTCTGCGTGGTTATCAGATCGGTGACGACATCGGCGTTGTCACCACCCGCGTGCTCGTGACCGCTCACACTGGCGAAGTGATCGCCGGGCTTCGGCGGTCGCGGAGTGCAGAGTTCGAGACGGGATGGGCAACGACTGTGATCCGCTGGCGTGATCCACGTGCGCCGCTGACCGCCGCGGTTGCGGCAGGCGTGGTGGTGCTCGCTGCCGCGTTCGTCAAGGACGAACAGGTCCTGATCGCCGGAGCGATCGCCGGAGGACTCGCGGCGCTGGCCGCCGCCGCCTCCTTGCTGGTCGTCTCGCGCAAGTCGGCGGGGCACCGCCCGACGGCGATGGGGGCGCGCTGGATGGCGGGCGGCGCCGTCATCTGGGGTGCCGGGATGGCGCTGCGTCCGTTCGCCGAGAGCTTCGTCATCGGCTTCGCCGACCTGTTCGTGTTGCTCGGCATCGTGGTCACCGCGGGCGGCGCGCTGATCGCCGCCGACCGCAGGCTTCCGGCCAAGGTTGTTCTCCGGCATATCAGCGACGCCTATCTGTGCGCCGCCTCGCTTTTCCTCATCGGATGGGTGGTGCAACTGCGCCACGTGTACGCGGCGGCCGACCCGCCGGCGTTCACGCTGGTCATGCTGCCGCCGATGGTGGCGCTGCTGATGACGTGCGCCGTGATCCCGTCCGTGCTGACCAGCAGGTCTTCTTCCTGGCTGCTCGGCCTGGCCGGCACCGGTGTGCTCGCCACCATGACCGTGGCGGCGCTGGCCGCCGGGATCGCGCGCCTGGACGGCGGCGCGCCGCCCAATTGGACCGTCATGCTGGCGCCCGTGGCGCTCCTGCTGCTCGCCGCCGTCCCGTGGGGGCCGCGGGTCAGGGAGGCGGGCGCGCTCGTCGCCAGGAACGTCGTCGCGATGGTCCCGCTGGCGCTGGTCGCCGTGGCGGCCTGCACGCTGCTGGCCCACCTGGCCGGGGGGCGCGCCGAGGAGCCCGTCACCGGCGTCGTGGTGGTCGCGGTGTCGGTGGTGCTGCTCCTGCTGGTGCGCCTGTTCGTGGTGTCGGCGTCCAATGTGCGCCTGCGCGGCCTGGTCAGACTCGGCGAGCGGCAGCTGAGGGAGCTGGCGGAGAGCTCGGGCGACGTGGTGTTCCTGTGCGACTACGACGGCGTGGTACGCGAGATCGGCGCCGGCGTCGAGGTCACGTACGGCTACCGCCCCGACGAGCTGGTCGGCGGGTCGATCTTCGACTACATCCACCCCGAGGACGTGCCCGGCATCCAGGTCGCGCTGCGTGCCATGCACCTCGACGAGGACAACACCGCCCCGGGCGCGTGCCTGATCGCCTGCCGGGTGCGGGCGGCCGACGGCACCTGGCGCCCGACCGAGTCGGTCGCCACCCGTCACGTCGGCGGCGACGAGCTCATGCTGGTCACGACCAGGGACGTCAGCGACGAGGAGGCCTTGCGCAACCAGGTCGCGCACCTGACCTTCCATGACGGCATCACCGGCCTGCCCAACCGCGCCTACTTCGAGGAGCGCACCCGTGAGGTGTTGTCCGGGCGCACGTCCGGGCATGTCGCGGTGATCTTCCTCGACCTCGACGGGTTCACCTCGGTCAACGACTCGGTGGGGCATGCCAGCGGCGACTACCTGCTCGGGCAGGCGGCCCGGCGGCTGCGCGGCGCCGTGCGCGTCGAGGACACGCTCGCCCGATGGGGCGGCGACGAGTTCGCGGTGCTGGTGGAGACCGGCGGCGAGGCGCAGATCGCGGTGGATCTGGCCGAGCGGCTCGTCCGGGCGGTCTCGCAGGAGCCGTTCCGGGTGGCCGACCGGGACGTGGCGCTGACCGCGAGCGTGGGCGTGGCGTTCACCGAGGACGACACGCCGGCCGGCGACCTGCTGCGGAACGCGGATGTCGCCATGGCGCGCTCCAAAGAGCTGGGCGGGCGCCGGGTGGAGGTGTTCGCCGCGCACATGCACGCCGACGTCGTGCGCCGCCTGGAGCTGGCCGCCGACCTGCAGCGGGCGCTGATCGAGCAGCAATTCGCGATCGAGTACCAGCCCGTGGTCGACCTGGCCACGTCGCGGGTGACCTCGGTCGAGGCGCTCGTACGGTGGTGGCGTGGGTCGGTGTTCGTGCCGCCCGAGCAGTTCCTGGGCCCGGCCGAGGACACCGGTCTGATCGTGCCGCTGAGCGAGTGGATCCTGCGCGAGGCGTGCAGGGAGGTCGCCGCCTGGCGGGCGTCGTCGTGGGACATCGGGTTGTCGCTCAACCTGTCGGCCCGCCAGATCACCGCGCCGCGCTTCGTCGAGACGGTCGAGGAGGCGCTGGCCGAGAGCGGGCTGCCCGCGTCCGCGCTCACCCTCGAGGTGATCGAGGAGATGCTGGTCGAGGACGCCGAGGAGACGATCAAGCGGCTGTCGGAGCTGCGTGCGCTCGGGGTGCGCCTGGCCATCGACGACTTCGGCACGGGCTACGCGTCGCTGGCGTTCCTCAGGCAGCTGCCCGTCGACATGATCAAGATCGATCCGTCGTTCGTGGCGGGGCTCGGCAGGGACGACACGCTGACGCTGCTCACGCGGACGATCGTGCGGCTCGGCCACGACCTCGGGCTGACGGTGGTGGCCGAGGGCATCGAGCGTCCTGAACAGCTGGAACTGCTGCGGAAAATGGGCTGCACCAGCGGCCAGGGCTTCCTCGTGGCACGTCCCATGGCGGCGCGCGGGGTGGACTCCCTGATGCGGACTAGTCTCACTGTTTGAGACTTGTGTCCACGAAGTTGACATCAGGGCGTTCGGAGCGGCTATCGTGGACGACATGCTTCGCAGTGAGATTCTCGTAGTACTTCGCCGGCGCGCAGGCCGATAGCGAAGCACGACGACCTGCGCGCCGCCCCAGACCCACCGCCGCTCGGTGGGAAGGGGCCTTTTTTATGTCCTAAGCGAGTAGCCACGCAAGGAACGAGCCGATGACCGAACGCATGACAGGTGCACAAGCCCTGGTGAGGGCGTTGGAGCACGTTGGAGTCGACACAGTGTTCGGGATCCCTGGCGGCGCCATCCTGCCCGCCTACGATCCTCTCTACGACTCGACCAAGGTCCGGCACGTGCTTGTACGGCACGAGCAGGGCGCCGGCCACGCGGCCGAAGGCTATGCGCAGGCCACCGGCAAGGTCGGGGTGTGCATGGCGACGAGTGGTCCCGGCGCCACCAATCTGGTGACGCCGATCGCGGACGCCTACATGGACTCGGTGCCGATCGTGGCGATCACCGGGCAGGTGGCCAGCGGCGCGATCGGCACGGACGCCTTCCAGGAAGCGGACATCTCCGGCATCACCATGCCGATCACCAAGCACAACTTCTTGGTCACCGATCCCGCGGACATCCCGCGCACGATCGCGGAGGCGTTCCACATCGCCTCGACGGGCCGGCCCGGGCCGGTGCTGGTGGACATCTCCAAGGACGCGTTGCAGGCCGAGACCGTCTTCTCGTGGCCGCCGGTGATGCAGCTGCCGGGCTACCGCCCGGTCACGCGGCCGCACTCCAAGCAGATCCGCGAGGCGGCCAAGCTGATCGCCGAGTCCAGGCGGCCGATCCTGTACGTCGGCGGCGGCGTGCACAAGGCCCGTGCCTCGGCCGAGCTGCTGCAGCTGGCCGAGCTGACGAACATCCCGGTCATCACCACCCTGATGGCACGCGGCACGTTCCCCGACGGCCACCCGCAGCACATGGGCATGCCGGGCATGCATGGCAGCGTGTCGGCCGTGGGCGCGCTGCAGCAGTCCGACCTGATCATCGGCCTGGGCGTGCGCTTCGATGACCGGGTGACCGGCCAGCTGTCGTCGTTCGCGCCGTACGCGAAGGTCGTGCACGCCGACATCGACCCGGCCGAGATCTCCAAGAACCGCCACGCCGACGTGCCGATCGTGGGCGACTGCAAGGAGGTCATCACCGACCTCATCGCCGCGATCCAGGCGTCCGGGCAGAAGGGCGACTACGCCGCCTGGTGGACGGTGCTCAACGGCTACAAGCAGACGTACCCGCTGGGTTACGAGGAGTTCGAGGACGGCTCGCTGGCTCCGCAGTACGTGATGCAGCGGCTGAGCGCGATCGCCGGGCCGGACACCTACTACGTGGCCGGGGTCGGGCAGCACCAGATGTGGGCCTCGCAGTTCATCGACTACGAGAACCCCGGCACGTTCATCAACTCCGGCGGCCTCGGCACCATGGGCTTCGCCGTGCCGGCCGCGATGGGCGCCAAGATGGGCTGCCCGGACGCCACCGTGTGGGCCATCGACGGCGACGGCTGCTTCCAGATGACCAATCAGGAGCTGGCCACCTGCGCGCTTGAGGGTGTGCCGATCAAGATCGCCATCATCAACAACGGTAACCTCGGCATGGTCCGCCAGTGGCAGACGCTCTTCTACGACCAGCGATACTCCAACACGGACCTGCAGACGACGCGCCGGATCCCGGACTTCGTGAAGCTCGCCGAGGCCTATGGTTGTGTGGGTCTGCGGTGCGAGCGTCCCGAGGACGTGGACGCCGTCATCAAGAAGGCCATGGAGATCAACGACGTGCCCGTCGTGGTCGACTTCGTCGTCCATCAGGACGCGATGGTCTGGCCCATGGTCGCGGCGGGCACCAGCAACGACGACATCAAGATCGCCCGGGACATGGCGCCGAATTGGGAGAACGAGGATGAGTAGACACACGCTGTCCGTGCTTGTCGAGAACAAGCCGGGCGTGCTGGCGCGCGTGTCCGCGTTGTTCAGCCGGCGGGGGTTCAACATCGACTCGCTGGCCGTCGGGCCGACCGAGCACGACGACATCTCCCGCATGACGATCGTCGTCAGCGTCGAGGACCTGCCGTTGGAGCAGGTCACGAAGCAGCTCAACAAGCTCGTGAACGTGCTCAAGATCGTCGAGCTCGACCCGTCCCAGTCCGTGCAGCGCGAGCTCATGCTGATCAAGGTCAAGGCCGACGCGGAGAACCGCTCGCACGTGCTGGAGCTCGTCCAGCTCTTCCGCGCCCGCTGCGTCGACGTGGCGGCCGACGCCGTGACCATTGAGGTCACCGGCACTCCCGACAAGCTCGAGGCGTTCATCAAGGTCCTCGAGCCGTTCGGGATCAAAGAACTCGTCCAGTCGGGCATGGTGGCCATCGGCCGCGGCGCCCGTTCCATCACTGACCGGTCCCTCAGGGCACTGGACCGTACCGCCTGAAAGGTTTTGAGCAAGTGACCGAGATTTACTACGACGACCAGGCCGACCTGTCGATCATCCAGGGACGCCACGTGGCCGTGCTGGGGTACGGCAGCCAGGGCCACGCCCACGCGCTCTCTCTGCGTGACTCCGGCGTGGACGTGCGCGTCGGCCTGCCGGAGGGCTCCAAGAGCCGAGAGAAGGCGGAGAACGACGGCCTGCGCGTCGTCACGCCGGCCGAGGCCGTCGAAGAGGCCAACCTCACGATGATCCTCGCGCCGGACCACATCCAGCGCCACCTGTACGCCGAGGCCGTCGCTCCCAACCTCGTCGAGGGCGACGCGCTGTTCTTCGGCCACGGCCTGAACATCCGCTACGGCCTCATCGAGGCACCCGAGGGTGTGGACGTGTGCATGGTCGCCCCCAAGGGCCCGGGCCACCTCGTCCGCCGCCAGTTCGAGGCCGGGCGCGGCGTGCCGTGTCTCGTGGCCGTCGAGAAGGACGCCTCCGGCAAGGCGCTGGACCTGGCCCTGTCGTACGCGAAGGGCATCGGCGGCACCCGCGCCGGCGCGCTGCGCACCACGTTCAAGGAGGAGACGGAGACCGACCTGTTCGGCGAGCAGGCCGTGCTCTGCGGCGGCGTGTCCGAGCTGATCAAGGCCGGCTTCGACACGCTGATCGAGGCCGGCTACCAGCCGGAGGTCGCGTACTTCGAGTGCCTGCACGAGATGAAGCTCATCGTCGACCTGATGTACGAGGGCGGCATCTCCAAGATGTACTGGTCGGTCTCCGACACGGCGGAGTACGGCGGCTACACCCGCGGCCCGCGCGTCGTCGGGGACGAGGCCCGGCAGGAGATGCGCCGCATCCTGGGCGAGATCCAGGACGGGTCGTTCGCGCGTGAGCTCGTCGAGGAGTTCGACGGCGGGCAGAAGGAGTTCACGCGGTACCGCGAGGAGCTCGCCGAGGACCCGATCGAGAAGACGGGCGCCAAGCTGCGTCCGATGATGAGCTGGCTGAAGGGCTAGTTTGACCGGGGTGTACGGGTGGGCCTTCTTGCGGCCCACCCGTCGCCCGATCACCTCTTTGGCGTGGCGTGCTCTCGTGGGTCGATCGGCGTGAGGGGCTGGACTGCGCCCTCGATGGCGGCGGCAGCGTCCAGGCAGAGGTCCTCCCGGAAGCGGGGTGCGATGATCTGCACTCCCTGCGGCAGCCCGTCGGCCACACCCACCGGCACCGCGACCGACGGCAGCCCGAGCAGGTTGACGGCCACGGCCATGCGCATGGCCGCCGGCCACCCGGCGAGCCAGCCGGCGTCGAGATCGGATCCGACCGGAAACGCGGGCATGGGGAAGATCGGCGCGAGAACCAGCGGCGCCTCGGTCATCCATTCAGCCCATGACCGAGCGATCTGGGCGCGGACCATCAGGGGATCGAAGCTCGTGCGTCCGGCGGCGCGGGTCCAGTGTGATTCGAAGGCGGCCCAGAACCGTACGAACTCCTCCGAAGCCACCGACTCGACCGGAGGCTGCTCTTCGTGGACTCGGCCGTAGGCGGACATGATCTGGAAGTAGATCTCCCCGGCCCGGGTCAACGCCGGGGGCGCCGACTCCTCGACGACATAGCCGGCGTGGCGGAGCAGGCCGGCCGCTCGGTTCAAGGTGCTCGCCACGTCGGGGGCCAGGTCCGGCCCGTCGGGGTCGGTCGCCAGCCGAACCCGGATGGGTGGCGTGATCGGCGGGCCTTGGAGGGGGACGGGCACGTGCCAGGGGTCCCCGCCGGAATCTCCACACATGTGGGTGAAGGCGAGGCGCAGGTCCTCCACGCGCCGCGCGATCGGCCCATGCACGGCCAGTAGCTGGAACGCGAACGGCGTCGGCCCGCTCCCGCCTTGGGCCACACGCCCCAGGGAGGGCCTCAGCGCGGTGACGCCGCAGCACTGGGCGGGCCAGCGAAGGGAGCCTGCCCCGTCGTTGCCCATGCCCAGTGGTGCCATGCCGGTCGCCACGGCGGCGGCGTCGCCGCCGCTGGATCCGCCGGGCGTGTGGGCGGCCGACCACGGGTTGCGGGTGGGGCCGTGGAGATCGTTGGTGGTGTGCCAGCGCATGCCGAACTCCGGCATGTTCGTCCGGCCGATCGGGATGGCGCCGGCCGCCCGGAGCTCGGCGATGTGCGGGGCGTTCCGGGGGGCGATCGCGTCGCGTAGCGGGACAATGCCGAGCGTGGTCGCCGAGCCTGCGACGTCGATGTTCTCCTTCACCGTCATGGGCACGCCGGTGAGGGGACCGGTCGCCCCACCGGCACGGTCGGCCGCGTCGGCGTCGGCCAGCGCCTCCTCCGCCAGGACCACGCTGACCGCGTTCACCTGCGGGTTGACCTCGTCGATGCGCCGCAGATGGGCTTCGACGGCCTCGCGGCTCGACACCTCCCGTGACCGGATCAGCCGGGCCAGTTCGGTGGCGGACATTTCCCAGATTTCCGACATAACGGGCGCCTCCTAGTAGTCGCCTCGAGGAATCTAGGGGGTGGCGTCCCGAGATTGCAGTCTTGTCTTTCCTGGTAGCTTCAGCCGCCCACCGGCGCGATGTTCTGTGCGGAGCCGGTGGAGATTCGGGGGATCGGGTCCGCGGTGTGCACGAGCACGGGATCATGGCCGCATGGGGGAGACGGCGGCGGTGTGGTGATGGCCGGCGGGGTCGCCGCGCTGGCCCTGGGGCATGCTCTGTGGAGGCTCGCCCCTGAGACCACCGTCTATGGCTTCGATCGGTCGCTGCTCGGCGGGGTGCACCTCGTGTCGTCGGTGACCGGTTTCGCCGTCGCGACCTGGGTGGCGGCCGGCACGGGGCGGTGGTGGTCCAGGGGCGCGGTGTCAGGGGTGTTCGCCGCCGTCTGCTGGCTGGCCGTTCCGGTGGAGGAGCCGGTCCACCGCTGGCACCTGGCGCGCGGCTTCGAGCTGCTCGGAGTTCCGCTGGTGGCGCCCGACCTCGCGGGACACGGGTTGTACTGGGCCGAAGCGCCGATCGTCGGTGGGCCGGGCGAACCGGTGCTCATGCTGGAGTACCGGCGTCGTGGTGCCGAGACGGTGGGCGGGAGCCGCCGGGCCGTCCAGGTGCTCGTACGCCGGGGATCGGACCTGACCGCCGCGGAGGCGTGCGCGACGCCGTACAACGCCGAGTCGTGGGAGGACAACAGGAGCGCGGGCGGCTGCCAGGCGGTCTCACGGGATCGGTGGGTCCGCTACGGATGGGAGGGGCGGGTCGCCGTGTTCGTCCGCAGCGGTAGCGCGTTGGTCGAGCTCGAAAGCCATGGCGTCGAGGAGGCGGCCCTGCTCGCGGCCGCGGAGACGATCCGGCTGATTCCTGCTGAGATGCTCGGACGGTGGCATCACATGACCAGCACCGTCGCCTTCCACCGGATGCGTAAATGAGCGGCGCCCCGTGCGTTTTCTGCCGGATCGTTGAAGGGACCGAACCCTCGCAGCCGGTTTACGAGGACGCCCACACGATCGCCTTCCTCAACGTCGCCCAGGCCACCAAGGGGCATACGCTCGTCGTCCCGAGACGGCATCACCGCGACCTGACGGAAATACCGCCCGAAGAGGCGGCGCACGTCATGCGGGCCACCGTAGAGGTGGCCGGCCGGCTCACCCGCGCCTTGCGGGCACCGGGGATCAATCTGTGGCACGCGAGTGGTGAGACCGCCTGGCAGAGCGTCTTCCATTTCCACATTCACGTGGTCCCCCGCTACGCGACCGCGGACCTCACACCGCCGTGGACGGAGTACGCGCTTCCGCTCGCGTCACTGCGGGGACTGGCGGAAGAAATCCGCTCCGGAGCATGAGCGATAACGCCTTGCTCGAACAAGTTGACTAACGATCTTAGATGCACAAGATTGTTCGCGTCTCTCTGGACCGTCCCAAGGAAACTGATGAAGCGAACAGTCGTCGGCGCCGCCGTCGTGGCGGGCCTGGCCTTAGCCGCCACCCCTGCGCAGGCCGCCACGCCTAAGATCGACCCGGTGAAGGCGCTTAAGGCCGAGCTGGCGCCGGGCAAGGCCGTCAATGTGCTGGCCACGGCCAAGGTGACGTACTCGTGGCGCCAGGTCGTCACGTCCGAGCTCGATGGCACCATCGGGTTCGGCGCGCGCGGCGTGGCCGCCTCCGACGTGGCCCACACCCAGCGCTACAGCGAGGATCTGCTCCGGCAGAGGATGAAGCTCAGGCCGGAGGAGACCGAGGCGTTGCAGCAGTCGTCCACCAGGATGATCTCTTCTGGGGACGTGAGCTACGTGTCCGGGCCGGTGGTGGAGGTGGCCCTGCAACGGGCCGACGCGAGCTGGGTGCGCTACGACGGGGTGGCGCTGCCGCCCAGCAATCTGCTGCTCGAGGTGCTGGAGCCGGACACGCTCAAGACGCTGCTCGCCGATCGCACCTCCTCGCGCGACGGGGTGGTGAAGGGGTCGATCACGACCAAGAAGCTCGCCTCCGTGTCTGACGCCTTCGTCGAGCGATTCGGGTCGCCGGCGAAGAAGGGTCGCGCGGGCAAGATCTCCTACACCCTCTGGCTGAGGGCGGACGGCCTGGTCGAGCGGGTGTCCGCCAAGGGTGTGCTGCCTGTGGGGAAGGCCTCGGTGCAGGTCGAGTCGGACACCAGGTTCATGGACTGGGGACGTCAGGTCACCGTGCTGGTGCCGCTGCGGGGGGACGTGATCGACCGGAAGAGCGTCGAGGACGATGTTCCCGCCGGCGTCCCCGGGCTCTGGAATTAGATAGCTCTCGGTCACGGCGGGCAGAAACGTACGCCATGACCAGAAGCACAATGGCACCGGTCACGCATTGGACGATCGACGTCGACGGGATCGAGATCTTCTACCGCGTGGCCGGGCCGCCGGATGCGCCGGTTTTCCTGCTGCCGCACGGCTACCCCTGCTCCTCGTACGAGTTCCGCGGCCTCCTGCCCGCGCTCGGTGACCGGTGGCGGCTGATCGCGCCGGACCTGCCGGGCTTCGGCTACAGCGGAACGCCCGGCCGCACCGCCTTCTCCTACACCTTCGACGGCTACGCCGGCTTCCTGGAACGCTTCACGCAGACCATGGGACTGTCGCGGTACGCCATCTACCTCCACGACTACGGCTCCCAGTTCGGCCTCCGCCTGGCCATGCGCGCCCCCGAGCGGGTCACTGCGCTCGTCATCCAGAACGGCGACATCTACGAGGACGAGCTGGGGCCCAAGTACGGGTGGCTCAAGGAGTTCTGGGCACACCCGACGCCGGAGGGCCGGGCGAAGCTCGCCGCGAACGTCACCGAGGAAGGCTTCCGTGACGAGTTCGCCGGCGAGCTGCCCGAGCACCTGGCCGTCCGGGTGAGCCCCGACCTGTGGAAACTGCATTGGGCGCTGATGGACACCCCGCAGCGCCGCGCGAACGTCGTAGGCCTCTTCGAGGACCAGGCGACGACGCTTGGCTGGTTCCCGAAACAGCAGGCGTACCTGCGCGAACACCGCCCGCCGACGTTGATCGTGTGGGGCCCGCACGACGGCTACATGCCCGAGGGGGCCGCGCGGGCGTACCTGCGTGATCTGCCGGACGCCGAGCTGCACCTGCTCGACGCCGGCCACTGGGCGCTGGAGACCAGCCTGGGGGAGATCGTCCCGCTGGTCCGCGACTTCCTGGCCCGGGTCCTCACGTGACCGGGCCGCGCCACGAGAAGGGCACGTTCGGCGTGCGGCCGAGCGCCTGGCCAGCCGCGTCATAGCCCGTCACCGTGACGGGGGGGTGCCGGCGCGCTCCCTCGCCTTCTTGGGCGAGCCGGTGTCGGCTGCGTTGACGCATCCGGCGGCAAAGATCTATGGCATACCGCAAAGCTTATCTGTCGATATATACTTCGTTATATCGTTCGATATAGCATCCGAGCCATATGATGAACGCGCGTCGCGCCGCCTCGGGGGGGTTAGGCCCCACGGGGCGCTTCTTCGGCCCGGGCGAGCTGCGCCTGGCCGTCCTCGCCCTGATCGCCGAGCAGCCCGGCCACGGTTATCAGGTGATGACCCGCTTAGCCGACCGGTTCAACGGCACCTACGAGCCGAGCGCCGGCTCCATCTATCCCACCCTCGAGCTGCTGGAGGACGAGGGACTCGTACGCGTCGAGCAGTCTGACGGCCGCAAGGTCTACCACGTCACCGACGAGGGCAGCCGTGCCGCCGAGGAGCAGGCCGACGAGATCGAGCGACTCTGGGGCCGGGCGGCCAGCAGGAGCGAGTGGGGCATGTTCCGCGAGCCCGAGGCCGCCGAGATCATCGGTCCGGCGCTGCGCCTGGTGAAGGCTGCCGTGAAGGCGCTTCACCACGCCCACCACGACCCCCGGGTGGTCGAGCGTATCCAGGAGGTCTTCGTCGAGGCCCGTCAGCGCATCGAGGAGCTCGACGCGCGGAGGCGGCGATGAGGCAGCCCCTGGCCCGCAGGCTGCTCGACCGGATGTTCGTGGCGGGCGAGATCGTCGAGGTCGAGCAGGTCGCCCCGCGCATGCGGCGGATCAGGATCGGCGGGGCGGCCCTGGGCGGTCTGACGTGGACGCCGGGCCAGCACGTGCGGTTGCTGATCGGCGACGGCGGGGGCCTGCTGGGAGGCGTGCTGCGCACGTACTCGGTCTGGTGGCATGACCCCACCTGGGAGGCGCTCGACCTCATCGGGCACGACCATGGCGGCGACTCCCCGGGCGCCTCCTGGGTCAGGAACGCAGAGCCCGGGCAGGAGATCTCCTTCATGAAGCCGGAGGGGAGCTTCGTGGTGGGGGAGGGGCCGTACCACGTGTTCGCGGGGGAGGAGACGGCCTCGGTCGCGTTCGGCGCGATGATGCGTGCCCTGCCCGAGGACGCGGCCGTGTACGGCGCCGTCGAGGCCGAAGGGCCCGGCGACCACCTGGAGCTGCCCAGGGCAATGGTGCAGGTGTGCAGGAACGGCGCGCCGGCCGCCCGATCGCAGGCACTGGTGGACGCGGTACGGAAGCTGGACCTGCCGGGCGAGCCCGGCGTCGCCTACCTCGCGGGCGAGGCGCGCACGATCCAGGCCGTCCGCGCGCACCTCGTCAACGAACGCGGCTGGGTGCGCAGGGACGTACGCACGAAGCCGTTCTGGACCCCGGGCAGGAAGGGGCTCGACTGAGTCGACAGAGCCGCCATCCGTGATAATAATACCGGTATAGTTATCGACCGGGTGTGGAGGGATGGCCGTGATCGAGCTGAAGACTGCCGGGGAGATCGCCGCGATGCGGGAGGCGGGCCGGGTGGTCGCGGCCGTCCACGCGGCGGTGCGGGAGCGGGCAGCCGTCGGGGTGTCGCTGGCCCAGCTCGACGAGGTGGCGCGGACGGTCATCGAGGACGCGCGGGCGGGGGCGTCGTTCCTGGGGTACCACCCGGCGTTCGGTGCCACCCCGTACCCGGGGGTGATCTGCGCGTCCGTGAACGGGGTCATGCTGCACGGCCTGCCGACGCCGTACCGGCTGCGTGACGGCGACCTGCTCAGTGTGGACTGCGGCGCGTACGTGGACGGCTGGCACGCCGACGGCACGGTCAGCTTCACGGTCGGCGAGCCGCGCGCGGAGGACCTGAAACTGATCAAGGTGGCCGAGGAGACTCTCGCCGCCGGCATCGAGGCGGCCGTGCCCGGCGGCAGGATGGGGGACATCGGCCACGCCATGTCCACGGTGGGCCGCGGCGCCGGCTACGGCATGCAGAACGACTTCGGCGGCCACGGCATCGGGCGGGCCATGCACGAGTCGCCGTTCGTGCCCAACGAGGCCCGCGGGGGACGGGGTCTGTTGCTGCGGCCCGGCCTGGTGATCGCGATCGAGCCGAGCCTGATGGCCGGGGGCGACGACGGCTACTACATGGCCGACGACGGCTGGTCGGTGTGCTCGGCGGACGGCAGCAGGAGCGTGCACGTCGAGCACACGGTCGCCGTGACCTCCGACGGCCCGGTCATCCTCACTCTGCCCTGAACCGGCGCGGTCATCGACGGGTCATGAAAGAGGCGGATCCTCCTCCGTTGATCACATGCATCCACCAAGAAGGATGATCTTCCGCATTTCTATCCCCTGTCCACGTATCTGCCCTGGTCAAGGGCGAAGACACAGGTGTTTGTCCAAACGGGACATAGGGCAGATCTCCTCCCGATCGCTACGTAGAGTAGTTGGTTGGCATCAGAGGGGATTCGACATGATTAGACAAGGGCTTATCCTGGCCGGGCTCGTCGGAGGGCTGCTCGCGTCCGGCGGCTCCGCCTTCGCCGCGACCAGTGCCATGCAGATGACCGCGACCGACGACGACAATAGGAAGATCGTCTTCGTCTGTGGCGACGACGCCGTCCTCGCGCACGGGGATGTCGACCAGAAGACGGTCAAGGTCGTGGACCTTGACCTCCACAATGGCCTCATCGCCGGCGTCCTCGGAACCACCAGCAGCGACGACAACAGGAAGTGCGAGTTCAACTGAGGTCACCTCAGGGCTGAGAAGCGCACTCCAGGGGCCTGCCTGTACGGCGGGCCCCTTCGCTGTGCCCGCCGTCGTGCCCCGGTGCCATGGTCCACCCGCTCCACGCGTAACGCGTCCAGCACCTCCCGCGCGTAGTCGGGTCCGTCTCATGAAAGAGGCGGAATCTCCTCGATCGAGCACACGCATCCGTCAAGAAGGACGATCTGCCGCACTTCTTCCCCCTGCCTACGTATTTTCCCTGGTCAAGACCGGATGCGCGGGTGTTTGCCGAAAGGGGACATAGGGCAGATCCCTCCCGATCGCTACGGAGAGTAGCCGGTTGGAATCAGAGGGGATTCGACATGATCAGACAAGGGCTTATCCTGGCCAGTCTCGTCGGGGGGCTGCTAGTGTCCGGTGGCTCCGCGTTCGCGGCGACGAACAGTATCTACACGGCCGCGGTTGACGACGACAACAGGAAGATCGTCTTGATCTGCGGTGATGACGTCGTCGTCGCGCACGGGGATGTCGAGCAGAAGAACCTCACCATCCTCCACCTCGACCTCCGCAATGGCCTCCTCGCGGGGATTCTCGGGGCGACCGGCAGTGGCGAATACAGGAAGTGCGAGTTCGTCTGAGGTCCGTCTCCGTCTTCATGGGCTGAGAAGCGCACTCCAGGGGCCTGCCTGCATGGTGGGCCCCCTCCTGTGCTCACGCTTCGTAGTGTCCTCCATGTACCCGCCGGCATGCCGGATCGTCGGAGTCGACGGTCACGGCCGGCACTCCTCCAGCATCACGGACAAGATGTGCCCGCACGCTCGACAGCGGGCACCCGGTCAGCGGATGCGCTCGTCCCGCGGCCCGGCCATGAGCGGATCCTCCATCGCCCTGGTGTCATGGCGTCCAGCGCCTCCGGCGCGTAGTCGGGAACGTCTCATGAAAGAGGCGGAATCTCCTTGATTGAGCACACGCATCCGTCAAGAAGGGTGATCTGCCGCACTTCTTCCCCCTGCCTACGTATTTTCCCTGGTCAAGACCGGATGCGCAGGTGTTTGGCGAAAGAGGGCATAGGGCAGATCCCTCCCGATCGCTACGGAGAGTAGTCGGTTGGAATCAGAGGGGATTCGACATGATTAGACAAGGGCTTATCCTGGCCGGTCTCGTCGGAGGTCTGCTAGTGTCCGGCGGTTCCGCCTTCGCGGTGACCGGTGCCGTGCAGATGGCCGCGACCGACGACGACAACAGGAAGATCGTCCTCATCTGTGGTGACAACCCCGTCCTCGCGCACGGGGATGTCGAGCAGGAGGACGTCAAGATCATCGACGTTGACCTCCACAATGGCCTTATCGCCGGGGTCCTTGGAACCACCAGCAGCGACGACAACAGGAAGTGCGAGTTCCACTGAGGCCCGCCTTCATGGGCTGAGAAGCGCACTCCAGGGGCCTGCCTGCATGGTGGGCCCCCTCCTGTGCTCACGCTTCGTACACGAAGGCCGCCTCGAAGGAGTTGCGGGCGATCCGGTCGAGTTGCTCGTCGGTCAGGCCCAGCTCCCGCCGCAACGCTTCGTAGTTGTCCTCCACGTACCCACCGAAATACGCGGGATCGTCGGAGTTGACGGTCACGACCAGCCCCTCGTCCAGCATCGCGGGCAGGATGTGGGCACGCAGGGACGGCACCGCCCGCAGCCGCACGTTCGACAGCGGGCAAACGGTCAGCGGAATGCGCTCGTCCCGCAGCCGGGCCACCAGCCGCGGATCCTCCATCGCCCTGATGCCGTGGTCGACCCGTTCCACGCGCAGCACGTCGAGCGCCTCCCACACGTAGTCGGGCCCGCCCTCCTCGCCCGCGTGCGCCACCCGGTGCAACCTCTCGCCGGCGGCGATGTCGAACACCCGCCGGAACAACGACGGCGGATACCCCACCTCTGCCGAGTCCAGCCCGACCCCGATGAACAGATCCCGGTACGGCAGCGCCGCCCGCAGCACCTGCTCCGCCTCTTCCGGGCCCCGGTCACGCAGGAAACAAAGGATCAGCGCGGCCGGCACGTCGCCGTCCTTCAACGCCGCCGACAACCCGCCGAACACCACCTCGAGCGGCACGCCACGGCCCAGGTGCGCCTGCGGGTCGAAGAAGATCTCGGCGTGCCGCACGCCCTGTTCGGCGGCCCGCCGCAGATAGGCGGCGGCCAGGTCGTAGAAGTCCTGCTCGGTGCGCAGGACCGCCATGTTCTCGTAGTACACGTCCAGGAACGACTGCAGGTTCGTGAAGTCGTAGCGCGCGCGGATGGCCTCCACGTCGAAGGTCGGCAGATCGATCCGGTTACGCCGGGCCAGCTCGACGACGAGCTCGGGCTCGAGGGTGCCCTCGATGTGCAGGTGGAGTTCCGCTTTGAGACGCATGGCTTCGAGTAAACCTGACCCGTGGCGGTCGAAGACCGCGCCACGATGTTCGGCGCGTGATCCTCGTCAGCGTGGGTGTGCGGGCCCGGCCGCGGTCCTGTGTGCGGGGGGAGGCGCGGCCGGGCCCGCTGGGAGGGGAGCGCTGTGGGCGTGCGGTGGGAAACCGGCTCGGGGTGTGGCCGGTGAAGGCCCGCGCGCTCCCGTGGCTCTCAGTGGACGCCGAAGTCCTGTGTCCAGGTGGGGCCCTTGGCGTTGTGCCCGACCCCGATGTGGGTGAAGGCGCAGTTCATGATGTTGGCCCGGTGTCCGGGGCTGTTGAGCCAGGCTCTGACCACGGCGGCGGCGGTGGGCTGGCCCTTGGCGATGTTCTCGCCGGCCCTGGTGAAGGCGTAGCCCGCCGCCCTGATGCGCCGGTCGAACGTGCGGCCGTCACGCGAGTCGTGGTCGAAGTAGTTGTTGGCGGCCATGTCCGCCGAGTGGCGCTCGGCGGCCAGGTGCAGTTTGCGGTCGTGGATCAGGGGGCGGCAACCGTTCTTGACCCTGGCGTCGTTGGTGAGCTTGACGACCGCCGTCTCCGCCGCCGAGGCGAAACCCCGCTTGGCGCACGACAGCTTCACCGACCGGGACTGGTTGACCCGGCCCTGCGTGTCGAGGGCGACCACGTAGTAGCGGCGCGCAGTGGCGGTGCAGGTCGCGCCGGTGGTGATCCGCCCGTTGCCGATGACCTGCGAGCCGCTCTTGACCACGCGGTCGGGGCCGGAGACGGCCACGGTGACGCGTACGCGGAGGCGGGCCTGGTCCGCGCAGCCGGTCCGGACGGCCGTGCCCCGGACCTTGCCCTTGGAGACGAACGGCTTGACCGCGACGACCCGGCACGCCTGCTGGCTGGCCTGGGGCTGAGCGGTCGCCGCCTGTGCGGCGGGGGCCGGGAAGCTCAATGCCGCCAGACTCCCGAGGCAGGCCAGTGCCTGGAGCGGTCTGCGCATTTGGTCCTCCGGTAACGAGCTCGACGTTGCGTCGAACCCGCATTCTGGTCCCCCTTAGTCCTCCATGTCCTGAAAAGTCATGGCATACCTGGAGCCCCAAGTAGCCGAATCGTGATCGCAGCCGGTAAACCATCGCGGCTCCCTGGGCGTCAGGGAGCCGCGATGAGGGCTAGCACCGGGCTAGCACTGCACAGGCTTCAGCCACGAGCACTCGAGGTCGCCCGCCGGGGCGTCGCCCGCCGAGCGGAGCTGGGCCGTGGCGTTGACCGGGTTGGCGCGGGAGAACTGCGCGAGCCGGATCGCGATCTTGTCCTCGATGTCCTTCGGCGAGACCGACAGCAGGTACTGGTTCAGCATGATCGAGAAGATCAGCGGCTCGCCGTCGGCGCTGGTGACGTACCCGGACAGTGCCGTCACGCCGGTCAGCGAGCCGGTCTTGGCGTGGACGTTGTTCGCGGCCGCCGTGTTCGCCATCCGGCTGCGCAGCGTGCCGCCGACGAAGCGGTCGGCGTTGCCGGCGATGGGGAGCGACTCGTACCAGGTGGGGAACCACGGCTTGCCGCGTACGGCGCTCAGCAGCTGCACGATCGAGCCGGGCGAGAACCCGTCGCGGCGCGACAGCCCGGAGCCGTCCCGCATGTTGATCACCTGTACCCCGTTGGCCTTGGCGAAGTCGGTGCTGACCTTGAGCCCGGCCGACCACGTGCCCTGGCCGGCGACCTTGCGGCCCATGGCCTTGGTGAGGATCTCCGCGTGGATGTTGTTGCTGAGCTTCATGAACGGCACCAGCAGCTCGCCCAGCGTCATCGACTCGTGCGCGGCCAGCTCCTTCGCGCCCGCCGGCGTCGCCCCCGTCGTGGTCGGGCCGAGGACCTTGACGCCGTGCTTGGCCAGCGACTTGCGGAACAACGAGGAGACGTACGCGGTGGGGTCGTCGACGGACACCCACTCCTGGTCCGGGGTCGCGACCGTACCGGTGATCACGACTGTCCGCGTCCCGTGTTGCCGCTCGATGAGCACGCTGGTCCGGGCGCCCACGGTGGCCTTGTTGACGATCTTCAGGTAGTCCGTCTCGGGCGTCGTGGACACCTTGACCTTGTCGCCGTCGGCGGCCACCGCCACGATCACCGAGCCCGCGTCGTAGTCACGGTCCGGCGAGGCGGTCAGCGCGGAGATCGGCGCCGCGTAGTAGGCGGTCTCGTCGTCCCACGACCAGTCGTTGCCCAGTAGCTGGGAGTCGAACCACGTGTCGTCGGCCACCAGCTTGCCGGTGACGACCTTGATGCCCTCCGCCGCGATCTTCGCGGCCAGCGCGTCGTAGTCCTCGGCCAGCATGGTCGGGTCGCCGGTGCCGCGTAGCACGAGGTCGCCGGTCAGGAACGAGCCGGCCCTGCGGCCGGAGGCCAGGACGGTGGTGGAGAAACGGTAGTCGAGGCCGAGCGTCTCGGCCGCGGCGGCCGCGGTGAAGAGCTTGGTGTTCGATGCCGGGGTGAGCAGCTTGCCGGCGTCGGTGGCGTACAGCTCCTCGCCGGTCGCGGCGCTCTTGACCACGACGCCCGCTCTGGCGATCGTGAGCCGCGAGTCGCTGAGGATCTGGTTGATGTCCTGAGTAAGGTCCGCCACGCCGGCCGAGGGATCGAGGGCCACGGCGGGGGAGGTGGGGCTGGACGCCCACGCGAGGGCCGCGACGAGCGCGCCCGCGACGAGGGATGCTGAGGTGCGCCGCATGGGGTCTCCAAAGGGCTGAGGGGATCGCCATCAGATCATGAACCAGCCCCGCCATGCTGCAATCCGCAAATATCCGTATTTCCTGCCCAATCAGTGGTGGGCACCCACGATCGCGCCACAGGCCGTGAGTGGGCTGCTTCGGCTCCGCAAGCCGTGTGCCACCCGCGCACGGCGGCGCCGGCCGTCAGTGTGTCAAAGACAGCGGGTCAGGTGGACGGCTGGCCGGAGGTCAGGAGGAAGCCGCAGTCGCCGAACGAGATCTCATCACCCGACCGAACCCGGGCCGGCCCCACGAGCCGCCACCCGTTCAGCCGCGTGCCGTTGAGCGACCCCAGGTCGACGAGCAACCACCCGCCGTCATCCTCCCGCCGCAGCTCGGCGTGGACCCGGGACACCGTCAGGTCGGACAGTACGAGATCGCAGGCCGACCCCCGTCCCACCACATACCGCAGCCGGTCGTCGTCGGGCAGCGCCAGCCGGGGCAGCCGCGGCCGCCGCCAGGCCGTCTGCAGCCTGGTCGTGAACTCGGAAACAGCGGCCACCGCGTCGGTCAGCCGCTGCCTGATCGTGGGACGCCGCGGTAAGTCGGCCACCACCTCGTCGAGCTCCCACCGATTGCGGGCCCGTAGCACCTGGTCCACGCGCCCGACGAAGGTGTCATGGGAGATCCGGCCTTCAACGGCACGGTGCTTGAGCTCGTCGATCGCACGGTCACGTTCCCCGTCGGATGCGCGAAAGGGCGGGTGGGTCGAGCTCATGTAGCGAGTATCGGCCCGAACCTCGCCCCATGTCCAGAAAACGCGGATCAGTGGCAAGGTGCATACTCAGTATCTATGTCGATCAGACACGGACTGCTCGCATTGCTGAGCAGGGGACCGCGTTACGGCTACCAGTTACGGGTGGAATTCGAGGCGTCGACAGGGGCGACCTGGCCGCTCAACATCGCCGGTCGTGCGGAACTGGAGCGATGGTTCAGCACCCCCGTCGCCCAGGACGACCGGCCTCGGGACGAACTGGCTATCAAGATCGCGATGGCCGTGGCCGGCGCGGACGTCGACACGGCCGAGGTCATCCTGACCCAGCGCATGGCGACCATGCGCGCCCTGCAGGACCTCATTCAGGCCAAGCGGGTCGCCACGGGAGGTCTGGCGCAGCGGCTGGTCCTCGATTCACTGATCTTCAAGGCCGAGGCCGAGCAGCGCTGGCTGGACCACTGCGAGGCCGTGTCCAAGGAGAAGAACCCATGACTGTGGTGAGGAGGTGCGCGACGTGACCCGCGAGCACGGTGCGGTGCACGCGCCGAGGGGCGTGAGCCTGGTGGTGCCGAGCGGGGAATCGGTCGCGGTCATCGGCCCGTCGGGCTCGGGCAAGTCGACGCCGCTCAACCTGGCCGATGACCCGGATGGGCGATCGGACTCCGGGGGCGGCCTTCTTCGACCCCGGGCCCGCCACCATCGACGCCCCGTGGTCGTTCCTGGCCGTGATGGTGATCGGGCTGCCGCTGCCGGCGGCGCTGGTGGCCGGGGCGTTCACGCCGACGCGTCTGGTGCCGGCACGACGGGCGGCGTGAGGCGGTACTTCAGCACCATCAGCACCGACGCGAAGATGATCAGAGCGGGGACCGTGGTCTGACCGATGAGGACCGCGGTCACCGCGCTCTCCGGCTGCTGGACCGGCTTGCTCGGCTGGGACTCGATGAAGCCGCCGATCGTCAGGATCACCCCGAAGATCAGCGCGCCGAACGAGCTGACCCCGCTCTCGATGGCCGTCCACAACCCGGTCAGCACGCCTGCCCGGCGCTTGCCCGTCCGGGCCGCGTCCGCCGCGATCACGTCCGCCAGCATGGAGAACTGCAGCAGTTGCAGCCCCGCGTACCCGACCCCCACGAGCGCGATCGTCACATGCGCCCACAGCGCGCCGAACAGGGGCGTCGCCATGGCGGCCGTCGTGCCGCCGGCGAACAGCAGCGTTCCCGTGATCATCGCGCCGCGCTTGCCGAACCGCCTGGACAGCCGCACCCACAGCGGCATCGTCAGCAGCATCGGGCCGACCAGCGCGGCGAAGAGGGTCTGCGTGGCCTGGGGTGAGCCGATCGTGTAGGTGGCGAAGTACGGCGCCGCGGCCAGCATCATGCTCACGGCCAGCATCTGCGTGCAGGACAGCACGGTCAGCCACAGGAACGCCGGGTTGCCCTTGATCGCGGCGAACTGCTCACGCCACCCGCCGTGATCCGCCTCGGGGGCGCCGGTCATGGGGGCGCGGGCGGTGCCGAAGAAGGACCCCAGCATGGCGGCGAGCATGATGACCGCGATCGTGGCCGCCATCAACCGGTAGCTGCCCAGCGTGCCGTCCTCGCCCTCGCTGGTGGCGATGGCCGGCGCGAGCACGCCGCTGACCGCGGTGGCCGCGGCGATGAACACCATCCGCCACTGCAGCAGCGACGTGCGCTCGTGGTAGTCGTGGGTCATCTCGCCGGGCATGGCCTTGTACGGGACCTCGAACAACGCGTACGCCGTGGCCGTCGCGAGGAAGCACACGGCCACGTACGCGGCGGCCGGGACCCCTGTCAGCGGCGGCCCGGCGAACACCAGGAAGAACGCGATCGGCAGCGTGCACGCTCCGGCCAGCAGCCACGGCCGCCGAGGACCCCACCGCGAGACGGTGCGGTCCGACCAGCGCCCCACCAACGGGTTGACGACCAGGTCCCACACCTTGGGCGCGGTGACCACGATGCCGGCCAGCCACGCGGGCACGGCCAGGAAATTGGTCATGTAGTAGAGCAGGAGCAGCCCGGGCACGGCGTTGACCGTGGCCGTGCAGAACGAGCCCACCCCATAACCGAGGCGCACGCCCCTGGAAACCGTGAGCGTGCTCGCCACCGGTGCGATCATGACCTCATTGAAGCCGAGCGAGAGCTTGTTTGGGTAGACCCGGTTTCCGCGCACGCGGCCTGAGGCCCGGTCGCCCGGGCCCCGGCCGTACGGCTCGTCAGTCGCAGACGTCGGCGCACACGACGTGGGCGCCGATCTCGACCATCCGTTGCTCGCTGCGCGCGTCCGCCACCCTGGCCATGAGGATCGGCGCGCCGCTGGCCGCGAACTGCGGCAGCCGCGCGCGCACCAGGCGGTGCAGGTCGCGTACGACGTCCTCGGCCGCCGACATGTGCACTTTCACGTGCAGCATGATCCCCGGCACCCCGGACGCGGTGCGCGCCTCGGAGATCCAGACGTGGTGCACCAGCGGGAAGTCCATGAGCAGCTGCCCGATCGCCTTGCGCAGGGCAGGCAGTATCGGGTGCGTGCACCGCCGGTAGCCCGGGTCCACCTGCTGCATCGGCCCCGACAGGTGCGGTCGCGGTGCGGGCACCCAAGGGATGGCCGGCGCCTGGGGGACGGGGGCGGCCACCTGGGCCAGCGCGGCACCGCGCGACACGGTGGCCATCGCGCCCGTCGCGTAGGCGGCGGGCGCCGCCCCCGACAGGACGGGAGTGGGCCCCGTGCGCGTCGTGGTGAGGAAGCGCTGGAGATCGTCGATGGGCACGGCCGCGGCGGCTGGTCCGGCCGCGTCGATCACGATCTCCCGCACGCCGGTGACGCGCTGGATGTCCAGGATGGTGTCGGCGTCGCACGCCGACAGGGAATGGCTGCCACGGTGCCTGGCGTAGGTCGCAGGGCTGGTGTAGCCCAGCAACACGCGGTCACCGGCTTGGGTCGTCCCGAGGACGACCGAACGATCTGGTCGCACTGCCACCAGGACACCACCGTCGGCGAGAGCACCCAGCAGGCGGTGGGGACTGCCATGCTGGGCGAGCACGTCGGCAAGCGCAGGATTCCCGATGCTCATATGACGAACCATAGGTAGTTGGCCACGGCTTATCAGGCTAATGGGCAAGAAATCTTCCGATCAAGACAAAGATGGGCGCGAAGTGGATGAGTTTCCGGTGTGGTGGGTACGGCGGAGGCTGTCTCACATGGTGGGTCACTCGTGAACACGTTCACAAGCGCCGGATAGACTCGGTGGGACAGCCGGGGGATCCATCGACGTGTCCCCCGAAGACCCGTCGCAGAGCCCCTAAGGATCCACACCCGTGAACAAGCCCGTCGTTCTGGTCGCAGAGGAACTGTCCGAGGCTGGCCTCGCCGTGCTCGGTGCTGATTTCGAGGTCCGCCACACCGACGGCGCCGACCGTTCTCAGCTGCTGCCCGCCCTCGCCGACGTGGACGCGGTGATCGTCCGCTCCGCCACGCAGGTCGACGCCGAGGCCATCGCCGCCGCGCCCAAGCTGCGCGTGGTGGCCCGCGCCGGCGTCGGACTCGACAACGTCGACGTCGAGGCCGCGACGAAGGCCGGCGTCATGGTGGTCAACGCGCCGACCTCCAACATCACCAGCGCCGCCGAGCAGACCGTCGCCCTCATCCTGGCCAGCGCGCGCAACACGGCTCAGGCCCACGCCGCGCTGAAGAACGGGGAGTGGAAGCGGTCCAAGTACACCGGTGTCGAGCTCGACGAGAAGGTCATCGGCATCCTGGGTCTGGGCAAGATCGGCCAGCTCGTGGCGCAGCGGCTGCAGCCGTTCGGTGTCGAGCTGATCGCCTACGACCCCTACCTGCCGCCGGCCCGCGCCGCGCAGATGGGCGTCAAGCTGCTCAGCCTCGACGAGGTGCTCAAGCAGGCCGACTTCATCACCGTGCACCTGCCCAAGTCCAAGGAGACGCTCGGGCTGATCGGTGACGCCGAGCTGCACAAGGTCAAGCCGAGCGTCCGCATCGTCAACGTCGCCCGTGGCGGCATCGTGGACGAGGCCGCTCTGTACTCGGCGATCAAGGAGGGCCGCGTCGCGGGCGCCGGCCTCGACGTGTTCGCCAAGGAGCCGTGCACCGACAGCCCTCTGTTCGAGCTCGACCAGGTCGTCGCCACGCCGCACCTGGGCGCCTCCACGCACGAGGCGCAGGAGAAGGCCGGCACCCAGGTCGCGCGGAGCGTGAAGCTGGCACTGGCCGGCGAGTTCGTGCCGGACGCCGTCAACGTCCAGGGCGGCGCGGTGGCCGAGGACGTCAAGCCGGGCCTGCCGCTGGCGGAGAAGCTGGGCCGGGTGTTCACCGCCCTGGCCGGCGAGGTCGCCACCAAGCTCGACATCGAGGTGCGCGGCGAGATCGCCTCCCACGACGTGCGGGTGATCGAGCTGGCCGCGCTCAAGGGCGTGTTCGCCGACGTGATCGAGGAGCAGGTCACCTATGTCAACGCGCCGCTGCTGGCAAAGGACCGCGGCATCACCGTCGAGCTGGTGACCAGCTCGGAGAGCCCTGACTGGCGCAACGTGGTGACCGTGCGCGGCGTGCTCGCCGACGGCCGTCAGGTCTCGGTGTCGGGCACGCTGTCCGGCCCCCGCCAGATCACGAAGATCGTCGAGGTCAACGGCTACGAGATGGAGATCGAGCCGACGGCCCACCTCGCGTTCTTCACCTACACCGACCGGCCCGGCATCGTCGGCGTGGTCGGCCGCCTGCTCGGCGAGCACGGCGTCAACATCGCCTCGATGCAGGTGGCCCGCGCCACCAAGGGCGGCAAGGCGCTCATCGCGCTGACCGTCGACTCCGCGATCCCGGCCGACGTGGTCGAGCAGATCGTGAACGAGATCGGCGCCGAGAGCGGCCGCTCGGTGGACCTGGAGGACTGAGCCCGCGCGGGTCTCACGCAAGGCCGCCGCCCTCAGGGGTGGCGGCCTTTGTTGTCTCAGCATGCGAGATACTAGGACATCCAACGAGATGCTCGGGTAGTGTAACTACAAATGCGCCAGGTGCTCGTACTCATTACCTGCCGCGGCGAGGCCTGTTAGGGCAGGTCGACGACTCGCCGCGGTGAGCGGCGTGCGTCGGCCGATAAGTCCCTTTCACTGGTCCGTGACCCGGACCGACGAGATCAGGCCCGGTCGGATTCGCGACCGGAATCCGAAGTCCACTTTGGAACGCGCCCGCGAAACGAGATGAGAGACATGTACGAGATGGATGCCTGGACCCGTGCCGAGGAATACGCCGACGAGGCCGCGGAGGCCGTGCAGACCGCCCTGGACCGCAGGGACAACGGCGGCGCGCCTCAGGATTCCAGCCGGTAGAACGCCGCCGCCCGCTTCATCCCCGGCAGGACCTTGACGATCCGGGCCACGATGCGGTGGGGCGTCGACAGACGGTCGAACCCGTCGACGGCACTCCCTCGCCAACTCGGCCGGGCCCTCGATGGCCCAGTGGAGTGTCGCCCCGGCCCTCTGGACGGGCTTGTTGAGCTTCTGCAGGCGCAGGCCCAGGCGGTTCATGGCGTCGGGATGCGCGTGCAGGAACTCGGCGGCCCACCGGTCCATGAAGCGAGCCCTGAGCGCGACGGCCGGCGCCGTGCGGGCGGTGATCCCGGTCTTGCTGAAGTCGTGGTCGATCCGCTCGATCACCTCGGCGGCCGGCTCGTCGCCGAGTATGGGTCTCGGCGACCTGGCGTCGAGCGCCCTGCCGTACAGGGTGGCGAGGAGGGTGGCTTTCTCCTCGGTGAAGTGCACCTTTTCCGGTGACATGGACCTCCCGCCCTCCAACAGCTTGTCCGAAACATGAGATGATGTGTTCGTCAGACGAGACGAGCCGGTAAGGTACCGCCATGGATTCGCGTAACATCCGCCTGGCCGTCATCCCCGGAGATGGCATCGGCACCGAGGTCGTGGCCGAAGGACTCAAGGTCCTGGAGGCCGTGGGCACCAAGATTGAGCAAACCCACTACGACCTGGGGGCAGCACGCTACCACCGCACCGGCGAGACGCTGCCGGACGCGGTGCTCGCAGAGCTGCGCGGTTACGACGCGATCCTGCTCGGCGCCATCGGGGACCCCAGCGTGCCGCCGGGCATCCTCGAGCGCGACCTGCTGCTCCGCCTCAGGTTCGAGTTCGATCACTACGTCAACCTGCGGCCGGTCAAGCTGTTCCCCGGTGTCGAGACCCCGCTGGCCGACACGCCGGCCGAGAACATCGACATGATCGTCGTCCGCGAGGGCACCGAGGGCCTCTACGCGGGCACCGGCGGCACGATGCGGCGCGGCACGCCCCACGAGATCGCCACGCAGGAGTCGCTCAACACCGCCTACGGCGTCGAGCGTGTGGTGCGTTACGCGTTCGAGAAGGCCAAGGCGCGGCCGCGCAAGAAGCTCACCCTTGTCCACAAGACCAACGTTCTCACCTATGCGGGCGATCTGTGGCAGCGCACGGTCAACCGGGTGGCGGAGGAATACCCTGACGTCACGACCGACTACTGCCACATCGACGCGGCCTCGATGTTCTTCGTGACGCAGCCGGAGCGGTTCGACGTGGTCGTCACCGACAACCTGTTCGGCGACATCATCACCGACCTCGGCGCGGCCATCGCCGGTGGCATCGGCCTGGCCGCCAGCGGCAACATCAACCCCGAGCGGATCACGCCCAGCATGTTCGAGCCGGTGCACGGCAGCGCGCCCGACATCGCCGGGCAGGGCAAGGCCGACCCGACCGCGACGATCCTGTCGGTCGCCATGCTCCTCGAGCATCTCGGCCTGCACGCCGAGGCGGCCAAGGTCGAGCGGGCGGTCGCCGACGACATCGTGGAGCGGCTGGCCGGTTGGGCGGGCCGCAGCACCCACGAGATCGGCGACGACATCACCGCGCGAGTATCCGGCTAGGACCGCCTAGTCCCGAACGCGCCTGGCGGTCCCAAGAAGGGCTGCCAGGCGCTTTTTCATGTCTAAACGGTCGAACACCCCTACCGGCCGCATGTCATCCCATATAGCGAGACAATAGAAAGTACGAGCTGGCCCCCGGCAGTGCCCGCCAGCACCCTCGCGGATCCGCAGGTCCGCAGGATTCGGTAGATTTCGCAGATTCGCAGAGAGAAGGACCGCCGTCATGACCATCGCTCAGAAGCTCAGCTTCGACGTGCAGCTATCCGACCACGCTCGCACCGCGGCCGAGCGGGAGCAGGTACTGGCGAACCCCGGATTCGGGCAGGTCTTCACGGACCACATGATCTCGATCGACTACACCGAGGGGCAGGGGTGGCACGACGCCAGGCTCATGCCGTACGGGCCGCTCTCCCTCGACCCGGCCACCTCGGTCTTCCACTACGCACAGGAGCTGTTCGAGGGGCTCAAGGCCTATCGCCAGGTCACCGGCTCGATCGTGATGTTCCGCCCGTACGCGAACGCCGGCAGGTTCAACCGCTCGGCCGCCCGCATGGCCATGCCCGAGCTGCCCGAGGAGACGTTCGTCGAGTCGCTCGAGCTGCTCGTCGAGACCGACAGGCAGTGGGTGCCCACCACCGAGGGGCACAGCCTCTACCTGCGGCCCTTCATGATCGCCACCCAGGCGGGGCTCGGGGTCAACTACCCGTCGAAGACGTACAAGTACATGGCGATCGCCTCGCCGGCGGCCTCGTACTTCACGGGCGGCATCAAGCCCGTCTCGGTCTGGCTCTCCACCGAGTACACCCGCGCCGCCCCCGGCGGGACCGGCTTCGCCAAGTGCGGCGGCAACTACGCGGCGGCGTTCGTCGCCCAGCGGGAGGCGGTGGAGCACGGCTGCGACCAGGTGGTGTGGCTGGACTCCGGCGCGCACGAGTACGTCGAGGAAATGGGCGGCATGAACCTCTTCTTCGTCTTCGGCAACAAGCTCGTCACCCCCTCTCTGACCGGCACCCTGCTGCCTGGCATCACCCGGGACTCCATCCTGGAGCTCGCCGGTGACCTCGGCCTGGAGACCGAGGAGCGGCTCATCTCGGTCGACGAATGGCAGTCCGGGTGCGAGTCCGGCGAGCTGACGGAGGTCTTCGCCTGCGGGACGGCGGCCGTGATCACCCCGGTGGGGTCGGTGAAGGGTGCCGACCGCGCGTGGACCATCGCGGACGGCACCCCCGGGCCGGTGACGATGCGGGTGCGCGAGGAGCTCGTCGGCATCCAGTACGGCGCCCGCCCCGACACCCACAACTGGGTTCACAAGATCGTCTAGCCCGTCACTTCTTCCTGATCAGCGTCATCCCGTCCGCGACCGGCAGCATGAGCACGGTGACCCGGGGGTCCTCGATCACCAGATCGTTGAACTCCCGGATCTCCACGGTCGTGGCCTCGTCGTGGGCGGGGTCGGCCACGTGCCCGCTGCGCAGCGTGTTGTCGGCGATCAGCAGCCCGCCGGGCCGCATGCGGTCGATCAGCAACTCGTAGTAGCCGGGGTAGTTGCCCTTGTCGGCGTCCAGGAAGGCCAGGTCGATGGTCTGGTCGAAGGCCGCCAGCGTGTCCATGGCCGGCCCCAGCGTGAGCGTCACCCGGTCGGCCACGCCGCCCTCCGCCCAGTAGCGGCGGGCGATCGACGTCCACTTCTCGCTCACGTCGAAGCAGTGCAGCCGCCCGCCCGACAGCCCACGGGCGATGCACAGGGACGAATAGCCGGTGAACGTCCCCACCTCCACGGCCACGTCAGGCGCCACCAGCTGGGTGATCATCGTGAGGAAGAGGCCCTGGTCAGGAGGGATCTGCATGCCCGCGAAGTCGCCGGCGACCTCCATGGTCTCCTTGGTCAGCGCCTCCAGCAGGGGGTCGGGCCTGGTGGAGTGCTCCAGGACGTACTGCGCGACGGCGGGAGTGATGAGATTGGCCTTCATAGGGCCACGATAGGGTCTCGCAAATGATGAAGCGGTTTGCGGCTGTTGTGGTTGCATGCGGAGTTCTGTCCGTGTTGTTGTTCTCCCAGCCGGGCAAGTCCTCCGGAGGGGTACAGCTGAGCAGGCAGGCGGACGGCTCCATGGTGCTGGCGGACAGGTCCAGCGACGCCCCAGTGCTGGACATCTTCGAGGACTACGACTGCCCGGTGTGCAAGGACATGCACGCCAAGGTCGACGCCACGATCCAGCGGCTGGCCCGCGAGGGCAAGGTCAGGGTCGTCTACCACCCGGTGACGATCTTCCGGGACGAGCCCATGCGCTCCAACTCCGTCCGCGCCGCCGCGGCCGCCCGCTGCGTCCCCGAGGCGAACTGGCTGGCCTTCCGCGACGAGCTGTACGCCATCCAGCCCGCGCCGCACGGCGTGGCGTCCGGGTTCACCGTCGAGGAGCTGGTCAAGGCGGCCAGGAAGGCGGGTGCGGCGGTCGACGAGTGCGTGACGTCGCAGTCGTACGCGAAGGCGCACCTCGAGCAGTCCGCCACGATCGGGCTGGAGGGCACGCCGACCCTGGTCCTGGACGGCCGGATGCTGGGCAACGAGGCGTTCGACGCCGCCGCGCTCGAACAGGCCATCATCGGGGGCACGGGCGTCGAGGTGTGACACGAATGTCCCAAAAGGCGAGACCGTTGTGCCGAATGGTGAATCCCTATGGCAGACTGGGCGGCACCATGTTCTACGGTCTGCTCATTATCGGCAGGCGCGCTGGCTGACACAGGGACACCGCCAGCGCGCAGACCTCTCACGTCCGTGAGGGGTCTTTTTGTTTTCACGGAAAAGAGAGGCTCATGGCCGACGACCGCTTCCACGTATACGACACGACCCTGCGGGACGGCGCACAGCAGGAAGGGCTCAACCTGACCGTCGCCGACAAGCTCGCCGTCGCGCGTCACCTGGACGGGCTGGGCGTCGGCTTCATCGAGGGGGGCTGGCCCGGCGCCAACCCCAAGGACACAGAGTTCTTCAGGCGCGCTCGAACAGAGCTCGACCTGAAGCACGCGCAACTCGCCGCGTTCGGTGCGACCCGCCGGGCCGGTGTGAAGGCAGCCGACGACCCATTGGTAGCCGCTTTGCGCGAATCCGGCGCGCCGGTCGTGACCCTTGTCGCCAAGAGTCACGACCGGCACGTGGAGCTGGCCCTCCGCACGACTCTCCAGGAGAACCTCGCGATGATCCGCGACACGGTCTCCCACCTCCGTGCGGAGGGGCAGCGGGTCTTCCTCGACGCCGAGCACTTCTTCGACGGCTACAAGTCCAACCCAGCCTACGCGCTGGAGGTCCTCAGGACCGCCGCCGAAGCCGGCGCCGACGTCATCGCCCTGTGCGACACCAACGGCGGCATGCTCCCGGACGAGCTGGCCGACATCGTCCACGAGGCCGTCCAGGCCGGCGCCCGCGTCGGCATCCACTGCCACGACGACACCGGCTGCGCGGTCGCCAACACGCTGGCCGCCGTCAAGGCTGGCGCCACCCACGTGCAGGGCTGCGCCAACGGCTACGGCGAGCGCTCCGGCAACGCCAACCTCTTCACGGTCGTGGCGAACCTCCAGCTCAAGCGGGGCTTCGACCTGGTGCCCCCGACCGCGCTCGCCGACATGACGCGCATCGCGCACGCCATCACCGAGGTCACCAACGTCACCCCCAACTCCCACGCCCCGTACGTCGGCATGTCGGCCTTCGCCCACAAGGCCGGCCTGCACGCCAGCGCCATCAAGGTCGACCCCAACCTCTACCAGCACATCGACCCGGCCGCCGTCGGCAACGACATGCGCATGCTCGTCTCCGACATGGCAGGCCGCGCCTCCGTCGAGCTCAAGGGCCGCGAGCTCGGCTACGAGCTGACGCCCGAGCACACCAAGACGCTGGTCGAGCGGGTCAAGGACCTGGAGTCCAAGGGCTTCACGTTCGAAGCCGCGGACGCCTCCTTCGAGCTGCTGCTGCGTGACACCGTGGCCGGGGAGCGCAAGCGCCACTTCGACGTCGAGTCCTGGCGGGTCATCGTCGAGCGCACGAAGGGCGGCGAGCTGGTCAGCGAGGCCACTGTCAAGGTGCACGCCAAGGGCGAGCGCATCGTGGCCACCGGCGAGGGCAACGGCCCCGTCAACGCCCTGGACAAGGCCGTCCGGCTGGCGCTGGAGCAGCTCTACCCCGAGCTGGCCAAGCTGGAGCTGGTGGACTACAAGGTCCGCATCCTCGAGGGCACCCACGGCACCGACGCCATCACCCGCGTCCTCATCACCTCCAGCGACGACACGACCGAGTGGGCCACGGTCGGCGTCGCCGAGAACATCATCGACGCCTCCTGGCAGGCACTGGAGCAGGCGGTCACGTACGGCCTGCTGCGTGCCGGCCGCGACTGCTGAAAGCCGTGCATGCGGCCGGCACGCCGGCCGCCTCCGGCTAGAACAGGTCGGCCGGGAACGACACGCCCTCGACCGTGACCTTCCCGCCCGAGCACGACACCTTGGGGTCGTCCGCGCCGGGCACGATCACCGTCAGCAGTGACGTGGCCGCCGGCGACACGACCACGTTGGTCGGCTTCTTCGACAGGTACGTCGGCGACACCCAGCCGAGCTTCCCGCCGCGCTCCACCTTCTGCCCCGAGACCCGGTCGCAGGAGGCGGAGAACTGCACCAGCGTGACCTTGAACTTGCCGTCGCCGAGCACGACCTCGCCACCGCGGTTCGAGATCACCTTGAACGACGGGTCGAACCGCCACATGTTCTTGACCTTCTTGCCGCCCGACGCCGTGTCCAGCACGGCCATCACGTCCTCGCCGTGGTTCACCAGCACCGACCGGGTCCGGCTCACGCCGTACGCCTTGTCGGTCAGCCGGAACGACTGCCGGTCCGAGCCGTACTCGGCCTTCGTGAGCGTGGAGGACGTGCGCGGCCTGAACCGGGCCCCGACCACGGCCGGGACGTTGTGCGCCTCCGGTGACATCGTCCAGTAACGGTACGAGCTCTTCTCGTAGGAGTGGAAGCCGCCGTCGACGAGGATGTCGCGGCCCTGCGCGTAGTACGTGACGCCCAGGTGATCCTCGTGCCCGTGGAACTTCATGCCCGGCCCGTACCTGATCGAGTAGTACGCCGAGTCGGGCTTGCCCCAGGCGGTCCGGCCGAACACGTAACCCGCCCGGTACGCCTTGACCTCCTGCTTCGGCGTGCCGGTCTCCATCTTCGGCTCGGTCTCGGCGCTGCCGTCCCCAAGAGGCGCCATGTAGCCGTTCGGCATGGTCGCGTGCGCGATGAAGTCCTTCAGCGCCTCCGTCCGCGACGCGATCGTGCCGGGGACCTTGCGGTCGCAGGACTTCATGATCGTCATGGCGAACTGGAGCCGGCTGTAGACGTAGACCGCGTACCGCGGCGCCTGCTCCATCAGCGCGCCCTGCGCGTCCACATCGAGCTTCACCGTGCCGGTGAGGCGTCTGGAGGCCAGGTCCGCCCAGTCCTCGCGGCCGTACCTGCAGCCGATGCCCATGAGCGCGATGTCCTGGTCGATGCCGTGGTTGTGGCCCTTCTTGTACAGGCGCGGGTCCGACAGGAGCTTGGCGTGCACGGCCAGGCTGTCCTTCAGCCAGCTCTCCTTGACGTGCCTGCTCAGGCAGAGCAGCGGCTGGGTGCGGAGCGAGACCGGGTGGTCCTTCCACACGTACGGCTGGGTGCCGCGGGCGCCGTACTTGTTGTTCGCCACCCAGTCCTTGGCGATCTCCTCGGCGCGGTTGAGGTAACTGCGCTCGCCGGTGTTCTCGTACTCGACGACCAGCGTGCCCATCCAGCGCAGCGACTGGAAGACGAACTCCCACGAACGGTTCTTGTAGGGGCTCGCATCCCAGTTGATCTTCTTGCCCAGCTTGTACGCCGGCAGGCCCACCAGCGTGAGCTCGCCCCTCATGACCTCCTCGGCCGTCGGCGTGCCGGGCAGCCAGTCGCCCTGGCACTCCGCGGTGCGGGTCACCTTGTCGTCGGCCTGAGCAGGACTCACGAGCCCGCCGAACGCGAGCATGAGGGCAAGAGGTATCGCGAGCCGGCGCACGCCAGTTCCTTTCGGGACAAAAGATGAGGGCGCAACATGCTGTCCGAATGACGATCAACTGGTCAAGCTGCGTGCCCGATTCGTTAACGGTGCGATGCTCCACTGGCATGCTGGTGTTCGTGACATTCGACGACCTCGTGATCCCCGACACGCCCGCCTGCCGCGGCGCGCTCGAACTGGCCGGCCGTTACCACTCGCCGTCGCTGCTCAACCATTCGATCCGGGCCTACCTGTGGGCGGCCGCGTACGCGCAGGACAACGGCATCGCGTTCGACGCCGAGCTGCTCTATGTGTCGGCCATGCTGCACGACATCGGACTGGTCGCCGAGTTCGACAGCCACACGGTGCCGTTCGAGGAGGCGGGCGGGCACGTGGCCTGGGCCTTCGCCGCCGGGGCCGGCTGGTCGCCCGAGCGCAGGACCCGCGCGGCCGAGGTGATCGTCCGGCACATGTGGGACGAGGTGCCGGTGGCGGAGGATCCCGAGGGGCACCTGCTGGAGCTGTCCACCGGCATGGACATCTCCGGCCGCCGTACCGATGAGATCCCCGCCGACGTGCGGCGGGAGGTGCTGGAGCGCTACCCGCGGCTGGAGATCGCCAAGGAGTTCGCCGTGTGCATCTCCGAGCAGGGCGCGCGCAAGCCCGCGAGCATCGCCGCGCGGTTCGTGGCGGGCGGCGTCCTCGACCGCGTCGCGCGCAACCCGCTGGACGCGTAGAGCGCTAGGCCTTGGGACCCGCGGTCTCGGCGACTTCGAAGGTCCACACCTCGGAGCCCGTCGCCGCGGGGCCCTGCCCGTGGCCGTGCCCGTGCCCGTGGCCCTGACCCTCGCCCTGGGCGGAGGCGGCGGCCTGGGCGTGCCCGCGGGCGAAGGACTGGCTCGACTGCCACTTCTGGAAGTCTTCCTCGCTGCGCCAGCGCGTGTAGACGAGGTACCGCTCCGTGCCCTCCACGGGCCTGAGCAGCTCGAACCACTCGAACCCGTCGGCCGACTCCACCATCCCGGCCCGGTTGGAGAAGCGCCGTTCGAGCTCCTCACGCATGTCGGCGGGCACGGACAGCACGTTGATCTTCACGACGGACAACGGGAACCCCTCTCGTGAGCGCAGCTGAAGGCTCCAGGCTAACGCTCGCCACCCTGGTCATTTGCGCTTCAGCGACAGGCCCAGCACATTCACCTCGCCCGTCTCGGCGATCCGCCCGGCCAGGAAGCCGACCGCGCCGAGCGCGAGCACGAGCACGAACGCGCCGCGGCCGCCGAACGCGCCCACCACCCCGAGAACGATGCCGAAGGCCATGCCGACCAGCGGCGTCCACTGGACGTTCTTCATGCCACCCCAGCTAACCGCTGCAATGCTGGTAATGCACTGCAACACGGACTCCAGCCGCATTTATGGACGGCTCATGACCCCTCCGACGTCGAGGTGGGCGGACCCCCGTGGCGGCGGCGATAGCCTTGTCGGGTGCGTATAGCGAGGTTCTCCACAGGCGAAGGCGTGTCGTTCGGCGTGGTCGAAGGCGGCCCGGGCGAGGAGTTCGTCTCCACCGTCGCCGGCCACCCGTTCGGCCAGGTGCAGTTCACCGGCGATCGGTTCCCGCTCAGCCAGGTGAAGCTGCTGGCCCCGATGTTGCCGAGCAAGGTGATCGCCATCGGCAGAAACTACGCCGAGCACGCGCGCGAGATGGGCAACGACGTGCCCGACGAGCCGCTCATCTTCATGAAGCCGTCCACCTCGGTGATCGGCCACGGCGAGAACATCGCCTACCCCACGACGCTGTCCGACCGCGTCGACTACGAAGGCGAGCTGGCCGTGGTGATCGGCAGGCTCTGCCGGGAGGTCCCGGTCGAGCGGGTCAAGGACGTCATCTTCGGCTACACCTGCGCCAACGACGTCACCGCCCGCGACCTGCAGAAGAAGGACGTGCAGTTCACCCGGGCCAAGGGGTTCGACACCTTCTGCCCGCTCGGGCCGTGGATCCAGACCGACCTGGACGCGAGCGACCTGGCCCTGACGACCACGGTCAACGGCGAGGTGCGCCAGAGCGGCCGCACCAGCCAGCTCATCCACGACATCCCCGCGCTGGTGGCCTACGTCAGCGCGGTCATGACGCTGATCCCCGGCGACGTCATCCTGACCGGCACCCCGGCCGGCGTCGGCCCGCTCCAGATCGATGACGAGGTCAGCGTCGGCATCGAAGGCATCGGCACACTCACGAACAAGGTGGTCTCCCGTGACTGATCTACGGGTGCGATTCGCCCCGTCCCCAACCGGCATGTTCCACGTCGGCGGCGCTCGCACGGCGCTGTTCAACTGGGCGCTGGCCGAACAGTCCGGCGGCCGCTTCGTCCTGCGCATCGAGGACACCGACGCGTCGCGCAACCGTCCGGAGTGGACCGAGGGCATCATCTCCGCGCTGGACTGGATCGGCGTCAACGGCTCCAACCCGGTGTTCGAGGGCCCCTACTTCCAGTCGGCCTACGAGCCGCAGCACCGCGAGGCGGTGGCCAAGCTGCTGGCCGACGGCCGGGCCTACTACTGCGACTGCACGCGCGACGCGCTCGTCGCCCGCACCGGCTCCGAGCACAAGGGCTACGACGGCTACTGCCGTGACCGCGGGCTGACCGAGGGCGCGGCGCGCTTCCGCACCCCCGACGAGGGCGTCACCGTGGTGGCGGACCTCATCCGCGGCAACGTGGAGTTCCCCAACGAGGCGCAGGAGGACTTCGTCATCGCCCGCGGCGACGGCTCGCCGCTCTACGTGCTGGCCAACGCGGTCGACGACATCACCCAGAACATCACCCACGTCGTCCGTGGCGAGGAGCACCTCGGCAACGCGGCCAAGCAGATGCTGCTCTGGCCCGCCCTGGGCGCGACACCGCCGGTCTGGGCACACCTGCCGGTGATCGTCAACGAGCAGCGCAAAAAGTTGTCCAAGCGCCGTGACAAGGTGGCGCTGGAGGCCTACCGCGAGGAGGGTTACCTGGCCGAGGCCATGGTCAACTACCTCATGCTGCTCGGCTGGGGCCCCGGCGAGGACCGCGAGATCATGCCGTGGTCGGAGATGGTGCCGCTGTTCAGGCTGGAGGACGTCAACTCCGCCGGCGCGTTCTTCGACGAGAAGAAGCTGCGCGCGTTCAACGGCGAGTACATCCGGGCGCTGCCGCTGGAGACGTTCGAGGAGCGCTGCGCGCCCTTCCTCGAACCGTCCTGGGACCGCGAGCTGTTCAGCAAGGTCGCGGTCCTGGCCCAGACCCGCATCGCGGTCTTGTCGGAGATCCGGCAGAACGTCGACTTCCTCTTCCTCGAGGAGCCGGTGTTCGACCAGGCGTCCTGGGACAAGGCGATGAAGAACGCCCCGGTGGAGATCATCACCGGCTACCTCGAGCGCCTGGAGGCGGTGAGCTGGGACCCGGAGTCGCTCAAGGAGGCTCTGGAGGAGGTCGGCGCCATCCACGGGCTCAAGCTCGGCAAGGCCCAGGCGCCGGTGCGCGTGGCGGTCACCGGCCGCTCGGTGGGCCTGCCGCTGTTCGAGTCGATCGAGGTGCTCGGCCGCGAGCGGACCGTGGACCGGCTGCGCGCCGCCCTGACGCGGCTCAATTCAGGAACGTAGTCTCCCGCGACGGCTTCGCAGGTCACGCCCACCGTCGAGCAGGTCACGGGGCGGCCCACCGCGCACGTTCGCGCAGTGGGCCGCCGAACACGCCGCGATGTTCAGTCCAGACCGCGCCGCTTGAGCAGCGGATCGATGCTCGGCTCGCGCCCACGGAAGTTGCGGAAGGCGGTCAGCGGGTCGAGGCTGCCGCCGCGTGAGAGCAGCTCGCGGCGGAAGTGGTCGCCGTTCGCCCTGGTCAGGCCGCCGTTCTCCTTGAACCACTCCACGCTCTCCGCGTCCAGCACCTCGCTCCAGATGTAGGAGTAGTAACCGGCGCTGTAGCCGCCCGTCGAGGCGAAGACGTGCGCGAAGTAGTTGGTCCGGTAACGCGGCCTGACCTGCGGCACGGCGATCTGGGCGGCCTCCAGCGCCGCCGCCTCGAACGCCTCGGCGTCGGCCACCGTCTCGCCGGGCGCCAGCTTGTGCCAGGCCCAGTCGAGCAGCGTGGCGGCCAGGTATTCGACGGTCTTGAAGCCCTGATTGAACTTCTCGGCCGCCGTCAGCTTCTCCACCAGCTCGGCCGGCATCGGCTCGCCCGTCTCGTGGTGCTTGGCGTAGTTGGCCAGGACCTCGGGCCAGGTCACCCACATCTCGTTGACCTGCGAGGGGTACTCGACGAAGTCACGCGGCACGCTGGTGCCGGAGACGCGCGGGAAGCGCACCTGCGAGAAGAGCCCGTGCAGCGCATGGCCGAACTCGTGGAAGGCCGTGTTCACCTCGTCGTACGTCAGCAGCGTCGGCCCCGAGGCGGGCTTGGTGACGTTGAGGTTGTTCATGACCACCGGCCGCAGCCCGAACAGGAAGGACTGGTCGACCAGGTTGTTCATCCACGCCCCGCCGCGCTTGGTCGGCCTGGCGTAGGGGTCGAGCACGAACAGCCCCAGCCGGTTCCCGTCCTCCTCGAACACCTCGAACACCGTCACGTCCGGGTGATAGCCACCCAGGTCCGGCCGCTCGGTGAAGGTGATCCCGTACAGCTTGGTCGCCGCGAAGAAGATCCCGTCCCGGTAGACGCGGTTGAGCTCGAAGTACGGCCGCATCGCGTCGGCGTCGAAGTCGTAGCGCGCCTCGCGCACCTTCTCCGAGTAGTAGGGCCAGTCCCACGGCTCGATGTCGAACCCGGCCTGCGCGGTCAGCTCCTCGGCCTCCCGCCCGGCGTTCCGCACGGCCGGCCCGACGAGCTGGCCGAGCATCTCCTCGACCGCCTCCACGGTCTTGGCCGTCTGGTCCGCCACCGAGTACGCGGCGTGGTTGGGGAAGCCGAGCATCGCCGCCCGCTCGGCCCGCAACGTCGCCATCCTGGCGGCCACCTCGAAGTTGCCCGGCGCCCGGCCGACGCTCAGCTCGTAGAGCCTGCGGCGCACGTCGCGGTTGGTCAGCGAGGCAAGGCCTGGCTGGGCGGTGAAGTTGAGCAGCGGGAGGACGTACGTGCCGTCGTCCTTGCGCAGCGACTCGATCCTGGCCTCGTCGAACCCGTCGAGCTCCTTGGGGTCCTCGACCACCAGCGCCGACTCCGTCGACGCCTTCAGCAGGCTCTGCGCGAACTCGGTCGAGAGCTTCGACAGCTCCTCGTTGAGCTGGCGCAGCCGGTCCTGCTCGGACTCCGACAGGTCGGCGCCGGCCCTGATGAAGTCGTCGCGGTACTTCTCCAGCAGCCAGGCCTCCTCCGGGTCCTCCGTGGTGACCTGCTTGATGCGGGCCCACAGGGCCCGGTTGAGGTGGATCGCGTCGGCGTGCCTGGTCAGCTCCGGAGAGATCTCCTTCTCGATCTCCATGATGCCGTCGCTGGTGTTGGACGCGGCGATGCTGAAGAAGACCGTGGCCGTGCGGTCGAGGATCCGCCCCGATCTCTCGAGCGCGGCGATCGTGTTGCCGAAGGCCGGCGGCTCTGCGCTGCCTGCGATCGCGTCGACCTCGGCCAGCTGCTCGGCCATGCCGCGACGGAACGCGGGGAGGTAGTGCTCCTCGCGGATGTCGGCGAAAGGCGGCAGCTCGTACGGCAGGGTGCTAGGGGCGAAGAACGGATTCTCGGCCAACGCTCGGGCTCCTCCACGTGGTGTTTTGTCCCCCTCAGCTTGGCACGCCGGGGCCGGTCCCGTGCGCGGCGGAGCGCCCATCCGTCAATCGTTTTGGTCTTAGCCCCCTAGCTGGGCTATTCTTTCGGACGTCGCCAAGCGCGCTCCGAGGGGTTCGCAGCGGTGGGGTATGGTGTAATTGGCAGCACGACTGATTCTGGTTCAGTTAGTCTAGGTTCGAGTCCTGGTACCCCAGCAGTGAACGGATGTCTCATAGGAGACGTCCGTTTTTTATTGTGCCAGTCCATCAAGGATGTCGGTCACGTGCCGATAGGCCTTCGGCGTCGGCGCATGGGACGTCTCCACCGTGAAGACCTTGAACCGGTTGCCTGGCGTCGCCGCGTCCGCCTCCTTGATCATCCGATCCTGGAGCGCGAGCGGGATCACCCGATCCTTGCTGTGCCGGATGTACACCCGGGGCACCCGCCCCCAAGCCTTCTTGCGTCCCCGCGCGTCGGCGCTGGACACCTGGAGGCTCTCGTCCGGCAGGGACGAGTTGAGCATGGCGAGGAATTCGCCGTCGGTTCCCTCGGCCATGAAGGCCGCCTTGGCCGCGTCCAGGAACGTCCTGTCGTTCGTCCGCCAGTTGACACGCACCGCCTTCAGCACCCGCGGGTCACCGACGATGCCCGACAGAATCGCGCCCCCCAGGGTCGTCCTGCCCTCCGGCGTCTCCAGATACTCCGCCGGTGAGCGCAGATTCGTACAGCAGTAGGCCGAGACGTACACCAGCCGGTCGATCAGGTCGGGCACCTCGTCGGCCACCTTGGTGATCGTCGAGCCGCCCAGGCTGCCGCCCACCAGGATGACCGGGCCGTACCTGGACACCTTGCGCACCACGTCCACCGTGGCCTCCACGTAGTCGTCCAGCGTCACGCCCGCCATGGGCGAGGGGATCGTGGCCAGCTTCGCCAGGTCCTGCGGCGCCTGGTAGGCGTGGTGGAACTGCTCCTCGGGGCCGTGCCCCGGCAGGTTCACCCCCACGGTGCGGTGGCCGCGCAGCGTCAGCTCGTTGTCGCCGGTGGCCACGCCGTTCGAGCCGGTCACGAACACGTACGTGGTCACCTCCTTCCGCTTGGCCGCGGCCGGGACAGTGGCGCTGGCGCCCGCGACGGCGGTCAGCTGGAACATGGTTCTCCGTGTCACATCGCTCATGAGGTGATGTTCGCCCGGCTCAGCCGGGATCCACATCGCCCATGCGGGGCGACGTGCGGTGGATGCCACGTATCCACCGATCGGTCGATACGTGCCAGGCTGGACCCCATGAGCCGGCTCGACGGCCGCGAGCGCTGGGTGTATCTGGGACTCGCCTATGTGCTGCTCGCGGCCTCCGCGATCGCGGCCGCCTTCCTCGACGGGGGCGGCCCGTCCACGCTGAGCCGGCTGGCCGAGCTGATCACCACCTGGCCGGCTGGTTCAGGCGACCCCGCGACGACCGGGCCGGCCGATCCCGAGACCGCCGGGGCATCCGCCGGCGTCGCGGGCCTTCCGCCCTGGCCCGCGCTCGCCGCTGTCGCCGCGGTCTGGCTGACTCCCATCGCCTGGCTCCACCCGCGTCGCGACGCCCACCGCGGGCTCGTCGTCGCCTACTACCTCGTCCTCCTCGTCCTCGCCGGCGCGCTCGCGGCCGTGAGCCCCGCCTTCGTCGTGTTCGCCTCGATCGGCTACCCGCTCGCCATCGCTCTGCTCCCCGCCCGGCTCGTCATGGCCGGCGTGACCCTCACCGCCGTCGTCAGCGTGGCCGCCCAGGCTGGCCCCGGGGACCACACCACCTTGCTCACCGTGATCGCCGGCGTCGCCATGCCGCTGATTCTGGCCGGCTGGTACGTCTCCGCCGAGCACGACAAGCGCCGCCGCCTGGTCGAACGCCTGCGCGCCGCCATGGCCGAGAACGCCGACCTGCACGCCAGTCTCCTCGACCAGGCCAGAAGGGCCGGCGTGCTCGATGAGCGGCACCGCGTGGCCGGCGAGATCCACGACACGGTGGCGCAGGACCTCGTCGCCGTCATCGGCCAGATCGACGCCGCCGCCCGCACCACCCAGGACACGGCCCGCACCCGGCACCTCGACCAGGCGGCGGAGCTGGCCCGCCGCGGCCTGGCCGAGGCCCGCAGGTCCGTACAAGCCCTCCGCCCCGAGCCGCTGGAGCACGCGCGGCTGCCCGAGGCGCTCGGCCGCATGGCCGAGTCCTGGTCGCGAGCGTCAGGCGTGGACCTCGTCTTCGACGTCACCGGCACACCCGTCGCCCTGTCCGCCGACGTGGAGACCACCCTCTTCCGCGTCGCCCAGGAGGCCCTTGCGAACATCGCCAAGCACGCCAAAGCCTCCAGGACGGCCCTCACCCTCTCGTACACCGACGAACTTCTCCTTCTCGACATCCGTGATGAAGGTGCCGGTTTCGACCCGCAGAAGCCCGCTGACGGCTTCGGCCTGGACGGGATGCGCCAACGCGTCCGCGGCGTGGGCGGCACCTTGGAGATCGAGACGGAGCCCGGCCACGGCACGACCATCGCCGCGACCGTCCCCGCCATGCCCTCGTCCGTTCCCCCATCCCCGCCGACGGAGCGGCCGGCGTGATCAATGAGACGATGACCATCGGGAAGGGGGACCCATGACGGTGCGGCTGCTGATCGCCGACGACCACCCGATCGTGCGCGACGGCCTGCGCGCCGCCCTCGGCGGCGATCCCGACCTCGAGATCGTCGGCGAGGCGGCCGACGGCGAGCAGGCGGTGCGCCTGGCCGCCGAGCTCCGGCCCGACGTCGTCCTCATGGACCTGCGCATGCCCGGCATGGACGGGGTCGCCGCCATCCGCCGGCTCAGCGGCACCGGGCCGCGAGTTCTGGTGCTGACCACGTTCGACACCGACGTCCTGCCCGCGCTGGAGGCGGGCGCCAGCGGCTACCTGCTGAAGGACGCCCCGCCGGAAGAGCTGGTCCGCGCCGTCCTGGCCACCCACCGCGGCGAGACCGTGCTCGCGCCCGCCGTGGCCGGCCGGCTGGCCGAGCAGGTGCGCAGACCCTCCAGGGGCACGCTGAGCAAGCGCGAGCTGGAGGTGCTCCGTCTGGTGGCCGGGGGAGCGACCAACAGGGAGGCGGCGGCCACGCTGTTCATCAGCGAGGCGAGCGTCAAGACGCACCTGCTGCACATCTACGCCAAACTCGACGTCCGTGACCGGGCCGCAGCCGTGAGCGAGGCCTACCGCCGTGGCATCCTGACCGCCCATGGATGAGTTCCGGATGCGCGCGGGCGGCTTCCCGCGTTTCGCGGCCCCGTTCTTCGCCCCTCTCGTGCTCTACTTCGCGATCTGCCTCCTCCTTAGCGCGATCTTGACGGGCAACACCGCGCTCGGCATGGTGATCGGCGCGCTCGCCACCGCCGCCCTCGTGGCCGTGCTCGCCGCCAAGCACCGCCGCCTCGCCCTGGGCACCGTGGTCCGCTTCTCCGCCGACGGCGTGGAGCTGACCGACTCGTACGGCTTCCGCGTCCGCCTCCGCTGGCCCGACATCACCAGGATCGACGTCGTGCACACCCAGATGGCCAACCCCCGGACGATCGGCCGCCTGGGCGCCGTACGGGTGCGCACCGGCGGCCTGCGCTCGACCGGCCTCGTCGGCTGGGGCGAGCGGATCACGCCGCCCCGCATCCCCGCCTGGCTGCGCGACCGCCTGGCCCGCGTCCCCGTGGAACCCGCCACGGGCCGCCCGGAGGTCACGATCCCGCTCGGCGAGCTGGACCCGCAATGGGTGAGCGGCCCGATGGGCGACTGGATCCGCCGCCACAGACCGGATCTGATGGCCGGATAAGCGGTTTGGTTGTGGTCTGCGGGGTGCGGTAGAGTTACCTGCGTCGCCGGGGGAACCCCCGGCACACCAGCTTGTGGACAGGGTCCCGTCGTCTAGTGGCCCAGGACGCCGCCCTCTCAAGGCGGTAGCGCCGGTTCGAATCCGGTCGGGACTACCACTTGTCACAAGCCCACGAAGGTCCCGTCGTCTAGTGGCCCAGGACGCCGCCCTCTCAAGGCGGTAGCGCCGGTTCGAATCCGGTCGGGACTACGTCTGCATCACCGCTCCGGCGCCCCTGGCCCGGAGCGTTTTGCTTTTCCGCCGGGTGACGATTCTCACGCGGGTGGCCCACTGTGCGCACGTAACGGCGCCCGGCCCCGTGAACCGGAGGAGCGTTCCCCTGGACGGAGCCCGGCCCCGTGCGGCGGGTGGACCTGCCCGCGCGAAGCCGTAAGGACGAAGAGCCTCAGCCACGAAGGGCGAGAAAGCCCACGAAGCCGTCCACGGACCGCGGCGCACGAGGGCCGAAAGGCCCTCGCCAGGAGCTGCGAACTCAGCGCCACGCAAGACCATGGCGGCAACCAGGCGAGGGCGCTGAGCGGGTCGCGCCGAGCGGGGCCGTGCCGAGCGGGGCCGTGCCGAGCGGGCCTCTAGGACCGACAAGCGGCTCGCCCGGCAGCGCCGAGCGGGGAACAGCGGCCAGCGACCCTCAGCGACCCGACAGGCAGGCCCCAGCCCCGTGCGGCATCCGGGGCGTCCGGGGCCGCGCGGGATCGACGTCACACCGGGCGACGTCCGAGCCGCCGCGGCGGCGAAGGGTCGGCGTCACATCCGAAGGCGTCCGAGGCGTCCGAGGCGTGCGCGTGGCGGAAGGACCGACGTCACACCGAGAGGCGTCCCGATGAGCGGCCGGCGTCCGACGGCGGCCGGCGCACCGTAAGCCGCCGCCGCGTGAGGAACGGCCGCGCCCGACGAACGCGCGCCTGAGGGACGGCCGCGCCCGACGAACGGCCGCCGGCCCGCATGCGGTCAGCGGGCGTGAGCCGGACGGGCGCGAGGAACCGGACGGGGCGGGTGTTACGCCGAGCGGGCCTTGTAGAGCGCCCGCCGGGCCGCCTTGGCGACCTGCTTGTCCGGATGGACCTGGGCGATCAGATCCAGCAGCTCCTCCACATGCGCATGCGGAATCTTCCAGATCACCTCAAGCAGGTTGTTGACCATGTCCGGCCCGATGTCCTGCAGGCTGCTCACGAACTCCGACCGCCCCAGCCCGGCCGAGATCGTCCACATGTCCAGGATCAGCCAGTGCGTGTCGTCCTGCGTCGGCTCTGGCGCCCCCTCGATCTCCAGCTGGCTCAGATGGGTTGCCGCGTACGGACGCAGCGAGGGCTGCTTGAGCGCCGCCTGCCAGGCCGGGAGCGCCGCCTCCCCAAGGGTGCCGACCACGCTGGCCGCCTGCACCCTGATCAGCGCGTCGGTCTCGTCCTCCGCCGCCGCCTCCAGCAGCTCCTCGGCCGCCTTGCCCGGCTCGCGCAGCCGCATCCAGGCCGCGAACTCCGCGTCGGCCTCTTCCTCGGGCAGCTCCGCGCTGAGCGCGAGCAGCTCGTGGGCGCTCATGGACTCGATCGCCGGCCGCGCGTCCACCTCGATGTCGGCGTCATCCACCAGGTGGACGACCCCTTCGGTGCCGAGCGGCGTGAGGCGGAGCGTCCGGCCCTCGACCTCGGCCATGCCGTAGCCGACGAGCCAGTCGATCGGCGGCGCCAGCGGGTCGCCCGCCGCCTGCCACGCGTCGGCGCCCAGCTCCTCGTCGAGCTCGGCGGCGGCCTCGGCCAGCTCCTGCGCCAGCTCGTCGATGTCGCGGGAGCCACCGCCCAGCAGCAGCCTGACCAGCACGCCGCGGGTCAGGCCCGCCAGGGCCATGGTGAGGTCCTCGTCGTCCAGCTCCGGGTCGCCGTAGTCGATCGAGTGCAGCCCGAGCATCCACGCGTCGAGCACGTCCTCGTCGTCGTCGAACGGCCACTCCGAGGTGTCGTCCTGCACCCCGACCGTGTTGCCCTCACCCGGCTCCAGGAACTCCAGGTCGACGGCCAGGTTCCAGATGTTCCACAGCTGTGGGACGGCATCGGAGATCGGGCCGTCGGTCTCCGGCCGGGGCAGCCCGATGGCCGCCAGCGCCTCCTCCACCTCGGCGTCGGAGAGCAGCGTGTCCTCGCCCACCCCGCGGCCGGACCCGACCCACACGGCCAGGTCGCGGGCCTTGGCGATCAGCGGCGCCTGGCGGGCGGCCGCGGCCAGCTCCGAGTCGGGGCGCAGCCTGATCGTGTCGAGCTCGGCCAGCTCGTCGGCGAACAGCTCGAAATCGCCGAGGTCGCCGGTCTCCCCTTCCTCGTCGTCGCCCTCGGCGTCCTCGAGCAACTCCTCCATGAGATCGACGAACTCGTCTTCGACGTCGTCGAGCTCGGCCTGCAGATCGGCGAGGGAGTCGGAGCCCTTGGTCAGCCTGCCGGTCTGGGAGAGGAACGTCAGGTACGCGTCCACGGCCGGGAGCATCCCGTCGGCGGCTGCGTCGGGATCCTCCACCACCTTGGGTATGCGGTCGAGCAGCAGGTTGCGCAGGTCGGCACGCTTCCACGTGCCGAGATCCTGCGAGAAGGCGAGACGGTGCCACAGAGCGGCAGGCCCCACGAGCTCGGGATCGCTGTCGGGCGCGTTGGCTCGCGCCCACATGATGAACTCTTCGAGCAGGGGTCGCAGCTCAGTGGCGGCTACCTCGATGCGATCGGTCACGCACTCAGGCTAGTGCGCTCTCGACGCTGTCGGCTCCCCAAATACATGCTTTTGCTGATCATGAGGTGCGGCGCATGGCCTCCGTGATGCGTTCGGCGGCGGCCATGACGGGCACGGCGTGCAGTCGTCCCGGCGCCCGCGTCAGCCGTTCGATGGGGCCGGAGACGGAGACCGCGGCGATCACCTTGCCGCCGCTGCCCCTGATGGGGGCGGAGACGCTGGCCACACCCTGCTCGCGCTCGCCGACGCTGTGGGCCCACCCGCGGCGGCGTACGGAGGCCAGCGTGGCGGCGGTGAACTTGGCGCCGCGCAGGCCGCGGTGCAGCCGGTCGGGCTCCTCCCACGCCAGCAGAATCTGTGCCGCCGAGCCGGCGCCCATGGGCAGCGCCGAACCCACGGGAACCGTGTCACGCAGGCCACTCGCCCGCTCCGCCGCCGCCACACAGACCCGCTCGTCACCCTGGCGGCGGTAGAGTTGCGCACTCTCTCCCGTCAGGTCCCTCAGCTGCATCAGCACGGGTGCGGCCACCGCCAGCAGCCGGTCTTCGCCGGCCGCTGTGGACAACTCCGACAGCCGCGGGCCGAGCACGAATCTGCCCTGCGTGTCACGGCTCACGATGCGGTGGTGCTCGAGTGCGACGGCCAGCCGGTGGGCGGTGGGACGGGCCAGGCCGGTGGCCTGGACGAGCTGCGCCAGAGAAGCGGGCCCCGCTTCGAGGGCATTGAGTACAAGAACCGCCTTGTCGAGTACTCCGACTCCGCTAGAGTTGTCCATACACCGATACTGCAGTCTCGACATATGAGAAAGCAAGTCGGAGGGAAGTTCTCAAGGAGGAGAGATCATGGGCCGCACACTGGCCGAGAAGGTCTGGGAGCAACACGTCGTCAGGCGTGCCGAGGGCGAACCTGACCTGCTCTACATCGACCTGCACCTCATTCATGAGGTGACCAGTCCGCAGGCGTTCGACGGGCTCCGTCTCGCCGGCCGGAAGGTGCGAAGGCCCGATCTCACCATTGCCACCGAGGACCACAACGTGCCGACCGTGCTCGGCCCCATCTCCGACCCGGTGTCCAAGACGCAGGTCGAGACGCTGCGGAAGAACGCCGCCGAGTTCGGCGTCAGGCTCCATCCGATGGGCGACGCCGGGCAGGGCGTCGTGCACATCATCGGCCCGCAGTTCGGCCTGACCCAGCCGGGCATGACCATCGTGTGTGGCGACTCTCACACCTCGACGCACGGTGCGTTCGGCGGCATCGCGTTCGGCATCGGCACCTCCGAGGTGGAGCACGTGCTGGCCACCCAGACGCTGCCCGCGTACCGGCCCAAGACGATGGCCATCGAGGTCTCCGGTGAGCTGCCCGCCGGCGTCACCGCCAAGGACCTGATCCTGGCCATCATCGCCAAGATCGGCACCGGCGGCGGCCAGGGCTACATCGTCGAATACCGCGGCGAGGCCGTGCGCAAGCTCTCCATGGAGGGCCGCATGACCGTCTGCAACATGTCCATCGAGGCCGGCGCTCGGGCGGGCATGATCGCGCCGGACGAGACCACGTTCGCCTACCTCAAGGGCCGCCCGCACGCGCCGGAGGGCGAGGCGTGGGACCAGGCCGTCGAGTACTGGAAGTCGCTGCGCACCGACGACGACGCCGTGTTCGACAAGGTCGTGGAGATCGACGCCGCGTCGCTGACCCCTTACGTCACGTGGGGCACCAACCCGGGCCAGGGCCTGCCGCTGGGCGAGTCCGTCCCCTCGCCGGAGAGCTTCTCCGACCCCGTCGCGCGTTCGGCCGCCGAGCGGGCGCTGGAGTACATGGGCCTGACCGCCGGCACGCCGCTGCGCCAGATCGAGGTCGACACGGTGTTCGTCGGCTCGTGCACCAACGGCCGCATCGAGGACCTGCGTTCGGCCGCCGAGATCCTGCGCGGCCGCCAGGTGAAGACCCGCACGCTGATCGTGCCGGGCTCGATGATGGTCAAGCTGCAGGCCGAGCAGGAGGGCCTGCACGAGGTGTTCAAGGCCGCCGGCGCCGAGTGGCGTGAGGCCGGCTGCTCGATGTGCCTGGGCATGAACCCCGACACGCTCCAGCCCGGTGAGCGCAGCGCCTCCACCTCCAACCGCAACTTCGAGGGCCGCCAGGGCAAGGGTGGCCGTACTCACCTGGTGTCGCCGCAGGTCGCCGCCGCGACCGCCGTCACCGGCCGCCTGACCGCCCCCGCAGACCTCTAGCGCGGTCGCGGTCAGGCGGCCGAGCCGCCTGACCGACGCGCTTCCCATATGCAGACCTCTAGGAGTTTGGACATGGACGCCTTCACCACCCACACCGGTACGGCGGTGCCGCTGCGCCGCAGCAACGTCGACACCGACCAGATCATCCCGGCCGTCTGGCTCAAGCAGGTCAGCCGCACCGGCTTCGAGAAGGGCCTGTTCGCCGCCTGGCGCGAGGACCCGACGTTCGTGCTGAACGACCCCTCCTACCAGGGCGGCACGATCCTCGTCTCCGGCCCCGACTTCGGCACCGGCTCCTCCCGCGAGCACGCCGTCTGGGCGCTGCAGCAGTACGGCTTCCGCGCCGTGATCGCCGCCCGCTTCGGCGACATCTTCCGCAACAACTCCACCAAGATGGGCCTGCTGCCGGTCATCCTGCCCGGCGACAAGGTCGAGGCCCTGCAGTCGGCCGTCGAGGCGGACCCCAAGCTGGAGGTCACCGTCGACCTGGTCGAACGCCAGGTGCGCTGGGCGGACGAGGTCGTGCCTTTCGAGATCGACGACTACACCCGCTGGCGGCTCATGGAAGGCCTCGACGACATCGGGCTGACCCTGCGTCATGCCGACGACATCGCCACGTACGAGAATGGTCGGCAGCCATGGCTGCCGACGACCGTCTAGAAGACGACGAACTGGCGCGGCGGTTGCGCGAAGCGCACCGTCGCGTCCGCATGCTTCCCGCCAGTGAGAAGCAGCGGCAGGCGCGCCGCTACCTCGCCATCTGCGACCTGGCCAAGCGCGATCCCGAAAGGGCCTCGGCCCGGCTCGAGGCCTTCTTGAGCGCGCTCGACACGCCACGCAATGACGAAAACACGCTCGGTGATTGAGTTCCCCCGCGATCCCGCCTACTTTCAAGCGCGTAAGGGGTTTCTACGTCGAACTCGTGAGCTGGAACCCTGAGCCGTAAATGGGGGAGCAGGACTTTCATGAACAAGCGAGAACTCGTCGAGGCCATCACGGACCGGGTGGGCGACAGGAAGACGGCCACCGAGGCCGTGAACGCGGTCATCGACGCCATCCAGAAGGCCGTGGCGAGCGGCGACAAGGTCTCGATCACGGGCTTCGGCGCGTTCGAGATGGTGAACAAGCCCGCCCGCACGGCCAGGAACCCGTCCACCGGCGCGGAAATCAACGTCGCGGAGAGTTGGGCGCCCAAGTTCCGGCCCGGTTCCGATTTCAAGGAGCTGGTGAACGCGGGCGGGAAGAAAGTCGGCAAGAAGAAGTAAATCCAGCGGACCAGCACGCCCGGACCCCGCGGTCCGGGCGTCCGCATTCCCGGCCGCGCCGCCCGCCCTTCCCCAGGGACCTGCACCGCGTCCGTCCTTCCCCCAGGGGCCTGCACCGCATCGGCCCTTCTCCTCATGAGGGACCTGCACCGAAGTGAGGGCGGGGGAGGAAGCGCGGACTACGGGTGAGAGCTACGGGTTCGGGACCGGGAAGGTCGAGAGCGTGATGTAGGTGATCTCGTCACCCGACATCGCCAGGTTCACCCGCTGCCCCGAGCGCAGCAACCGCAGCGGGCCCGCGTCAAAGGCGGACGTGCCGAACTCCAGCACGGTCCCATCGTCCAGGAAGACCGTGCCCGACCGCGTGGCCTCGTCGAAGCTGCGTACCGTCGCCTGCACGCAGACCAGCCTAAAGCGTTTGCCCCCGCCCGGCGAGCACGCCAGCCTCGCGAGGCATGCGGGCCGACTTCCGGCGTTTCACCGCTCGGTGACGGCCGATCAAGGCACTGGCACGAGTCGTGGCGGTCTCAGGACGACTCGGCCCACAGCTCGGCGACCACCGCCGCCGTGTGCGGCCCCAATCCGAGCGCGATGGCCGCCCGCAGGTCGTCGGGGGTGTCCACGTCGCGTCTGACCGAGTCGATGCCCGGCACGCACAACTCCTTCGCCCCACCGGCCAGGTGCTTGGCCCGCGACTCCCCGCCGAACCGCGGTGAGAAGGCCACACCGGGACGTACCCCGTAGAAGGTCGTCCCGACGTCGAGCGCGTCCGGCACGAACGACTGGTCGAACTCGGCCGCCGCCCCCAGCGCCACTTCCAGCTCGGCCGGCCGCAGGGCGGGCAGGTCCGCCTGGAGCGCGCCCACCGCGTCGCCTGGCGCCACCCGTACGGCATGGGCGGCGCCCGTACGCAGTGCGGTGTTCAGACCGCGATCAGGGTCGGGCACCACGTCGGCGCCCAACGCCGCGAGCGGCCCCGCCGCGGCGGGGTCGGCCGTCACCACGATCACCCGTGCCACCAGGGGGCAGGCGAGCGCCGCCGCAACGGTGTCACTGGCCACGGCCACCGCGAACTTCGTCCGGCGCGGTCCCGTCGCCGCGGCCAGCCGAGTCTTCGCCGCGACCAGCGTCTTCACCGGGATCACCAGGGACCAGCGGATGCTCATAGGGTAAGCATCGCGCCTCGACATCCCGCGCGGCCAACCGGGAGACTTGGGCGCATACCGGAGGAGGAGACCAATGAGCCGCCCCACGCGACCATCGCGTTTCTGGGAGACCTTGGCAGTGATCATCGTGAAACCGCTGTCCCGGCTCCTGGTCAAGCGGGATTGGCGGCACGGCGAGCGCATCCCCCGCGCCGGCGGCATGATCATCGCGACCAACCATCTCTCCTGGACGGATCCGGTCCTGCTGTCCCACTTCCTCTACAACAACGGGCGCTGGCCGGTCGTCCTCGCCAAGTCGGCCCTGTTCAAGGTGCCCTTCCTGGGCAAGGCCGTGACCGGGCTGCTGGCCATCCCGGTCGACCGCGGCACCAGCGAGGCCGCCAGGTCGCTGCGCGCGTCGGCCCAGCGGCTCGAGGACGGGTGCGCGATCCTGTTCTACCCCGAGGGCACATGCACCCGTGACCCCGACCTGTGGCCCATGGTGGGCAAGACCGGCGCGGCCCGGCTGGCGCTGGAGAGCGGTGCCCCGGTCATCCCGGTGGCCCACTGGGGGGCGCAGGAGCTGCTCCCGTACGGGGCGAAGAAGCCGAGGTTGTTCCCGCGCAAGACGTTCCACGTGACGGTAGGTCCTCCGGTGGACCTGTCGAAGTACGCGGGCAAGCAGCCGCACGCCGGCGTCCTGCGTGAGGCCACGGCCGACATCATGGCGGCGATCACCGAGCAGCTGGCCGAGCTGCGTGGCGAGAAACCCCCCGCGACCCCGTATGATCCCGCCGGGCGGTGATGGCATGACAAAGGTGGCGGTGTTCGGCACGGGCTCGTGGGGCACCACGTTCGCCATGATCCTGGCGGAGGCCGGCAACGAGGTCACGCTGTGGGGACGCAGGGGCGAGTTGGTCGAGGCGATCGACCGTACCCACACGAACCCCGACTACCTGCCCGGCATCCCCCTGCCCGAGTCGTTGCGGGCCACCACGGACCCGGCGCGGGCGCTGGACGGGGCGGAGTTCGTGGTGCTGGCCGTGCCGTCGCAGCAGTTGCGGCCCAACCTGGCCCGCTGGCGCGAGCACATCCCGCCGGGCGCGGTTCTGGTCAGCCTGATGAAGGGCATCGAGCTGGGCACGACCAAGCGGATGAGCGAGGTGATCCGCGAGGTGGCCGAGGTGCCGGCGGAGCGGGTCGCCGTGGTCTCGGGCCCCAACCTGGCCAAGGAGATCGCCCAGCGTCAGCCCGCCGCCACGGTCGTGGCCTGCACGGACCTGTCCGTGGCCGAACGCCTTCAGGCGATCTGCCACCTGCCGCCGTGGTTCCGCCCCTACACCAACCCCGACGTGGTCGGCGTCGAGCTCGGCGGCGCGGTCAAGAACGTCATCGCGCTGGCCGTCGGCGTCTCCGCGGGCATGGGCATGGGCGACAACGTCAGCGCCATGCTCATCACCAGAGGGCTGGCCGAGATCTCCCGTCTGGGCGCCGCGCTGGGAGCAGACGCGCACACGTTCGCGGGGCTCGCGGGGATGGGCGACCTGGTCGCAACCTGTACGTCGCCGCTGTCGCGCAACCGCACGTTCGGCGAGAACCTGGGCCGTGGCATGACGCTGGCGGAGGTGATCGCCGCCACCAAGCAGACCGCCGAGGGCGTCAAGTCGTGCGAGTCGGTGCTGGCGCTGGCCAGGAAACACGACGTGGAAATGCCGATCACCGAGGTCGTCGTCGGCGTCGTGCACGACGGCATGTCCCCGGCAGAGGCGGGCATGCTGCTCATGTCGAGATCGCCCAAGCCCGAGCGCTACGGCCTCTGACTATGTTCATACCGCTCGCCTGCTCATGGCCTCACTCCGTGAGGCGGGCTCGGTCGCCAGATGCCGCCGCACTCCTTCGCGGGACGATGGTGCTCACTCGCGGCGTGCTTGGCTCGCTGTCCCGGGGACACCCCGGTAGATTCGGACACCATGAGCAAGCCACGCGTCGCCGTCGTTTTCGGAGGTCGCAATTCTGAGCACGCCGTGTCCCTGATGGGCGCGGGCAGCGTGCTGGATGCGATCGACAGGAGCAAATACGAGGTGATCCCGATCGGGATCGCCCAGGACGGCAGATGGGTGCTGGCCGCTTCCGGCCAGCGGTTCGCCATCGAAGGCGGCGAGTTGCCGAGCGTCGACAGTTCGGGCGCGGCCCTGGCGCTGCCTTCCGGCAGCAGTTCGCTGGTGGCGTACGACCCGGGCAGCATCCCCGTGGAGCTCGGCTCGGTCGACGTGGTGTTCCCCGTGATGCACGGGCCGTTCGCCGAGGACGGCACCATCCAGGGGCTGCTGGAGATGGCCGGCGTGCGCTACGTCGGCTCTGGCGTGCTGGCCAGCGCGGTCGGCATGGACAAGGCCCACATGAAGACCGTGATGGCCGCCGCGGGGCTGCCGACAGGCCGCTACGTGGTCGTACGCGACCGGGACTGGCGGCTCAACCGCGAGCTCGTCCTCAAGGAGGCCGAGGAGCTGGGCTGGCCGGTGTTCGTCAAGCCCGCCAGAGCGGGGTCCTCGCAGGGCATCTCCAAGGCCGGCGACCGAGGGCAGCTGGAGGAGGCCGTCGAGTTCGCCAGGCAGCACGATCCCAAGGTGCTCATCGAGGCCGCCATTGAAGGGCGCGAGATCGAGTGCGCGGTGCTGGAGTCGTTCGGCGACGAGCCCGCGGCGGCGTCGCTGCCCGGAGAGGTGAAGGTCGAGGGCGGGCAGGAGTTCTTCGACTTCGAGGCGAAGTACTACCCCGACCAGATGTCGCTGACCGTGCCCGCCGACATCCCGGCGGAGACGGCCGAGGAGCTACGGGCCATGGCCGTGCGAGCGTTCGAGGCGCTCGACTGCGAGGGGCTCGCGCGGGTGGACTTCTTCTACACGCCCGAGGGCAACCTGGTCTTCAACGAGATCAACACGATGCCGGGGTTCACGTCGCTGTCCGTGGCGCCGCAGCTCTGGGCCGCGACGGGGATGCCGTACCCGCAGCTGGTGGACCGGCTCATCCAGCTCGCCCTGTCCCGGTCGCCAGGGCTGCGGTGACGGTCAGCGGGGGGAGAGCGTGTAGAACAGGGTGGAATCCGCGGGCCCGCCGCTGCCGCCGGCCTGGGGGGAGATCTGGCCGATCGGCTTCGACAGCTCGGCGAGCACCTCGGCGGCGGTGTGCTCGCCGCCGACCGTGACCTCCACGTAGGCGGAGTCGGTCACGGCGGTGAACAACGCGGGCTTTTCGGGATCGGGGAACCAGCCGACGCCGTCGATCTCCTGCAACTGGTCGGTCGGCGCCATCCTGGCCGGCCGGGGCACACCACAGCGCAGCGCGATGACGCCGTCGCCCCAGACGGCCACGTACGGCGACTCCGGCGTCGACGTGCCGCGCGGGGCCCCATCGAGCGTCTGGGGCAGCAACGTTGCCAGCTTGTCGCAGGCGGCTGCCGCCGGGCCCTGCGGCACGGGCGGCTCGACCTGTATGGTGCCGCCGCAACCGGCGAGCGTTAGGAGAACGAGCAGGACGGCGGCGGCACGCATGCGACGAATGCCCTCAAATGTGAACGATCGGACACGTAAGAGTACGCGTGATCCCGTCCACCGCCTGAATCTGCGCGACGACGAGCTTGCCCAGCTCATCGACGTTACGGGCCTCCGCGCGGACGATCACGTCATAGGGACCCGTCACGTCTTCCGCCTGAGTGACCCCGGGAATCCCGGAAATCTCATGGGCCACGGCAGCGGCCTTGCCGACCTCGGTCTGAATAAGGATGTAGGCCTGCACCATTGCGTCCTCCCAGGCGATTGGATCACGCCGAAGGGCCACCGTACCCTGTGTGCGTCAGGAGGTGCGTCATCACAGTCGGAGATCTCGGCGAATTCGGAGCGATAAATCGTATTACCGGACGTCTGCCCCAGGGCGCGGCGGTGATGCTGGGCCCGGGCGACGACGCCGCGGTGATCGGCGCGCCTGACGGGCGCGTAGCGGTTTCCACGGATTTGCTGATCGAGGGTAGGCATTTTCGCCGGGATTGGTCCAGCGGTTATGACGTGGGCCGTAAGGCAGCCGCGCAGAACCTCGCGGACGTGGCCGCCATGGGCGCGACACCCACGTCCATCGTGGTCGGGCTCGGGATTCCGGCGGACCTGCCGGTGACGTGGCTGGACGCGCTGACGGACGGGTTCCGCGACGAGTGTGCCGTGGTCGGCGCGAGCGTGGCCGGCGGCGACATCACCCGGTGTGACCTGGTCGTACTCGGCGTGACCGCGCTGGGCGACCTCGGCGGGCGGCCGCCCGTCACCCGTGCGGGGGC
>NZ_VCKY01000420.1 GCF_005889735.1 Nonomuraea turkmeniaca
AGATGTGTATAAGAGATAGCCCCCACACCCACCCAGGAACAGCCCGCGGAGCAGACGGTCCCCGTGGTGGGCAAGCAGGACGGCAAGTCGCTCAAGGGCCACACCAAGGGCGTCCAGACGTTCTCCGCCGTCTCCGTGAGCGACAAGAAGACCTGGCTGGTCACCGGCGGCCAGGACGGCCGGGTGCGCCTGTGGGACCTGGCCACGCACAAGTCCCTGGCCACCATGAAGGGCCACAGTCAGGAGGTGTACGCCGTGGCCGGCGCGATGATGGGCAAGACCCCCGTCGCGGTCTCCGGCGGCTACGACGGCAGCGTGCGCCTGTGGAACCTCAAGACCCGCAAGGGCAAGGTCCTCGGCTGGCACGGCAACGCGGTCTACGCGGTCGCCGTCACCAAGGTCAAGGGCAAGTGGATGGCGGTCACCGGCGACGCCAACGGCTACCTGAGGTTCTGGGACCTGAGCAAGCGCAAGTCCACGGGCAAGAGCGTCCGAGCCCACCGCAAGCCGGTGAACTGGCTCAGCGCCACCCACATCGGTGACCGCGCGATCGCGATCTCGGCCAGCGAGGACGAGTCGCTGCGCATGTGGGACGTGTCCAAGCGCAAGGCGTACGGGAAGGCGTACAAGGGCCACTCGAAGGGCGTGTACGCCGTCACGATCGGCAAGCTCGACGACAAGACCGTCGTGGCGTCGGGCGGCAAAGACGGAAAAATCAGGATCTGGGATCCGAAGAGCGGCAAGACCATCGGCACCATGTCCGGCCACAAGAAGATCATCTACTCGCTGTCCTTCGGCACCGTGGACGACCGGTTGGTGCTGCTGTCCGGCAGCACCGACGGCACGATCAGGTTGTGGGACCCGGACGCCCGCAAGGCACTCGGCAAGCCGGTCAAGGCACACAAGAGCGGCGTGTACGCCGTCGGCATCGTCCGCCTCGACGACCGCGTCGCCCTCGTCTCGGCAGGCAAGGACAAGCTGGTCAGGTTGTGGAAGGCCGGGGACGCGGCTATTGGTTCCTGATGGGTTCGAAGATCGCGTGGTGGGCGGCCACGACCGCGCGCCGTACCGCGCGGTCGAGCTCGCGCAGCGCGGCGCCGCGGACGGCGATCTGCCCGGACGTGAGCCCGCGGTCGTCGGCCAGGCGCAGCACCGCGGCCAGCCGCGTGGCCAGTGTGGAGACGCGGTGCGCCCGCGCGGGATAGCCGGGAGCCAGCGCGCCGTCCTGCCGCCCCAGCGAGGGGCGGCTCTGCGCGGGCCCGTCGATGGAGGCCAGCGCCTCGGTGGCCGAGCGCATCGCGTCCGACAACTCGCGCTCGGCCTCGGACAGGGAGGGCAGGTCATGACGTACTGGCCCGGATTCCTGCACGTCCAGGCGTACCCCGACATAGGACGACCCGCGCAGGTCCAGCGCCGGCACCAGCCCGATGTTGTGGTCGTCGAGCACGGCGATCGCGGCCTGCCCGGCGTCGACCGCGGCGGAGTTGAACGACGCGGGGCCCGACAGCCCGAGTGGATCCCCGGGTGCGGGCAGGGCCAGGCGCAGCTCGCGCAGCCCGCCCGTGCGGAGGTTTGCGAGGTATTTACGCAACGAGACCTCACCTACGACGGCGGGCCCGCAGGCGGATTCCACGTGGTCAGCCGCCTCGTCGAGGCCGACGTGGCCGGCCAGCCACGCGTTGCCCCAGGCGACCAGAGAGGCACAGACAGGCGATTCAGGGCGCACCGGTCCACGATATGCGCTCGCCCTGCAATAGGTTTGTCCCCAGGGTGACTCCTAAAGGAGGTTCGGGGATGGGTGGTCAGGTGCTGCGGCTCCAGGACGTCGCCGTCAGGCGCGACGGAGCGGCCCTGCTGCGCGGCATCGACTGGACGGTCAACGCGGACGAGCGATGGGCCGTCATCGGTCCCAACGGCGCGGGTAAGACCACGTTGCTCCAGGTCGCCGGCACGTTGCTCTACCCGAGCGAGGGCGTGGTCGAGGTGCTCGGGGAGCGGTTGGGGCAGGCGGACGTGTTCGATCTGCGGCCCCGCATCGGCCTGGCGAGCGCCGCGCTGGCCGAGCGCATCCCGCCCGAGGAGAAGGTCATCGACCTGGTGCTGACCGCCTCCTACGGGATCATGGGCCGCTGGACCGAGGAGTACGACTCCAACGACGTGACCAGGGCCGTCGAGCTGATCGACATGATGGGCGCGGCCCATCTGATCAGGCGGCGCTTCGGCACGTTGTCCGAAGGGGAGCGCAAGCGGGTGCAGATCGCCCGCGCGCTCATGCCCGACCCCGAGATGCTCCTGCTCGACGAGCCCGCGGCCGGGCTCGACCTGGGTGGTCGCGAGGACCTGGTGCGCCGCCTGTCGTTGCTGGCCGGGGATCTCCGCTCGCCGACGCTGGTCCTGGTGACGCACCACGTGGAGGAGGTGCCCGCCGGGTTCACGCACGGGCTGCTGCTGAGGCACGGCTCCGTGGTGGACCAGGGACCGCTCGAGCATGTGATGACGTCCGACAACCTGTCCCAGACGTTCGGGGTCCCGCTCACGCTGGAGCGCAGTTCGGAGGGCCGCTGGTATGCCCGCCCGTACTAGCTAGATCACCGTTTATGCACATAAAGGGCTCCTGCAGCTGAAACGAAATAGGATCTACGGAGTCGGTCCCCTCGACTTCGGAGCGTCGCCATGTCCGTCGAGCAGCTCATCGTCGCCCTCGTCGTGGTCGCGGCGGTGGGCTTCGGAATGGTCCGCACGATCCGCATCATCCCGCAGGCCACGGCGGCCATCGTGGAGCGGCTCGGGCGCTACCACAGGACGCTGACACCGGGGCTGAACCTGGTGGTGCCGTTCATCGACCGCATCAAGGACATGATCGACCTGCGTGAGCAGGTGGTGTCGTTCCCGCCCCAGCCGGTGATCACGTCCGACAACCTGGTGGTCTCGATCGACACCGTGATCTACTTCCAGGTCACCAACCCGAAGAAGGCCACGTACGAGATCGCGAACTTCCTCATCGGCGTCGAGCAGCTCACCGTCACCACGCTGCGTAACGTGGTCGGCGGCATGGATCTGGAGCGTACGCTGACCTCGCGCGAGGACATCAACACCGCGCTGCGCGGCGTGCTCGACGAGGCGACCGGCAAGTGGGGCATCCGCGTCAACCGCGTCGAGTTGAAGGCCATCGACCCGCCCGCCTCCATCCAGGACTCGATGGAGAAGCAGATGCGTGCCGACCGCGACAAGCGCGCCGCGGTGCTGACCGCCGAGGGCCAGCGGCAGGCGGCGATCCTGCAGGCCGAGGGCGAGAAGCAGGCGTCGGTGCTGCGGGCGCGCGGCGAGGCGGAGGCGGCCGTGCTGCGGGCCCAGGCGGAGGCCGAGGCGCAGGCCATGCGGGCCAAGGGGCAGGCGGACGCGATCGGGATGGTGTTCAAGGCCATCCACGAGGGGAAGCCTGACCAGCAACTACTCGCTTACCAGTATCTGCAGACCCTGCCGGAGATCGCCAAAGGCGAGGCCAATAAGATCTGGATCGTCCCATCGGAGATGGGCAAGGTCCTGGAGAGCCTTGGCGGCCTGTTCACACCCCCCAAGAGCCCAGATACGTAAAAGGAGGGTTCGTGACGGGGTGGGAGCTGGCTGCGGTATGCGCGGCCGGGGTGGTGGCCGGTGCCATCAACGCGGTCGTCGGGTCGGGCTCCCTGATCACGTTTCCGACGCTGGTGGCCGTCGGCATCGATCCCGTCACGGCGAACGTCTCCAACACCATCGGCCTGGTGCCGGGGTCCTTCACCGGCGCGTACGGCTACCGCCCCGAACTTCAAGGCCAGCGCGACCGCCTGCTGCGCCTGGGCGCCGCCTCGGCGGTCGGGGCGCTGATCGGCGGGATCCTGCTCCTGTTCCTGGATCCGGACGTCTTCGAGATCGTCGTCGTCGCGCTGATCGCGCTGGCCTGCGTGCTGGTCGTGGTGCAGCCGAGGGTCAACCGCTGGCTGGCCGAGCGGCGTGAGCACGCCCACCCGCACGGAGGGCCGGCGCTGTGGCTGGGCGTGCTGGCCGCGGGCATTTACGGCGGGTACTTCGGCGCGGCCCAGGGCGTGCTGCTGATCGGCCTGCTGGGCAGTTTCCTCGACGACCATCTCCAGCGCGTGAACGCCGCCAAGAACGTCCTGGCACTGATCGTCAACGCCGTGGCGGCCACGTTCTTCCTGCTGTTCGCGGACGTGGACTGGCAGGCCGTGGCGGGGGTGGGACTGGGC
>NZ_VCKY01000421.1 GCF_005889735.1 Nonomuraea turkmeniaca
GGCTGTAGGGGTGCCGCCTGGGCTCGCGGCCGTGGGGGTGGCTGTGGGCGTCTGTGAGGGTGTGGTTTCGGCCGAGGCCGTACAGCCGGTCGTCAGACCGACCATGACGATGGCTCCCGCGTACGCGACTCGCCTGACCCTGAGCACCGGCCGCCACCCCACTTTGCCGTCTTGCCACCAGCATCCACCCAAATCGTGGATGTCGCCCCTCGTGATACCCAGAAAATCTGGGCGAATCCCTAGCCAACGATCATGATTTACATCATTGGCCTGGTACGTCAAGGGTGCCAGCATTGCCGGGAATTGATCGAGATTTTAGCCTTCTAGCCGATCAAACGGCGTGTCGGCCCATCGCGGACCGACGGCGCGCAACGTCACGATTCTGGCCTCGTCGCCGGCCTCGCGGTCGATGTGGACCTCCAGCCGGTCCTCGGACAGGCCTTCGACCAGGCCCTCGCCCCACTCGACGACCGTGACGGACTCCTCCAGCGAGGCGTCCAGGTCCAGGTCGTCCACCTCCAGGTCGCCGCCCAGCCGGTAGGCGTCGGCGTGGACCAGCGGCGGGCCCTGGCGCAGTGACGGGTGCACCCGGGCGATCACGAACGTGGGCGAGGTGATGGGGCCGCGTACCTTGAGTCCTTCGGCCAGGCCCTGCACCAGCGTGGTCTTGCCGGCCCCGAGCGGGCCCGACAACACGACCAGGTCACCGGCGCGCAGGAGCGCGGCCAGGCGGGCGCCGTACGCGCGCATGTCCTCGGCGGTCGCGGCTCGCACTACTGCTCCACCCGCTTGATCAGGTCGCGCAGCGCGTCGTTGACGTCGCCGGGACGCTCGAGCTGGATCAGATGCGAGGTGTCGGGCACCTCGGTGAGCTGGGCCTTGGGCAGGGCGGCCGCCATGGCCCTGCTGTGGTCGGGCGGGGTCAGCCAGTCCCGGTCGCCGACCACGATCGCGGTGGGGACCGAGTCGAGCACGTCCAGCGCGGACAGCTTGTCGTGGTTCATCAGCGCGGGGTAGAAGTCGGCGACCACCTCGGTCGGCGTCGCCCTGATCATGGACTCGGCGAAGTCGACGACGGTGGGGCTGATGTTCTTGGAGTCACCGAAGCCGATGAAGCGGGTGATCAGGAAGGCGATGTCGCTGCCCGCGTGGCGGGTCTTGTCGACCAGCGCGCCCCCCTTGCCCAGTATCGACACCGTGGACGGCGCGACCTTGTGCACGACCTTGGACAACATCGCCGGCAGGCCCAGAGTGAGCTCGGCCAGCTTGCCCGCCGAGGTCGAGATGAGCGCCACGGCGCGGATCTTCTCGCCGAACAGCTGGGGATGGCGGTCGGCGAGCGCCATGATCGTCATGCCGCCCATGGAGTGGCCGACCAGCACGCAGGGGCCCGGCACGAACTCCTCGATCACCTCGGCCAGGTCCTGGCCCAGCCGGTCGATCGTGCTGTCGTCGGCGCCGGCACGCTGGGAGCGTCCGTGCGAGCGCTGGTCCCACAGCACGACGCGGTAGTTCTCCCGCAGGTCCTTGCGCTGGTAGTGCCAGGACTCCAGGTTGAGGCAGTAGCCGTGACAGAGCACGATGGTCAGCTCCGCGTCGTGCTCATGGTCGCGACCGCTTCGGGGGTCGTTGGCATCGTTACTCTCGCTCTCTCCCCCCGAGCTCCTTCGCTCCTCGGGACCGTCGATCTCGATGTGCAGCGCCACACCGTCGGAGGTGACGAGCGTGCGCTCCCTGCCCCGCAACTCGCCGAACGGCTCGCTGGCCTCGGTGTCGGGGCGCAGCCTGATCCGGCCGACCGCGTAGCGCTTGGCCAGCGCCGCCGCCGCGACACCCGCGGACGCCGCGCCGACGAGCGCGCCGGCGATCCCTACCCTGCGCCGTGTTGTCGTCGTCATCTCCCCGATCCTTCTTATGCCCGACCCTCGTAAACCCGCGGCACTCGTGCACCGATCCTCGTCACGATTTCATGCGTGATCGTGCCGAGCGTATCCGCCCACTCCTGAACGGTCGGCTCGCCCCCGTCGCCCGGGCCGAACAACACGACCTCGTCGCCCGCCGCGAGCGGATCGTCCCCCATGTCGATCATGAACTGGTCCATGCACACCCGACCGGTGATCAGCCTGCGGCGGCCGCCCGCCAGCACCTCGGCCCTTCCCGTCGCGTGCCGGAGTATGCCGTCGGCGTAGCCGAGCGGGACGAGCCCGAGCGTGGTCTCGCGGTCGGTGACGTAGAGGTGCGCGTACGACACCCCCGCGCCCTCGGGGACCCGCTTGGCCAGCCCCACCTGGGCGGTGAGCGTCATGGCCGGCCGGAGGCCGAAGTCGCCCAGCTCGGGGATCGGGCTCAGGCCGTACATCGCGATGCCGGGCCTGACCAGGTCGTAGCGGGCCTCGGGGAGCGTCATGGTGGCGGCGGAGTTGGAGATGTGCCGGATCACGTGGGACCCGGCCGCGCCTGCCTGCTCGGCCAGTTTGAGCGCGGTCTGGAACGCCTCCAGCTGCTGCTCGATCGACGGATGGCCGGGGATGTCGGCGCAGGCGAAGTGGGACCAGAGCCCGATGATCTCGATGACGCCCTCGGCGCGCAGCTCCAGGGCCCTGGCCAGCAGCCCCGGCCAGGCGGCGAGCGGGGAGCCGCCCCTGCTCATGCCGGTGTCCGCCTCCAGGTGGAGCTTCGCGGTGCGTCCGGTGCGCCGCGCGGCGGCGGCGATCTCGTCGAGCAGCCGGTCGTCGGCGGCCGACAGCTCGACGTCCTGCGCGAGCGCCTCGTCGAGCGGCTCGCCGGGGGTGATGAGCCAGGCCAGGATGGGCGCGGTCACGCCGCCCGCCCGCAGCTCGAGCGCCTCCCTGACGAACGCGGTGCCGAGCCGGCTCGCGCCGCCCTCCAGAACGGCCGCCGAGCACGGCACCAGACCGTGTCCGTAGGCGTCGGCCTTGACGGCGCCCATCAGCTCGGCGCCGCCTGCCCGCTCCTTGAGCAGGGCGACGTTCTGCCTGATCGCGGCCAGGTCCACCCGCGCCTGCGCGGGCGTGGCCATCGAGGAGTACATCCTTCTAGTGTGGCAGCTCAGACGTGTGGTCGAGCGCGATTCGCACAGCTCGCGAGGCCGGCGGGCATGGTCTTCACCGCTCACACGGTGTCGGCGGTCACGGCCCGGATGGCCGTGGGGATCGCCGTGGCGACGTCCGCGGCCGCCAAGGGCGCGCCGTCGGCGGCCAGGCGACCGGCCAGCCCATGCAGGTATGCCGCGCACGCCCCGGCGTCGTAGCAGCTCAACCCCTGGGCGAGCAGCGCACCCGCCACACCGGACAACACGTCGCCGGTGCCGCCGGTGGCCAGCCAGGACGTGCCGGTGCTGTTGACGCGTACCGGCCTGGACTCCTCGGCGATCACGGTGGTCGACCCCTTGAGCAGCACGGTCACGCCCAGCTCTCCGGCCGCCCGCCGTGCGTGCTCCAGCCTGGCCGCCTCGATGTCGTCGCGGTCGGCCCGGATCAGCCTGGCCAGCTCCCCGGCGTGCGGTGTGATCAGCACCGGCGCACTCCGGAAGAGCAGCGAGCGTTCCCTGGCCACCAACGTCAGAGCGTCAGCGTCGATCACCACCGGCACCTGCGTTTCGAGCACCCGGGCCGCCAGCTCGTGCGCCCAGTCGTCGGTGCCGAGCCCCGGCCCCAGCACCCACGCCTGCACCCGCCCGACGTCGTCGATCGAGGGCCGCTCCAGCTGGGTGATCACCGCCTCCGGCCAGTGCGCGCGCACCTGCGCCACGGGGGCGGCCGGCCCGGCGTACCGCACCATGCCCGCCCCGGCACGCAGCGCCCCGCCGACGGCGAGCACGGCGGCGCCGGTGTACAGATCGCTCCCGGCCGCGATGCCCAGCACTCCCCTGCGGTATTTGTCCGACTCCTTGCCCGGACGCGGCATCAGGTCGTCCACGTCGCCGTCGGTGAGCGCGGCGACGTCGGGGTCGGGCAGGTAGGAGCCGAGCCCGATGTCCACCAGCTCGACGCTCCCCGCGCAGGCGGCGCCGGGGTCGACGAGCAGCCCCGTCTTGTAGGCGCCCATGGTGACGGTCACCCGGGCGCGTACCGCGGCCCCCTGCACCCGCCCGGTGCTCGCGTCCACACCGCTCGGCACGTCCACCGCGACGACGGGGCCGCGGGCGGCGTTCGCCTCCCGGACGAGCTCCCCGTACGGCTCCCGCAGCGCCCCCGTCGCCCCGATCCCGACGAGCCCGTCGACGATCAGGTCGGCCCGATCGAGCGCGCCCCTGCC
>NZ_VCKY01000422.1 GCF_005889735.1 Nonomuraea turkmeniaca
GGCGCGGGCCAGGTCGGCCTCCTGCTGCTGCGTGCCGGAGCCGTTGACCAGCAGGAAAACTTCCGCTTCCTCGCGTAGGGTGCTGACGCGCGCCTCGCAGACGGGTATCTGGGCCATCCGCATGAAGCGTCGCTGTCCGACGATCGTTAGCCCGTTGAAGCGGACGTAGGGGCCGTCGTTGTTGGTGTCCTCAACGGTTTCGATCTGGTCGCTGGGGAACCAGGACGCAGGGACGGCGAAGTCGCCGTTGTACCAGGCGATCGCGGTCAGCGTCCTCTGCTTGCCGTCGATCATGGCGTAGGCCGGGGTCCGTTCGCCGTCGCGCTCCCATGCGCTGGTCATGCGGTCGTTGATGATCATTGCGGGGATCGGCAGTCCGAGCAGCCACGACTTCACAAGTGCAATCCGTTGGTCGAGCGTCCACACGTCGCCGCGCTGGTAGGGCGTGTCTAGGAGGAGGTCGCCCTCCTGGACGAGTCTCGCCAGGCCGACCGCCTCACGGTTGGTCGCGTTGAGGCTGCGGTGTTCAAGCGGCCGATCGGTCTGGCGCGTGGTGATGGCCATGAGCGTCGTCACACTCCTGCGTGGGCTGGGCTTCGGATAGAGGTTGTTCTGGTGGTTGAGGCCGCGGGGCGTGACTGAGCAGCACACTCGCTCAATATCTAGTACATGATGGTTAATTTCAGAGGCAGCGGGGGCTACTCCTGCCGGGTTAGAGATTGGGGTAGAGGAGGGTCCAGGCGGCGAGAGGGAAGAGGATGCTGCCGCGCTGAGGGTGGAGGGCGACGGCGCGGTAGACGATGTGGCCGCCGTCGCGGGGGCTGCTGCCGTGCGGGTCACCCTCGCCCGTGAGCTCATGCAGGCGTGGCAGGCAATTCAGGTCGATTTGGCTGGCCTCGCGCACAGGTGTGGCGCTGTTGCGGTAGATGCCGAACTGGACCGCGGTGTCGGTGGGCAGCTCCGCCCATGCGGTGACGGGTTCGGCGGTGCAGTCACCCGAGAAGGGGTCCTCGTGGATCACGTGGACCACGCGATAGACGGCCACGGCAGGCTGCTGGCCAGCTTGGAGGGCAGCGCGCTGCGCCTGCGACCAGAGGATGACGCGGCGGATGTGGTGCTCGGTGGTGCTGCCGTCGGTACTGCGGTAGCCGTATTGGATCGTGTTCATCGCGGTCGCCTCTTCCTCGCCATCCGGAAAACTCCCCTTACTTGCACAATAAAAAGTATAGGAATGTTAATTATCGGTCAAGCGGGTGATCGGCGACCTTGGCTTCGGTTCGGCAGCACCCCGAAGCAAGCGGCCGCCCTGTGACGCGATCCCTGTGACGAGAGTCGGGCCCGGCCAGGCGGTTCCCCGGCAATAGCAGGGGGCGGAACCCGTTCATCAGGTTCCGCCCCTCGCTCGGGCCCGTGCCCGGCGCCGGTTCAGCTCCGGCCGGCGTCGGGTGCGTCCTCGCCCTGGCGCTTGGCCTCCGGCTTTGTGGCGACGGGGCGGCCCTCGGCGCGCCACTTCTCCAGGAAGGGCTCCGGGTTCCACCAGCGGTGCCCGCGCTCGTCGGTCACGTGCGCGGTCAGCTCGCCCTTCTCCCGCCAGGCCCGCGTCACATCCTTGACCTTGTCGGGAGTTGTGCCCAGCTCGCGGGCGAGCCGTGCCGTCGTCCACCGGCCCTTGTCGTCTTCGCCTTCGGCCACAGCCTGCCCGAGCTTCTGCAGGCCGTTCCACCAGGCGTCCGCAGCGCCTGGGTTGTACCGGTATCGGCCGTTCTCCACGAGATGCTCCGGCGTGACGCCCCGGGTAGCAGCTCCGCGAAGCCGCTCGCGTACGACTCGCGCCTCAGCCCCCCATCGCTCGGCCAGCTCGGTGACGCTCAGCCAGTCGAAGCGGTTCTTCTGCCACCAGCGCCGCGTCGTCTCGACGTCGTAGAGCATGACGCGGCCGCGGCCTCGCCGGGAGATCGGGCCGGGGCCTACGCTGGCGTCCGCGTACTTGATCCGGGCGAGGAACTTGTTCAGGGTCGTGCCCAGTCGGGCGGCGACCTCTGGGGCCGGAAGCATCTCCCGCCCAAAGGTGTCGTCGGCATCGGGCTGTTCACCGGCGTGGGCTTGTTCGCCAGCGTCCGCGGCAGGCTTGGTCTCCGTGACGATCTTGGCGGCCCTTTCCAGATCGCGACCGACCAACGGCATGTTGAGACCGGTGGCCGCCACAATGGCGGCCTTGACACCCCGGCTGCGGCCGAACTCCGCGGTGTAGTGCTGGGCGAGGGCGGCCACGTGCCGTGCGCGCTCATCCATCGCCTTCTCCAGGTCGCTGTCGATCTTCGCGATCTGCTGCAGTTGGGCGTCGATGATCGCCAGTGCCTCATCCTCGGTCCAGTCGGGCAGCTCGAGCGGCGCGTGAGGCTTGATCTCGTTGTGCCACATGGACCGGGTCAGATTCGCGCGACGCATCACGGCCTCGGCCTTGTTCTTGTGAACGAGGACCAGCACCAGCGCGGCCAGGTCGCGCGGGTGCGTGGCGTCGGTGTGCCGCGCACGCACCTGCATGACCTTGCCGTGTGCCTGCTTCGTCTTGTTGGCCAGCGTGCTCGGCGAGCGCCTGCGTGATGTCGTTGCAGCCATCTGGATCAATCCTTAGTAGTGTGGGACGCTAAAGGTTCCTCCCGCTATTGGTGACGGGCGGTGGACACACCTAGTGTCCACAAAAATAGTACAGGATAATTAACTCGCGGGGGAAGTCAAACGGTCACTCAGCGATGTGGAATCCGACACAGAGGCGTCAACGTCGCCCGACAGATTCCAGACGCGCACTATGACCTGGCCATGCTTCACAATCGCGCCAAGCCTCGGGTCCGGCCCGAGCAGGTGCTTGTCGTCGTCGTCGCGGAGCAATCCAAACCGTAACCGCCCAGCCAGCTGCTGTTTCCTGCCTTCCTTCGAAGGAGCGATCAGCCCGTCGATGATGGCCTTGTAGGTCGGCTGCAGGTTCGCTGGGTCACGTACCCGACGATCCGGCGGGCAGTAGACGCCCTGCACGTACGCGCGCTCGATCGTGGGAATCTTCTGCTGCAGCAGGAGCAGCCACGCCGTCTCTCTGAACGCCTTGGTGATCTTGGCTGCGGTGCGCCAGTGCAGCCGGTGGTTGGCGTTCAGCACCTTCATGCCGGCGGGCATGCGGATCTCCCAGTCGGGCGGGCGAGCGCCTTCTTCTTCGAACACGCTGCGGTGTCTCCTTCGTTGCTTCTTGGACGGCGGCGAGCGGCGCTCGCCGCCGGCGGCTGGCGTAGCTCTTGGACCGGGGCCGCGCCAGCCGGTGGGTTCGCTACTCGGCCGACTTGGCTGCGACAGTGTGGCTGCGCAGGAGCGCGGTGATGATGGTGGTGGCCGCATGGAAGCCCGGCCAGGAACGGTCGGTGTCGAAGTCGCCCTGCGTGCGGAGGTGGTGGATGATGCGCTGCACTTCGGCGGGGTCCGGCTCCGCGGCCTTCTGCGCGGCGTCAGCGAACGCCGCGGCGTTCAGCATCGTCGTCCGCGGGTCGGCGGTGCGCACTTCCACGCGCGCGCATGTCCCGCAGGCGGTGGCGAGCTGAACTCGGCCCGCGACGATACTGAGCTGGCCAAAGACGGTGTTGACCGGCTGGCCGTAGGCGGCGGTGTCGGACGGAACGGGCAGGGCGATCGCGGTGGAGGACGCGGAGCGGGCCTGGTCCAGGGCTTCGGCAGCGGCCTCGAATGGCCTGCATCTGATCTCGCTGGCGTCGTCGGCGGGACCGCTACGAACGCATCCGGGGCCGCACGACTCGCCGTTGCGCAGATGGTGGAGCAGTTCAGCGAAGGCGGCGCGCAGCGGCAACACGGGGTTGAGCACGGGCGTTACTCCTGAGCGGTGGCGGTGGCGGTGACGGTCGTGGTCACGGTGACGGGCGGAGCGCAGTCGTAGGTGTCGTCCGGCAGAACGTCGTCGAGATCCCCGTCGTGAGCGGGGTGGTGGCGGGTGTGCCAGGTCGGGGTGGGCTGGACGCGGTACGACGTCGCCGAGCTGCGCGGCCGGGTCTGCGCCGGGGTGGCGAAGCGGCCGGAGCGGCTCGTTGTCGTGGCGGCGTCGTCGTGGTTGCGGTCGGCCGGGCGGGTGTGGTGGCCGGTGGCATGAGCCGGGCCCTGTCTCTTATACACCTCT
>NZ_VCKY01000423.1 GCF_005889735.1 Nonomuraea turkmeniaca
GACCAGCGGGTACGGCGGAGGCGTTGCGCGAGGCTGCCAACAGATGTCCTTCCGAGGGCTCGCGGCGGACTGACTACACGCACGCCAGACAACCTCGCAACGTGAGCAAGCATCGCGGGTCGTCAAAGGGCAGCGCAAAGGGGCAGTGTAGCCGAACGGCACACGCCTGTCCACTTCGCTCTCGCTGCATGCTCCACGTTGGTCGCAGCATCGCCCGTTCAGACGGAAACGTCAAGCCCGTGAGCCGGACTTTTGGCCGACTCGGGGCCCGGACGCTGGGTTTTCTCCCCTGCGTGACCGATCGCCTACCGCACAGGCCCAAGACGATACCCGCGAACGGGTGCGGTTAACGCTCCGTCACACCAGGGGCCGAACCCATGCCGACAACCGGTGTAGCTGTGACTGGGTTACCCCTGTCGTATGCATCGCTAAACCAGATTTTTGGTAACAATTGAAGGAAGCGGCGCGCCCGAGGTCCGGGGCGTCATGCGGTGCCCAGCAAGGTCGACAGGCCGGCGACCAGCCAGCGCGAGTCCCGCCGCACCATGACGAACCTCGCCCGGCTCTGCGAGAACTGCTGCTGGAGCCCGGCTTTGCCGGGGACCTCCTTGACCGTAGCAGTGTTCACGAAGATCAGAACCTCGACACGGTCGGGCTCGGCCCGCTCCACCCCCGCTCCCGCCACCGAGACGGTCTGCACGATCTTCTGTGACTTGGCCTTGGAGACCAGGCTCGTGGTCAGCTCTTTGTAGTGCTTGGTCAGCTCTCCGGTGGTGTGCGCGCCGGCGCGCACCAGGTCCTCCTCGACGGTCCGGTAGTCGTACGAGAGCAGGTCGGGCGCGACTTTCCTGGCCGCGGCCACGGCCACGGCGCCGGCCGCGTCGGCGTCGCGGAGATCGCGCAGGTTGAACCACATCGTCGGCACCAGCACGCCCGCCACGAGCACGAGCACGCCCAGCAGCACGATCACGAACATCCTCACAGGACCTGCACCGCCTTCGACACCAGCCAGGCGCCGCCGACCTTGTCCAGGTCCATGGACCACCGGTGGTACCGCGCCTGTGGCGCGTTCGCCGAGCCGTCCCAGCGGATCTCCACGTCCGCCACGACCAGCACCTTGGCCTTCGCGCCTGTCAGCGAGACGAGCCCTGCCGCACGCAACACGCCCTGCTGGACGACCTTGCTCCCGACCGTGGTGGACTTGAGCTTGTCCGCGGTGGCGGCGTATTCGGCCCTGGCCGCCCCCGTGGAGGTGTCGAGTATGCGCTGCAGATCGGCCTCGACGGTCCGGTAGTCCAGCGAGATCAGATTCCTGGCGTGGGCGCCCGCCGCCAGCAGCGCGGCTTCCTTGTCGCCCTCCCTGCCCTGCTCGTCGCGCGCCTGCACGGCGATCCACACGCCCGCGCCGACGAGCGCCGCCAGCACTCCGCCGAGCGCCGCGATCAGGATGCGAGCGAGCCGAACGTCGAGTCCCGCCACGTCTGCACCACCCCTTCCCGCGCGCCGGCCGCCGCCGGATCATAACGCGGCGGTCACGCCTGGAGCCCCTGAACCAACCGAGGTGGTACAGGAATGGGTGAATGGCTTGCGAGATACCGCAAATGCCTCCATACGGCCCTCAGAGCCTCGCTGAGCCCCCATTTCCGACGTGGAGACCTTCCCGGGGCGGATCCTTACTTGACGCCGTGCAGGAAGGCGTTGACCAGGCGCGGGTATTCGTCCAGCCAGTTGCGGCCGCGCTCGTCCACGAACGAGCCCTGCGGCGGGATCACGCCGTTGGCCGCCAGCCAGACACCGGGGGGCTGCTGGGTGCGGCGGATCCGGTTGCCTGTAGGCATGAGCTGCGGCGGGATCGGCGGCAGCGCGCCAGGATCGTGCCCCATCTGGGCCTCGGCCTCCAGCTCGGAGATGTCCTTCTCCTCCGACATGCCGATCGGCCCGTGTCTCCTGGCGTTGAGGAACTGCCGCACCACCGGCTCGTCGCTCGACAACAACATCTCGCGCGGGCCGAACATCACCAGTTCGCGCCGGAAGAGCAGCCCGATGCTGTCGGGCACCGTGCGGGCAGTGTTGATGTCGTGCGTCACGATCAGGAACGTCGCCTCGACCTCGGCGTTGAGATCGACGATGAGCTGGTTGAGGTATGCCGTGCGCACCGGGTCGAGGCCGGAGTCCGGCTCGTCGAACAGGATGATCTCCGGATCCAGCACCAGCGCCCTGGCCAGGCCGGCCCGCTTGCGCATGCCGCCCGAGATCTCCCCCGGGAGCTTGCGCTCCGCGCCGAGCAGGCCGACCAGCTCCATCTTCTCCATCACGATCTGGCGGATCTGGGACTCGGTCTTCTTGGTGTGCTCGCGCAGCGGGAAGGCGATGTTGTCGTAGAGATTGAGCGAGCCGAACAACGCGCCGTCCTGGAACAGCACGCCGAAGAGCCTGCGGAGCTCGTAGAGCTTGCTCTCGGTGCAGTTGGCCAGGTCGTAGCCGTCGATCCAGATGTGGCCGCGGTCCGGCCGCAGCAGCCCGACCAGCGTCTTCAGGAAGACCGACTTGCCGGTGCCCGACGGGCCGAGCAGGACGGAGATCTCGCCCGCGGGCAGCGTGAGCGAGACGTCCTCCCAGATGACCTGACGCCCGAACGACTTGGTGAGCCCGTCCACGACGACTTCGACGCCCACTGGCCACCCTCCCGTACTCCGGGGATGTTGCCATCACGGTAACGACGTCCGGCGGGGCGGGAACCCGATCCGGGAACTTGTTACGAGGCGGTTATCAGACTTCGGGTCCAGTAAGCGCTCGCAGGCTCGGGCGCAGCACCCGCGCGATCTCCTCCTGGGACACCTCGCGTAGTTCGTCCAGCTCCAGGAGCTGGTGGCCGACCGTCACACCGAGCATGATCATCGTCATCAGCGCGGCCCGCAGCCGGGCGTCCTCACCGTGAACGGAGTCGGCCAGCCGGTCGATCTGCCTGCCCAGCAGCTCCCGCGCCGACGCGGCGGCCTCGGGGTGGGTGAGCATGGACCGCAGCATGGCCAGGGAGCTCTGCGGCAGCTCGCCGATCTTCAGGGTGAGCGTGCCGAGCAGGTACTCGACGAGCTCGTCGCTGTCCAGCCCGGCGTCGGGGACCGGCGCCACCCGCACGGCCCGGCGGAAGAGCTCCTGCTTGTTGCCGAAGTACTGCATGACCAGGGCGGGATCGACCTCCGCCATCCGGGCGACGGCCCTGATCGTGGTGCGCTCGAACCCCAACTCGGCGAAGAGCGTCCTGGCCGCGTCGAGGATCCTGCCCTCGGTCCTGCGCCGCCGCTCGGCCCGGGGAAGCAGCTTCTCGCTCACGACCCGAACTCTACATGCGTTGACTCGTCTCCCCTTTTCGCTCTACGCTCGTTGAGTCAACGGTTGTTGAGCGAAATGGGAGGCCATTCATGTCCATCGACGAGATCGTCACGGGCTATCACGACGCGATGCTCCACAAGTCGGCCGACGCACTGGCCGGCCTCTACGCGGCGGACGGGCTGCACGAGTTCCCGTTCGGCGGTCTGCCGGCGTACAAGGGCAGGGAGGAGATCCGCGCGGGCTACCGCGCGATGTGGGCCGCGCCGTTCGAAGCCACGGAGGTACGCAGGCTGGCGCTGCACCGGACGGAGGATCCCGAGGTCGTGGTGGTGGAGCAGGACACGTACGTGACGGTCGGGGACCGGTCGATCACGGTCCCCGGCCTCCTGGTCCTGCGGATCAGGAACGGCGAGATCGTCCACACGAGGGACTACATGGACACCAGCGCTGTCGCCCAGGTCCGCGCCGCGGCGAGCTGACCCCTTGCCGCCACGAAGGCGTCACCCGGCCCTGTGAGGGCCGGGGATCATCGGCCGGACGGCGGCGGGTCAGGTCTGGGTGAGGTCGAAGACGGTGGTACCGCCGACGGTGGTGGCGGCGAAGGTCTCCTGGACCCAGGCGGCGATCTGGGCCGCGTCTTCGCTGCCGCCCGTGTCGCGCCCGCCCGTGTCGCGCCCGCCCGTGTTGCGCCCGCCGAACCCGCCCATTCCGGTGCCCACGAAGTAGTGGATCTTCTTGTCGGCCACGTACTGCTTGAACTCCTCCAGCGTCGGCGCGGGATCTGTGCCGTTGAACCCGCCGACCGCCATCACGGGCTCGCCGCTGGCCAGCTGGTATCCGGCCGCGTTGTTCGATCCGACGGTCGCCGCCGCCCAGGTGTAGCCGGAGGCGCCGTCCTTCAGC
>NZ_VCKY01000424.1 GCF_005889735.1 Nonomuraea turkmeniaca
AGCCTGCTACCGGGCCTCCTGGCAGCTACCCGGACCGGACTCCCACCGGCAAGCGACGACGAGCTTACAAACAGACGATCAGCCGCTACGTCACGGCTTCACCTCCGTTCTGCTGGGCGCACGAATCATCGAGGCTAGGCCAGTTCTGCAGGCATGACCGGCTGATGCCCAGGTCTTTGGCGAGTTGGAGGAGCGGTTTGTCACCTTGGCGCGCGAGCTCGACCGCGCGACGCCGGAACTCTGGCGGGTGTGGTGCGGGCATGAAGGACATCCTTCCTGATGATCAAGGGTGACCTCAGGTCAAGTGTCCGGAGAACAGGGGGAAGCTCAGTGCCGGTTGCTCTCGACTGCGAAGTCGAGGTCCTTCGACTCTGTGGAGGGGTTGAGGGACCCCGGCGGAAGCGGATCTTGTGAGAGCTCGGGGGCGCGCGGCCTTAAGACGCTGACTCACCGCGGACACCACCCATCCGCGCTGAATGCACGGACCGGATGCTGATCTACGATGATCGGCACCTTCCATCGGTGCTCGACGGTCATCGACCGCATCAGTCCCGCCAACAAACGCCGATCTGATCAAGATGAGCGGTTTGTGGTGACGATTCTGCGGTTTGGTGTGAACGTATCAGGTTGATCACCGTGTTGATCGGCGTCGGACGTCCGGTGTTGACGTGTCACGCGCATAAGATTACGGTCTGGACCAAAACTAAGCAGCTTTGAACATCCCGGAGGTGCGGCCGTGCCGCGAACCTGTCTCGCGCTGCTCATGGTCCTAACCGCCCTGTTGACACCAGCCTTATCGGCACCGGCCGCCGTGCAGGCGACGGCAGCACCGAACTGCGGCACTCCGGCCGTCGCCACCTACGGCCCGGCCTCCATCACCGGCGCGATCGTCGGCGCCACCGTCCATGATGGCCATGCCTACGTGGTCTCCCGCGGGCCGAAGCCTCCGGTCGTGGCCGAGATCGACCTGGCCACCCGCAGGGTGACGCGTACCGCGACGCTGCCGGACGGTCCTGCGGCAGGCGAGCCGGAAGGCGGCTGGGCCACCGCCGTCGCCGGCGGCAAGCTGTACATCGGCACCTACCCCGTACCCGACCTGTACAGCTACGACCTGGTCACGGGCCAGGTGACGCACCTGCACTCCTTCGGCGCGAACGGCGGCTTCGTCTGGAGCATGGCCGCCGCGCCGGACGGCACCCTCTACCTCGGCACTTCCTCCGACGGCCGGCTCTGGGAGTACGTCCCCTCGACGGGCGCGGTCCGCAGGTACGGAGTGCTGGTCCAGGGCGAGCACTACGTCAGGGCGGTCGCGGTCGATGAGACCACGGCCTACGCCGGCCTGCTGGAGGAAGCCAAGCTGATGGCCGTCGACCGGGTCAGCGGCGCGGTCAGGGAGCTGGCCCAGGGGCCCGAGGCCGTCGGCACGGTCTCGCTCTACGGCGACCGGGTGCTCGCGGCGAGCGGAAGCACGCTGATCGACGTGCGCAAGGACGGCACGGACCGGCGGCAGTTCGATGCCGGGGTGGGCATCATCGACGCGTTCGAGGTGGCCCCTGACGGCACGGTCTACCTCACCTCGCGCCCCGACGGCGCCGTCTACAGCTACCGCACCGGGCAGGACGCGGTGACCAAGGTCGCCGACCCGCCTTCGCCGGGCGAGGAGACCCGGGCGCTGAAGCTGGACGGGCAGCGGCTCATCGGCTTCGCCGGCAGCGGCGGCATGTGGTGGCTGGATCTGGAGAGCAGGACCTCCGAGTTCGTCGACCTCATCGACGCGGGCTTCCCGGCCGGCGCCGAGCGGACCCAGAGCATGCTGCTGGTGCCGAACCGGGCGCTGTACATCGGCGGCCACTTCGCCGTGGAGGTGCGTGACCTGCAAACCGGGGAGAAGCGCAGAATCCGCGTGGTGGGCGAGCCGAAGGCCATGGTGCGGCGGGGGAACAAGATCTACGCCGCGCTGTATCCGAGCGGCCAGCTCATCTCCATCGACATACACACCGACGAGGTACGCGGCCTCGGCTACATCGGGCATGGCCAGTCGCGGCCGTGGGACATCGAGCACGACCCCGTCACCGACACGATCCTGGTGGCCTCCGCCCCGACCGGCGCGAAGCTGCAGGGCGCCCTGACGGTGCTCGACCCCGACACGGGGAAGATGGACGTCTACCCGAATGTCATCCCCGACCAGAGCCTGATGAGCCTGAGCGTCGACTCCGCGCGGGGCATCGTCTACCTCGGCGGCGACGTGCTCGGCGGAGGCGGAACGCCGCCGACTAAGACGACGGCCTCGATCGCCGCCTTCGACCTCAAGCAGCGCAAGGTGGTGTGGCAACTCGATCCGCTTCCCGGCCACCGCACGTTCCAGGACCTCAAGGTCCACGGAGGGCTGCTGTACGCGGTGTACAAGCGCGTGCTGGGCGCCTGGATCGCCCTGGACCCCGCCACCGGAACCATCAAGCACCAGGGCTTGCTACCGGGACACGGCGAACTGCAGGTCCACCAGGGCCGCGTGTTCACCTCCACCTTTTTCGGCGGGGGCAACGCTTACGAACTCGGATCGGAGGCCAAGCTGCTCGCGACCGGGCTGGGCGACGAGTGGCACACCAATCCGCAGTTGCAGTTCGAGCCCGGCTCCTTCGACGCCTGGACGATCGTCGGCCGGGATCTGGCGAAGGTGCGGCTCGACCCCCGCTGCCCGCCCGTGACGATTCCGGAGTCGTGAAACGAGTTTCGGTCTGTACTGGAATTTGATCGACGCGCCTCGCCTGACCCGACACCGCCGGGCCGGGCGAGGCTGCGGCCCGCCCAGGACAGGCTGTAAGTTCCGGCGGTAAATGGGTCTGGTGCGTTTGATGGGGAGCGACTACCGGCTGTGACTTTCGGGGGTTGTCGAGAGTGCCGGGTGCCGGGGGTGCATGGGAGCTGGTAGCGATCGCGTACCTCGCCGCGCATGGGAACGCCCGTTCTGTCACGATCTGGACGGCCAAGATCTCGATCATGAAGAGCGGCCGTGGGAGTCATAGTGCCGCAAGAGCTCACCGAGCCGGGGGTGAGCGCCAAGACCATCCGGTTCTACGAGGAGGCCGGGCTGATGCCGCAGCCGCTCCGCACCAGCGCGGGCTACCGCGACCACCCCGAGGAGGCCACCTCCCGGTTAAGCCTTCATCCGCGACGTCCAGACCGCCGGCCTGACCTTGGCCGAGATCTGCGGCGCCCTGGCCATCCGCGACAGCGGCCAACCCCCCGCCAGCACGTCACCGGCCTGATCGATGACCACCTGGCCCGTATCGAACAGCACCCGGCCGAACTCGAACAGGCCCGCCAGGCCCCGCACGCCCTGCGCCGCCGCGCACAGGCCACCGACCCGGCCGACTGCGCCGGCGAGCGGGTGTGCAGCATCCTCGCCGGCCCGACCGCCAGCGAGCCTCAGCCCGGAAGGGCCGACCATTCCACCAACGGCGGGCGGACCGACGCGCACAACGGCTGACCTTTGGCGTCGGTCAACCCCAGCCGCGCCACCAGGACGCCGCCGTCGCCGGCGGCCTCCAGCACGCCGGCGGGGATCGCGTCCAGCCACAGCTTGGCCCGCCGAAACATCGAGAACACCCTGGCCTCATCGACCGTCCCCCAGGACAGGTAGACGAACCGGCCGCCCGGCCTGCCATGCACGAACGGGCCACGCAGATCCCAACCGGCCTCCCTACGGGTTGCGGTCACCTCCAGCTCCCAGGTTGCCGAGGAGGCGTCACCCGGGATCATGCCGAGCAGTTCATCGCGGCGCTCGCGCTGTTGCACCCCGACATGGATGTTGCAGTAGCCGGGGAAGCCCGGTTCCCGCCCGCATTCCCGACCCGGCAGGTCGAATGCCTCGATACGGATCTGCATGGCAGAATTATGCCCGGGAGCCAGACCACGGCCAGCCAAATCCAGGGGCTAACCCGGCCGAGGCGGCCCATTCCCGAGACGATCGGTAATCCTGCTGCTACGTTCCGCTTGGGCGTGTTACTCCGGGTGCCAACTGCCGAGGGGCACGCCCTGTAACTTGGATCGCTTGACGGCCGAGCCAATTACGACCTTCTCGGGAAGATGACCCTGCCGAACTAAGTGGTTCTGCCTGTAAGTCCTTCGAGGGTCAGTGGCTGAGGTAGAGGTCGCAGGCGCAGTCGAGGGCTTCTTGGGGCGTGCCTGCGGACATGCCGGTGGGCAGGATCTGGTTCTCGTACTTGCCGC
>NZ_VCKY01000425.1 GCF_005889735.1 Nonomuraea turkmeniaca
CACCCGACCTGCCACCCCTGCCCTGACGCTCATGCGGCAAGCGCGCCCCGCCGACTCGGCGCGCTTGCCGCCGCGCGTTGCCGGCGTGCGTTGCCGGCGTGCGTTGCCGGCGTGCGTTGCCGGCGTGCGTTGCCGGCGTGCCCTGCCGGCGTGCCGGCAGGGCGCCGTGCGCTGCCGGCGTGTCGGCTCGGCGTCGGCCCACGACCCTTCCGTGCCATGGCCGTGGGCCGGCCGGGGTCAGCGGATGCCGGACAGGCGGTTGAGAATCTCGGTGAGGATGGGCTCGCTGGTGGCGAAGTTCAGCCGGACGTACTCCGCGCCGCCGGGCCCGAAGCCCGCCCCGTCCGTCAGCAACACCTTGGCCTCCCGCTCGATGACCTCCGCCATCCCCTCCCGCCCGACGTGCAGCCACGCCAGATACGTCGCCTGCGGGATCCGATAGCGGAAGGTGCCGGGCAGCCGGTCGGCGATCGTGTGCCGGTGACGATCCAGCAGGGCACGGACCTCGTCCAGCCAGGCGTCCCCATGCCGCCACGCCGCCACCGTCGCCTCCACCCCGAACAGGTTGGCGGACCCGTACACGAAGGGCGGCTGGGCCTCCAGCGCCTTCCGGACCCCCTGGTGCCCCAGGTGGGCGACCGAGACGCGGATGCCGCCCAGGTTGAACGCCTTCGTCGCGGAGGTGAGGGTGACGGTGCGTTCGGGAAGGATGGTGGCGAAAGGGATGTGCTGGTGAGGCTCGAAGGTCAGGTCGGAGTGGATCTCATCCGAGATGACGAGCAGATCGTGCCGCTCGGCCTGCTCGGCCAGGGCGGTCAGCTCCTCGCGAGTGAACACCCGGCCGGTCGGATTGTGCGGGTTGACCAGGAGCAGCACCCGGCAGCCGGTCAGATCGGGCACCTCGAAACGCCACGAATCGCCATCGGGCTCGGCCTGGATGGCGTACAGAGGACGCTCCATGATCTGCAGCGTCGTCAGAAACGGGTGATAGGCCGGAGTGTGCACGGCCACCCCGTCGCCGGGCTTGGTCCAGACGTGGAGCAGCACCTGGAGCGCCTGGTTGAGGTCGCTGAAGGAACGCACCAGCGACGGGTCGGGCGACCAGTTGTACCGGCCTGCCATACGCTCGGCGAACGCCTCCGCCAGCGGCCCGGCGTTGGGCTTGTCCAGCCAGGCCGGATAGCCGAGATCGGCGCCGACCCGGCGCCGCAGCGCCTCGATGACCGCGGGCGCGGTGGGCAGGTCCATGTCGGCGATCCAGGCGGGAATCACCCCTGGACCCACCTTTGCCCACTTAAATCCATCATTTTGTGCCTTGAGGTCTTCTGGGCGGTATGCGGGATTCACCCAGACATTCTAGGATTTTGGAATGTGATGAGGCGGCAGCATCGATTGTGGCAGGCTGAGCGGTGATGACGCCCCACCCGAAGATCGACGCGATCGTCGAGACGTACCTGTCAGTGGCCGACGCGGCGGCGCCCGGGTTGATCGAAGGGCTCTACCTGGAGGGGTCGGCGGCGCTGGACGACTACCGGCCGGAGACGAGCGACGTGGACTTCGTCGCGGTGACCGCCGCCGGGCCGCCGATCGAGACGCTGGAACACATCCACACCAGCCTCGGCGCCCACCCGTTCGAAGGTGTCTACCTGACCTGGGACGACCTCCGTCGCAACCCCCTCGACCTCGGGGCGCGCCCGCGAGCTCACGCCGGCAAGCTCAACCCTCAGGGCGGCGTCAACCCGGTCACCTCGCACACGCTGGCCCGCCACGGCGTGACCTGCCGCGGTCCCAAGCCGGGCGAGCTCGACATCTGGACCGACTCTGCCGTCCTCGCCGCCTGGACCGACGACAACCTCGACCGCTACTGGCGGCGCCTGGTGACCCGGGCCTCCCGCCTGCTCTCCCCGTGGGGGCTGGCCTCGCTCGGCGGGTACGCCACCGTGTGGATCGTCACGGGCGTCTCCCGGCTGCACTACACGCTCGCGACCGGCGAGCTCACGTCCAAGACGGGCGCGGCGCGGCACGCGCGGGAGGCGTTCCCGGAGCGGTGGCACCGTGTGATCGACGAGGCGCTGCGGCTGCGCGAGGACGACACCGCGCAGCCGTCGCTCGGCAGCCTGGTCTCGGGGCTGAGCGAGCACTTCGGCACACCCCGGAGCTCGATGTACGGCTCCCCGTTCGAGCGGCGGCACGACGTGCTGGCCTTCGCCGACCTGGTGATCACGGCCGGGCACGAGCTGTACGCCCGGAGGGATTGACGGGCCCCGGGGCACGGATGCGCGTGCCTCCGACGGAGTGTGCAGAAGAGGGCGCCCCCGGCGTGGTCGGGGTCACGGTCACGGACCATCACACGGCACCAGCCCGCAGGCCCGCCCGGCGCGAAGCCCGGCGGCGGCCGATCAACCGTGAGACCGACTGACTTGAGGCCCGTGACCGGTTTCGGCGGCTGGTTGTGCGACGGTTCGTGGCCGAGCTCGCCGAGTCACGTGTCGAGTCACAGAGAGGGTGTTGAGGAGTCAGCATGATGGCCGGCGAGGTCGGCGGTGCCGTGCCGTACCCCGTCGTGCCGACTCTCATCCATGCATGTCCTGGCGCGCGCCGGAACGCGGCACGGCGATGTGACGCGCGCCCAAGTCACCGACCCGGTTAGAGCCGGCGCAGAACCGCTACGACCTTGCCCAGGACGGTGGCCTCGTCACCGGGGATCGGCTCGTAGTTGGGGTTGTGCGGGACGAGCCAGACATGGCCGTCCTTGCGCTTGAAGGTCTTGACGGTGGCCTCGCCCTCGATCATGGCGGCCACGATGTCGCCGCTCTCCGCCACCGGCTGCTGACGGACGACCACCCAGTCGCCGTCGGCGATGGCGGCCTCGATCATCGAGTCACCGGCGACCTGCAGGAGGAACAGCGTGCCCTCGCCGACGAGCTGCTTGGGCAGCGCGAAGACGTCCTCGACGCTCTCCTCGGCCAGGATCGGGCCACCGGCGGCGATGCGGCCCACGAGCGGGACGTAGGCGGCCGTGGGACGGCTGATCGTGGGCTCGTCGTCCGCCGCGTCCGGGTCGACCCACAGCACCGGCTCACCCGGCAGGCGCACCTCGAGGGCGCGCGGCCGGTGAGGGTCGCGTCTGAGGTAGCCCTTGCGCTGGAGCGCCGTCAGCTGATGCGACACGCTGGACGTGCTGGTCAGCTGCACCGCTTCGCCTATTTCCCGCATGGAGGGCGGATATCCGCGCTGTTGTACCGAGTCGCGAATCACTTCGAGGATCTTGCGCTGCCGGGGCGTCAATCCCAGGGAGTCGCGTCTGCGCACCGCGAGGTCGCTGACCCCGTTTGCGTCATCCCGCTCGGTCATGCTCTTCCTCCTGGCCCGGCGGCCCGCCTCACCGGCAGGCCTGCCGTTCTGTGGTCTCGATGTCGCACACAGCGACGCTATCGCTGTTGAAGATCATCTTCAAACAATTGTTCGAGTCTTCCTCGAAATTGTCGCCAGTGTGGTGTACAACATCGTACGGGAGTTCGATCGACACCGTGTTCGATTTGCTGATCTTTATTCGGCCTTTTCCTCAGGCCACACGGGCAGGAGGTCATCCATGCGAACGACCACAAACACGGACACGACCAGCGAAGACGCCAAACGGCTCACCCTGATTGCCGATGCTACGCAGAGTGACCGACGGGGAGACAATACGCGGGCCGAGGCCGGCGCTCGTGGAAATTCCGGTAAGAGGTTGGGACTCCGTTCGAGCGGTGCGTCAAGGCGAGGAGCGTCCTCGGCGGAGGGGGCTGCGGTCCGGGGTCAGGGGAGGCCCCGCCTGCGCCTGGTCCCACCGCCGCGTCCCGCCGTGAATGCGGACGAATCGCCTCCATCGGCCGGTCCGGGTCGCCGAGGACAGGGTGCCAGTACGGGTCGGGGAGGGCCTGGAACCGGCACAAGCCTCGGCGTCGCCGCAGAGCGCAAGGGGCTCGGGTCGAATGCGGTGCCCGGCGGCGGCGCAAGGCGCGGCGGCCCGGGGAGTGTCGCTGGACTCGGCGGTGGCGCAGGGCGCGGCAGGCAGTCTGCTGGCGCGGGGCTGGGCGATGCCGCGGGGCGCGGCGGGCCCGGGACGGGTGCCGGGGCCGACGGGGGAGCCTGTCTCGTATACACATCTCCGAGCCCACGAGACCCTAAGA
>NZ_VCKY01000426.1 GCF_005889735.1 Nonomuraea turkmeniaca
CGCCCATCCCATGGGCCGCGACCGTATCGGAAATCCCCGCCCGCAGCGCCCTCCTCCGCACCTCCGCCAGTCACCCGGTGCCTTTTCCAAACCCATTCGAAAAATCCGGCATTACTTTGGCCGGGCCAGGGAAGGGAGGGTTGCCGCAGGTCACAAGCCTGGGACGGGAGCCTGTAGCGCCACGTGCACACGACGTAGCGGCTCGATTTCGAAGGGCCGACCCAGCGGCCATTTCCCGCAATTGCTTCTCAATTACGATACAAGGCAGTTTGTTCGAGAAATAGGCTTTGCCGCTTATAGGGGGACCATGCGGGCGGCCGTCGCTACCGTGGGAAATGTCCATAGCGCCGTCGCGGCGAAATACCGAAAACCGTGAACGACGCTTCGGCGAGTTCCCGGCCCGGTCTGGGACTCCTCCCTCCATCAGGAGCGATTCATGGTGAAACGACTTCTTGTCGCCACCGTCATGGCCGCGTCCACGCTAGTGATCAGTGGCCCGATCACCTCACAGCCCGCCAACGCCACCGAATCCACCGAAACCACCGACTCACTGTGCACGGGTGCCCAGCAGAGCGCCGCACCGGGGTCTGCCGCGGTCAAGTGCCGCTACAAGACCATCTACGGCGACTGGTGCAAGCAGTGCTACAGGAACGGAAAGTGGAGAACGGAGTTCTGCTCGGACCCGGACGAGGAAGAGGATGAGGAGTAGCAGCAGCTGGTGAGGCGGATCCCACCAGCGCATCCCCGCTCCGCGAGGACACCCCTCGCGGAGCGCCCCCGCGCGCGGCGGCCTCAGAACGGCGGGGCGGTCACGACGCGTCGAGCCAGGCGTCCACGTCGCTCCGGAGGCGGGCCTTGAGGACGTCGGGGGCGAACGAGGCGTCGATCGAGGCCCGGGCCAGGTCGGCCAGGTCGTGGTCGTCGTAGCCGAAGACGTCGCGCAGCCGGGTGTACTCCTCCGCGAGCGCCGTCTCCCCGTCGGTGTTGACGGTGACCGCCAGCCCGGCCGCCCGCAGGCGCGGCAGCGGGTGGTCGGCGAGTGAGGGAACGAACCCGAGCAGGACGTTGGACGTCGGGCAGACCTCCAGCGGGATCCCGCGCTCCCGCACCTCCGCCACCAGCGTGTCGTCGTCGAGCACCCGGATGCCGTGCCCGAGCCGCTCGGCGTGCCCCACGTCGAGCGCCTCGCGGATGCTGGCCGCCCCGGCCGCCTCCCCCGCGTGGTGCGTCAGGCGCAGCCCCGCATCCCTGGCCGCGTCGCACACCTCCGCGAACGGGGCGAGCGGGTGGGCCTCGTCGCGGGCCAGCCCCAGGCCGATCACGGCGTCATAGCGGGTGGCCAGCTTCAACGTGCGCCACAGCCGCTCGACCGGCCGCCGCCTGGAGTGGTCGAGCAGCACCCGCCACTCGATGCCGTACCTGGCCCCGCCCTCGGCCATGCCCTCGAGGACCGCCTCCAGCGGCATCTCCGGCGCGCCCAGCCGCTCGCCGTGGGAGGCGGCGGTGAAGGTCACCTCCACATAGCGGGTGCCCTGCGCCGCCTCGTCCTCGCAGAACTCCACCGCGATCCGCCTGAAGTGCTCGGCCGTGCGCAGCAGCTCCCGCACCCGCGCCCGCGCGTCGCCGAACTCCCTGAAGCTGCGGAACCCGTTCTCGGGCTCACGCGAGCCGCCCAGCTCCCGCGCGGTCTCCGGCCGCACGGTGCTCTCGAGGTGAACGTGCAGGTGGGCCTTGGGCAACGACCGTATATCTCTCACGCCCCAACCTTATGAACCCGTCCCGCCCGTGCGCACGCCGATTTCACGTGGCGGACTGCCTGGTGAGGCGGATCTTGGACTGCTTGTGCGGGAGGCGTTCCCAGTCCTCCATGAACGTCGCCGTGAACCCGTACTTGCCGGCCAGGGCCACGAGCGTCTCGGTGCGGTAGTAGAAGTCCTCGCGCAGCACCTGGTGTTCCTTGCCCTCGGTCCGGTCGAAGGTGAAGTCGAACCAGCCGTTCGGCTTCATGACACGGCCCACGTGCGCGAAGCACTCCTCGATGACGTGCAGCGGCGAGTGCGAGAAGACGCTGTGCGCGTGCACGACGTCGAAATGCCGGTCGGGCAGGAACGCGAAACGCAGATCGCGTACCGGGGTCAGATAGGGCAGTTTGTCGCCCAGGCCGTGCTCGATGAGCGTGTCCTGCGCCGCCATGAGGATGTCGGGCGAGATGTCGATTCCGTAATAGTTTCCGGTGTGCAGGTAGTCGATGAACAAATGGCCTGCGCGCAGGTTGCCGCAGCCGATTTCGAGCATGCGGCATTCCGGCTTGAGCCCGTGTTCGACGAGGTAGTCGAATTGCATGCGACCGAGCGCCAGCCAGCGTTTGTGCGTGTGGGAGCCGACCGCGCCCCCAGGGTCGCGCGCGGTGTCGGACCTCATGACGGCCCGGTAGTAGGCGACGTGGTCGCGGGTGCGGAGCATGAACCACGTGTCGCGGGCCAGCCGGCGCAGGTGCGGCACGATCTTGTGGGGATTTTTGAACGCGTAGGTCGCCTGGTGGACGACGCTGGAGCGGGTGCGTTTCACGGTTGGGAATCTAGGCCAGCCGCCGTGCCGGTCAAAGGCCCAATGCGACACTTTTGAGTTTGCTTTTGCCCAGCCTTTCTCCGACCAGCGGAAATTCTGGCCCAGAAAGGTGCCGACACCCCCAAAGAGATCATCTGCGCGGCACCCGGGCATGCATCCGGAAATCAGTGGAGATCAGCTGAGATAGTCGCGAAGCGCCAGCGAGCGGGACGGGTGGCGGAGCTTGGACATCGTCTTGGCCTCGATCTGCCTGATGCGCTCGCGGGTGACCCCATAGACCTTGCCGATCTCGTCCAGTGTCCTCGGCTGGCCGTCGGCCAGGCCGTAGCGCAGGCTGATCACGCCCGCCTCCCGGTCGGACAGCTGGTCGAGCAGGGCGTTCAGCTGCTGCTGGAGCAGGGTGAACGAGACCGCGTCGGCCGGGGAGACGGCCTCGACGTCCTCGATGAGGTCGCCGAACTCGCTGTCACCCTCCTCGCCGAGCGGCGTGCTCAGGGAGATCGGCTCGCGGCCGTACCGCTGGACCTCGGCGACCCGGTCCACCTCCAGGTCGGTCTCGGTGGCGATCTCCTCGGGGGTGGGCTCGCGGCCGAGCTCGCTCTGCAGGCGGCGCTGCACCCGCGCCACCTTGTTGATCAGCTCCACCATGTGGACGGGGATGCGGATCGTCCGGGCCTGGTCGGCCATGGCGCGGGTGATGGCCTGCTTGATCCACCAGGTGGCGTACGTGGAGAACTTGAAGCCGAGCCGGTAGTCGAACTTCTCGATCGTCCGGATCAGGCCCAGGTTGCCCTCCTGGATCAGGTCCAGGAAGAGCATGCCGCGGCCGGTGTAGCGCTTGGCGATGGAGACGACCAGCCGCAGGTTGGCCTCCAGCATCTGGCTCTTGGCGCGGGTGCCGTCGTCGGCGATCCACTCCAGGTCGGCTCGTAGGTCGGCAGGAAGCCCCGGCTCGGTGTCGAGCCGCTCCCTGGCGAACAGGCCGGCCTCGATGCGCTTGGCCAGGTCGATCTCCTGCTCGGCGGTCAGCAGCGGGACGCGCCCGATCTGCTTCAGGTACGCCTTGACCGAGTCCGCGCCGACCGCCGGGCCACCGTCAGCGCCACGGTCGGCGATGTTGTCGTCCAGTTCGAGAACCTCTGCTGCTTCGGACAAAACACACTCCTCGCTCGCGTTGGATGGACGCGCCAAACTTGGGTCGCACCTAACTTTAGGTTGCGCCACTGATTTGGTCAACCTAAAATCAGGTCGAACCTAAAAATTTATGGAAGACTGTGGCTATGAGCATCGACACCTTGGGCTTGCGGGAACAGAAGAAGCGAGAGACCAGGCAGGCCATCTCCGACCACGCTACCCAACTGTTCCTGGAACGTGGCTTCGACCGGACGACGATCGCCGACATCGCCGCCGCGGCCAGGGTCGCGAAGATGACCGTGACGAACTACTTCCCCCGCAAGGAGGACCTGGCGCTCGACCACCACGAGGCCTTCGTGGCGGGGCTGGCGGGGCTGCTGCACGTCGCCGCCGATCGGGCGTTCG
>NZ_VCKY01000427.1 GCF_005889735.1 Nonomuraea turkmeniaca
AAGTGATCGAGTACTTGCGGGTCCGAGCCGCAAGTACTCGATCACTTCGGGCCGATCCGCGATGGCTGGATATCTCGCCGATACGGTCACCGCGATGACCGTCAGGACGAGCGAGACCACCACGTCGGCGGCGAGTGCTCTGCGAGACGGCCTAGGGGGTCCGTCGCCACTCGGCCCCCGCATGCCCCGGACACCACGCCGGCCCGGGTAGTCCTCGTCCAGCCGGCTGTCCAGGTCGAGCACATGCCGCCACCACGGGGGTCGTTCACCGGTCTCCACCGGCACATTGTCACGCCTGCCCGTCCCTCCCGCATCGGCCGTTGTGACGGGGTTCACGGGCTTGAGGAGTACATCGCAGGGATGACCTGGCGGCCGTTCGCTCTCAGGAGGTACGCGATCTCGGTATGGCGGCCGACGCGCATCGGCATGGGCAGTGCCTAGTTTCGTTCACGCCATCCCGCCGCTCTGGAGCCGCGGTTCCGGCCTGGGCCTCGACGAAGGCATCGAGGCGCTGTTCATGATGACCTTCGGACCGCTCAGGAAGGCATGGCGTGACCGCTGTCCTAGAAGCCCAGGCACTGGGCAGGAAGTACGGCAAGCGCTGGGCGCTGCGCGAGTGCACCATCGACATCCCGGCGGGCCACGTCGTGGGGTTGATGGGCCCCAACGGAGCCGGCAAGACGACGCTGCTGAAGCTGGCCAGCGGCCAGCTGGAACCGAGCACGGGCGGCATCAGCGTGCTCGGCGGCCGGCCTGGGGACACGCCCGCGCAGCTGGCCAAGGTCGGGTTCGTCGCCCAGGACACCCCCGTCTACGCGGGACTGACCGTCGCCGAACACCTGCGGCTGGGAGCCCGGCTCAACCCACGCTGGGACGCGGCCATGGCGCGGGAGCGCATCGCGCGGCTCGGCCTCGTCCCGGCCCAACGGGCGGGCAAGCTGTCCGGCGGCCAACGCGCCCAGCTCGCCCTCACCCTGGGCCTGGCCAAGCGGCCCGAACTGCTGATCCTGGACGAGCCGGTCGCCTCGCTCGACCCGCTGGCCCGCCGCGAGTTCCTGCAAGGGCTGAGGGAGGCGGCCGTCGCGCACAGGCTGAGCGTGCTGCTCTCCTCCCACCTGGTCTCCGATCTGGAACGGATCTGCGACTACGTGATCGTGCTCGCCGACTCCCGCGTCCAGATGGCCGGGGAGGTCGACCAGTTACTGGCCGCCCATCACCGGCTCACCGGCCCGCGCCGCGATCCCGATCGGCTCCCCGCCGACCAGCACGTCATCTCCGCCGGCCACACCGAGCGACAGAGCACGTACGTGGTCCGTACCGACGCCCCGAACCACGACCCCGCCTGGACGGCCACCCAGCTCAGCCTGGAGGACCTCGTCCTGGCTTACATGGACAAGCGCACCGTCGACAACGGGCGAGCCGTCCTGGAGGTGCGGCGATGATCTGGCTCACCTGGCGCCAGTTCCGCGGCTCGGCCGCGATGATGGCCGCCGTCCTCGTGGTCTTCGCTGCCGTCCTGGCCCTGACCGGCCCGAATCTGGCCTCCGAATACGCTGCCGGAGTTGCCGGTTGCACCCCGGACAACACCTGCTTCGACTTCTTCGACCGGTTCTTCAGCGAGTACGACCTCCTCTTCCTGGCCCTCACCCTCGTCGTGCTGATCCTGCCGGCGCTGGTCGGGCTCTTCTGGGGAGCGCCGTTGATCACTCGGGAGCTGGAGGCGGGCACGCACCTGCTGGTGTGGAACCAGAGCATCACCCGCGGCCGCTGGCTGGCGGTCAAGCTCGGGCTCACCGGCCTGGCGGCCATGGCCGCCGCCGGCGTGTGCGGCCTCGCGGTGACCTGGTGGTCCGACCCCCTGGACAAGTCGGCCGTTCCGGAGATGGCGCAGATGGCTCCCGTAGTGTTCGGCGCGCGCGGGATCGCCCCGATGGGGTATGCAGCCTTCGCGTTCGTCCTCGGGGTGACCGTGGGCATGCTGGTGCGCCGCACGCTGCCCGCCATGGCCCTGACCATGGTCGTCTTCGCCGCGATCCAGATCGCCATGCCGCTGCTCGTCCGTCCCCACCTGATGCCCCCGGTCGCCGGGACCTTCGAGCTCGGCCGGGAGAACATGGACGGCCTCGGCGCGCCGGGAGGCGGATCCCTGCAAATCTTCCTGAGGACGTCAGCCGTTCCCGGCCACGCGGGCGCCTGGGTCCTGTCCAGCAAGCTGGTCGATCCGTCCGGACGTACGATCTCCAGCGGAGATGGAAGCTCGGGACCGTCGTCGACGATCGTGCGGGCCGTCCCGGTCTCCACGACGTCGGGACCCTGCTCAGCGCAGGGCTTGCCCACAGGGGGATGCACGGCCGAGATCAACCGGCTCGGCTACCGGCAACAGGCGACCTACCAGCCCCTTGAGCGCTTCTGGCCCTTCCAGTGGATCGAGACCGGGATCTACGCCCTGCTCACCCTCGGCCTCGCGTGGTCGTCCTTCTGGTGGCTCCGGAGACGCCTGTCATGACCGCCGTCAGAACCGCCGCCGCCGGGCTCGCGCTCCTGCTGGCGGCGGCCTGCACCGCGCCGACGCCGCCGCGCGGGCAGGCAGGCACACCAGCCGCCACGGTCTGCGCGCCACCCCCGGGAGTCCCCGAGGCGGAGACGGCCACCACGATCGACGTCATCGAGCAGGCGTACTTCTGCATCCTCGGCACCTACTACAGCGGCGCCACGCTGGACGCCCGCTCGCTGCTGACGGCCGGATTCGTCGCCCTGACGCAGGAGCTCAACCGCGACCGGCGGGACCTGCCCGAGGCGACCATGCCCGCGCTGACCGGCGACCGCAAGGCCGACTGGGCGGCGTTCGAGACCGCCTACCGGAAGATCACCGACCAGGTTCCCGACCTGCGCGACAAGCTGGCCGCCAGCACTCTGCAGGCCATCGTGGCCGCCCTCGGCGACAACCACGCCCGATGGGCGCGCCAACCCGAGCGGCCGCTCGACTACTACGACGGTGACGGCTACGGCCTGGGGCTCGAGGCGAACGTCAGTGCCTCGCAGGTGAACGACGACCCCGGCGTCGCCCTCCCGCCGCTGTTCGTCACCAGCGTGCTGGGTGGCGGCGCGCAGGCGGCCGGGCTGCGTCCGGGTGACCTCATCGAATCGGTCAACGGATCGGCGCCCTTCATCGACGGCAAGGCCGGCCCCGCGATCGTCGCCCTCTACCCCGAGTACCCGGACGCGCGCCCGGTGCGGCTGCGGCTGCTGCGGCAGGCCACCGGCCACCGCTGGAGCGTGACGCTCAAGCCCGGCCTCTACCCGCGGGATCTGACCGCTCTGCAGGTGGTGCGGTCGAAGCTGGTGGACGACGACATCGCCTACGTACGGATGACCGGATTCTCTCCCGACTCCGCGAACCGGGTCCTGCGGGCGATCACCAGGCTGCGCACCGGGCGGACGCTGTCCGGCGTCGTGCTGGACCTGCGCGGCAATGGCGGCGGCAGCCCCGTGGAGGCGACCCGGCTGCTCAGCGCGTTCGTCCACGGCAAGGTCACCGCCTACCAGTGCACCGTGGACGACAAATGCCAGGCCATGCCGACCGACGACACCGTCGAGCTGCTGCACCTGCCGCTGGTGGTGCTCACCGACCGCAGCTGCGCCTCGGCCTGCGAACACTTCAGCTCCGCGGTCAAGGATCTGCGCATCGGCCCGCTGGTCGGCACCAGAACCGCCGGCGTGATCTCCGGCCCGGCGCGGACGTACCTGCTCACCAACAACACCCTGCTGAGCTTCCCCTCCAGACACCACCTCGGGCCCAACCGCGAGGTGATCGACAGGATCGGCGTGCCACCCGACCACTACGCGCCCCTGACCCCGAAGGACGCGGCCGCCGGACGCGACCCCGCCCTGGCCAAGGCCCTGACCCTGCTGCACGCGTGAAGGGACCTCGCCATGAGAAGACTCCTGACCCTCGCCGCGGGACTGGCCGTCCTCGCCGCGTCCGCCTGCTCCGCGCCCGCGCCGCCCCGCTCCGGCGCCCCGCAGGCCAAACCGCCCGGTCTGTCTCTTATACACACCTGACGCTGCCG
>NZ_VCKY01000428.1 GCF_005889735.1 Nonomuraea turkmeniaca
TCCCTGGGCCGACCGGTCGCCCCTCCCCTCAGGCACCCTTCCAGCAGGGCGCGCTGGCGCAGGTGCCGGTGCCGCTGCCGACCCAGTGCCACGTGACGATCGTCGGCCCACGGCGCAAGGCCGACCTGGCGCTGCCCGCCGACATCCCGCTGCCGAACGTGCTGCCGGGCATCCTCCGCGCGCTGGGCGAAGTGGGCGGAGACCACGCCGCCGCTCCGGGATGGACGTTGCAGCGGCTCGGCGGGGCGCCATTCGATCTGGGGCAGAGCCTGGGCGCGGCGGGCGTGCTCGACGGCGAGATCCTCTACCTCAGGCCGCGCGAGGCCATCCTGCCGCCCGCTCTCTACGACGACGTGGCGGACGTGGTCGCCACCGGCGTGAGCGAGGGCCGGGGCTCCTGGTCGGCCAAGCACACCAGAGCCATGGGTGCGAGCGGCGCCATGGGACTGCTCATGCTGGGCGCGCTCGGCCTGGCCCTGTCCGGCATGCCGGGGCTGACCATCCCGATCGTGGCCGCGCTGCTGGCGTTGCTGCTGGTCGTCACCGGCACGCTGCTGTCACGGGCGGTCGGCGACTCGCTGGCCGGTGCGCTGATCGGGCACGCCGCGTTGCCGTACGGGTTCGTCGCGGGCCTGTTCGCGCCGGGCACCGCGGCGGGGTTCGGCGCGCCGCACCTGCTGGCGGCGCTGGCCTGCACGGCACTGGTGGCCGCGCTCGGCGGCGCGCTGATCTCCGACGGCGTTCCAGGCTTCCTTGGCACGGCCGTCGCCGCCACGGTCATCGGCATCGGCGCGGCGGCGGTGATGGTGTGGTCGGCGCCGCCGGCCGGGGTGGCGGCGCTGACCATCGCCCTGCTGCTGGCGTTCAGCCCGGTGGTGCCCACGCTGTCGTTCAAGCTCGCGAAGGTGCCGCTGCCGGCCATGCCGACCACCGCCGAAGAGCTGCGCAGTGACAACCAGCGCCTCGACGCGTCGGCCATCCAGGAACGCACCAAGATCGCGCAGCGCTACGCCACCGGCATGATCGCGGCGATCGGTCTCACGGCGCTGGTCACGCAGGTGCTGCTCGTGCTCGACGGCGACTGGGTGTCGGCCGTCATGATGGTGTCGCTGTCGCTCACGCTGATCATGCGTGCCCGGGTCTTCCGCGGGCTCGGGCAGCGGATCTGGTTCATCGGCACGGGCCTGGCGGGGTTCGCCATGCTCGCGCTGTCCCTGGTCGGCCAGGGAGGGGTCGTCGGGTCGCTGGCCGTGGCCATCGGAGTGCTCTGGCTGGCGCTGACGACCGTGGGCATCGGGGTCTGGCTGGCGACGGGGAAACCCTCGCCGTTCTGGGGACGCGCGGCCGACATCTTGGACTGGGCGCTGATCGTCCAGCTTTTCCCGCTCGCGCTGGGTGTGCTCGAGGTCTACACGTGGGTGCGCGGGCTGTCCGGCTGATCTGTGCAGGGAGGTAGTGGGATGCAGGAGTTCGGAGACTTCGCGAACATCGACATCGACAAGTTGCTGAAGGGCGTTGACGAACAGTTCGTGCTCATGGAGAAGTTCCAGCGGGACATAGGCACGTACGTCGGCCGCGCGCAGGACGAGAACGGCATGGTCACCGTGGAGTACGACCATCAGGGCGTGCGCGAGTTGGAGCTGCACCCCAAGGCGATGCGCATGGCCTCGGGCGAGCTGGCCGACTTGATCAAGACGGCGATCGCGGACGCCACAGCGGACTTCCAGAAGCAGCTCAGCGCCGCCATGGGCGAGCTGTTCGGCGATGACGCCGATCAGATGAAATTCGTCAACAACCCCGACGCCGCGCTCACCAAGATCAAAGAGGCGGGGGCGCTCCACGAGCAGGCGTTCACGGACGTGATGGGTCAGCTCGATCGAATCCGCCGCCGGCTGAACCTTTGACGGGTCCGCCCACCGTCGAGGGTCCCGCTTGTCACCGCATGCTAGGCCATCCACCAGGGCGTTCATCCAATAGTTGCCAGAGCGCGACTGATCCGTAATTTGGGATTTCTGGGAATTGCGGGGCCAATGGTGGCTAACATGCCATTTGAGGTTGATCGCGGGGGTAGTCGGTTCCAATCAGGGGGTGGCCGCCCGCCGTAACAGCAACGCAGTATCGACTTGGAGGTCAAGGTGGCACTGTACGGGGCCAGCCCTACTCAGTTGACGAACGCGGCAGGCTACTGCCAGGACACCGCCCAGTACATCGAGGGCATGCGGTTGCGGGTCGAGGAGATCAAGGCCGGACTCACCACCGAAGGCTGGAAAGGCGGCGCCTCGGAGAAGTTCGCCACAGCCCTCACGCAGTGGGACACCGAGTTCAAGGGGGTCATTCAGATCCTCGAGGACATCTACGACCGGCTCAACATGGGCGCCGGCGTCTACCGGAACGCCGCCGACCAGAACATGGACATCGCCGGCGGCTTCGCCGGAGCCGGTGAAGTCGGCGGTCGCATCGACTCCCTCATCAACGCCAACCACGCCAACCGCTGAGCAGGACGGAGAACACCATGTCCATGGCTGACGACTACACATACGTCAAGTTCGGCTCGATGGAGCAGGCCTACGAGGAGCTCAAGAAGATCGTCACCGAGCTCGACCGGGCCACCGACGACCTGTACGCGGACATCCAGAAGGAGCTCGGAACCAGCTGGGAAGGCGACGCCGAGACGTTCTTCGAGGGCAAGCGCCAAAAGTGGAACGAGCACGAGAAGGCGATGGGCCAACAGCTGTTCCAGGCCGCGACGGCGGTCAGCATCGCCAAGGGCAACTATGAGAACGCCGAGCGGCGCAACATCAGCATCTGGACGGACTAGCCCGGCTCGTCCTCTTCTCGGTCATCGCTGCGGCGCGGTGGCCGAGAGTTCTGTTCGTAGGGGGAAGCATGGCTGAGCAGGAACACAACGGGAGCGGAAGCGACGGCTCGCCACCGGCGGATACAGGTCTGTTCGATGAGCGGTACAACTCGCCGAAGGCCATACGGACCATCGCCGAGGAGATGAGGGCCAACCTCGACGCCCTGCTCGTCGAGAGCGAGCGCGAGCGGCTGGACCTGACTCTCAACCAGCTCTCGTCGGGCAGCGACCTCACCACCGAACATCTCGGCACGTGGTCTGACGCCCAGACCTTCGCGCGAACCGTGGGCTCGGAGAACGCGGGCGCGAAGTTCGGCGAGGTGTACCGGAAGTTCATCTCCGCGTACCAGAAAGTGGTCGAGGCTGTCGAGATCAGTGCCGACAACCATGACAGAGCGCGTCGGGAAAACGAGGGTAATGCCTGATGGCTGAAGAGGACGTCCTCAAGATCCGGCTCGAGCGGCCACCGGGCGAGTTTCCCGACTACGACAAGAAGAAGGAGCACATCAAGGGGCTGCTCCTGAGCACCAACCCCCTCTACGTCGGCGGTGCCGGGCAAACGTACAAAATGGCATCGGACAAGATCAAGGAGGCGGTCGACCTCATCTGGGAGCACTCTCCCAAGCTCATCGAGATCTGGAAGGGGCCGGACGCCGAGCTGGCCAGGGAGGCGCTGGAGAAGCTGTATACCACCGGCGAGGAACTGAAGACCAAGCTCTCCAAGATGAGCGGGGTGCTGGAGACGTACGCCGGCAAGGTCGAGGAGGCCCTGGTCAAGGTCGACGAGGAGGTGAACGTCCCGGCCGGAGTGTCCGCCGACGGCACGGATCCCGACTGGGTCAAGGCGCAGCTCGAGGACGCGCACGCCCGGCAAACGTTGTATGACCTGAACCAGCAGATCGTCACCATCTACGAGGATGTCCCGGACGAGATCGCCTACGACCTCCCGACGGTCAACCTCCCCAGCGAGCCTCTTGACACCGAGGATCCGAACTACCCCACGGATACCACGCCGTACGACCCGGTTTCCAACACTGACGATTCCGGCGGTTCCTATTACACCGGCGGATCGGGCGCGGGCTCGACCGATACCGGTGACACCGCCGGCGGGTCCAACCCAGGTGGCTCCAATCCAGGTGGCACCAACCCAGGTGGCACCGACCCTGACGACTCCACCACCCCCGACCCGAACACTCCGGACGATCCGGCCCC
>NZ_VCKY01000429.1 GCF_005889735.1 Nonomuraea turkmeniaca
CCCCTACCCTCCCCGAGGACATCTCCTGACGCGAGACGGCGTCCTGGGACGCTCCCGGGGAGGAGCGGCGGAAGCCTGGGTCGGGAGCCCCTAAGCTAGAGGGCATGCCGGAGTACATCTACACGCTGCAGCGCGTGCGCAAGGCGCACGGCGACAAGGTTGTCCTTGACGACGTCACGCTGTCGTTCCTGCCCGGAGCCAAGATCGGTGTCCTGGGGCCGAACGGCACCGGAAAGTCGACGCTGCTCCGGATGATGGCCGGCCTGGAGCAGCCGTCCAACGGTGAGGCCCGGCTCATGCCCGGCTTCACGGTCGGCATGCTCCAGCAGGAGCCGCCGCTGAACGAGGAGAAGACCGTCCTCGGCAACGTGCAAGAGGGTGTCGCCGAGACGATGGCGATGCTCCAGCGCTTCAACGACATCGCCGAGCAGATGGCCACCGACTACAGCGACGAGCTGATGAACGAGATGGGCAAGCTGCAGGATCAGCTGGAGCACCGGAACGCTTGGGATCTTGACAGCCAGCTGGAGCAGGCGATGGACGCCTTGCGGTGCCCGCCGCCCGACGCGGAAGTGACGAAGTTGTCCGGTGGTGAGCGGCGCCGGGTCGCCCTCTGCAAGCTGCTGCTGGAGGCGCCTGACCTGCTGCTGCTCGACGAGCCCACCAACCACCTCGACGCCGAGAGCGTGCAGTGGCTGGAGCAGCACCTGGAGAAGTACGCCGGCACGGTGCTGGCCGTCACCCACGACCGCTACTTCCTCGACAACGTCGCCGGCTGGATCCTGGAGCTGGACCGCGGCCGCGCGTACGCCTACGAGGGCAACTACTCCACCTACCTGGAGCTCAAGGCTCAGCGCCTCAAGGTCGAGGGGCAGAAGGACGTCAAGCGCAAGAAGCGCCTGGAGGACGAGCTGGAGTGGGTCCGGTCCAACCCGAAGGCCCGCCAGACGAAGAGCAAGGCCCGTCTCCAGCGCTACGAGGAGATGGCGGCCGAGGCGGATAAATACCGCAAGCTGGACTTTGAGGAGATCCAGATCCCGCCGGGCCCCCGCCTGGGCACGACGGTGATCAAGACTGACGAGCTCACCAAGGGTTTCGGCGACCGGCTGCTCATGGAGGGCCTGACGTTCGACCTGCCGCGTAACGGCATCGTCGGCATCATCGGCCCCAATGGCGTCGGCAAGACCACGCTGTTCCGCATGGTCACCGGTAACGAGACGCCCGACAAGGGATCGATCACGGTCGGCGACACGGTCAAGATCTCGTACGCGGACCAGAGCCGCGGCGGCATCGACCCGAACAAGAACGTCTGGGAGGTCGTCTCTGACGGGCTCGACCACATCAAGGTCGGCAACGTGGAGATGCCGTCCCGGGCGTACATCGCGGCGTTCGGGTTCAAGGGCCCGGACCAGCAGAAGAAGGCCGGAGTGCTGTCGGGCGGCGAGCGCAACCGGCTCAACCTGGCGCTCACCCTCAAGCAGGGCGGCAACGTCCTGCTGCTCGACGAGCCCACCAACGACCTCGACACGGAGACGCTGTCCTCGCTGGAGAACGCCCTGCTCGACTTCCCGGGCTGCGCCGTCATCACCTCGCACGACCGGTGGTTCCTGGACCGCATCGCCACGCACATCCTGGCGTGGGAGGAAGGCTCGAACTGGTTCTGGTTCGAGGGCAACTTCGCCGACTACGAGAAGAACAAGATCGAACGGCTCGGCGCCGACGCCGCGCGCCCGCACCGGGTGACGTACCGGAAGCTGCACCGCGACTGAGTCGTGTAGATCGGCAGGCGTGTGAGCGACCCGCTCGCACGCCTGTTTGCGTATGAGGTCTCCACGGCTCCGAGATCGATCGCGGCTAGAATCAAATTCTAGGATTGATCCGGAGTGAGGAGTCGTGCGTTGGACCTGGAACTGGACGGCCTCGAGGCGACCTTCGACCACACGGCCGTGGCAGCCCCTCGGATCAGGGATCTGCTGCCGATCTACCGCGACCTGCTCGGCGGCCGGCACCTCGGTGGGGGCGGCGACAACCGGGCCGCCGGCTACCGGACGCTGCAACTCTCCTACGCCAACGGCAGCAAGGCCGAGCTCATGGAGCCCCTGACAGGTTCGACCTTCTTCGACAGCTTCTTCCAGCTCACCCGGGGCCGGGGGGTGTCCACCACCTGAACTTCCACGTCAATGACCTGGAGACGGCCGTCGCCCGGCTCACCGCCCGCGGCTATCGCCTGCACGGGCTCAACCGGTCCGATCCGCGCTGGCAGGAGGTGTTCCTGCACCCGAAGGAGGCGCACGGCGTCTTGATCCAGCTCGCCCAGCCCGGTCCGAGGGAGGCCGGCGATCGCCGGCCGACCCTGGAGGGCGTGCTGGCCGGTCGGGGCAGGAACGGAGACGGCGTCCCGAGCCCTTAGGAGCGACCGACCGGGCCCTTGGAGCCGGCCCTGCCCCCGGCGATGGCACGGTTGGGAACGCCTTTCCGGGAAAGGGCACACGAGGGGGAGGGATAGGCAATGGCGAAGTTCATCGACGTACACAGCGGATTCGTCGGCGCGACGGCGGAGCAGCTGCACGAGGCGCACCAGCGGGACCTGGCAATCGAGGAGTCCGAGGCCGTGCACTTCGAGCATGCCTGGCTAGATCCGGTGTCAGGCAAGGCGTTCTGCCTGTCGTCCGGGCCGTCCAAGGAGGCGGTGCTGCGGGTGCACGAGAAGGCCGGGCACCCGACGACGGAGATCTACGAGGTTCCCGTCGAGGTCGAATAGCGCTAGAGGAGCCGGCCACTCTTGTGAAGATGGTCGAAGATGATCTGATCGACCGGGGCCACGCGGTCCCGGTCGGCGTACGTGAGCCAGACCACCTCGTCGATCTCGCTGCTCGGTGTCGGGGTGCCGTGGTAGCCGGCCGTGTAGCAGGTCATCTGCACGATGACCCCGTCGGCGTGCATATGTGCCTGCGCCTCGAACGTACCGAAATGCGCCGCGCTGGACGGGATGATGGCGACGGCGAGTTCCTCGTCGATCTCCCTGACCAGCGTGTCCAGGTCGCTCTCGCCCGGCTCGCGCTTGCCGCCCGGGAGGTAGTACACGTCCTTGCCGCGTGACCGGGTGCTGAGGATCTTCCCGCCCTCCAGGAGGATCCAGGCGACTTTGTCGATGATTTTGGTCACTGTCATCCTTCGTGCGTCTGTAACGATCTCTGTGGTGCGTTGGGGGACTCGTCAGCCCTGCAGGCCCATGCTCCTCTTACCGGCATGCGTCGCGCTCGAGAACATGACGTGATTCGCATCGCAGTGATCGACGACCTCGACGTCGCTCTACCCGAAGTCTCGTGGCAACTGGGTTACAGAATTCAGTTCTAGAATCGGGCTGCGTTACGATTTGCCCATGGCACGGAAGTCCTCGTGGGAGTGGAGCCGTACGGCGCAGACCCGCAAGAGCATGCTGCAGGCGGCGCGCGAGGTCTTCAGCGAGCACGGGTTCGCCGACTCCAGCGTCTCTGAGGTGGTCGCCCGAGCCGGGTCCAGCGTCGGCAGCCTCTACCACCACTTCGGCGGCAAGACCGAGTTGTTCCTCGCGCTCTACGAGGACCACCAGGCGGCGCACGAGCAGGCGTCGGCGGCCAGCGTTGCCGCCGCCAAGAAGGCCGGGGTGGAGGACCCGGTCGAGTTGCTGATCGCGGGGGCCCGGGCCTACCTCGGCGGGGCCTGGGAGCGACGGGACCTGGTCAGGTTGTTCATCGATGGCGACGGGCCGCCGGGATTCGAGCTGATCCGCCGGACCAGGGGACGGGAGTGGGTTCGCCAGAACGCCGTGCTGCTCGGCGCCGGTGGGGACCCTCTCGACCGGTTCACCGTGGCCGTGCTGACCAGCATCATCGGGGAGGCCGCCCGGGAGGTCGCCACCTCCGACACCGAGGACGAGGCCCGCGAGGTCATCGAGGCGGCGATGACGCTGATCCGCCGCCTCGACCCGCTCAAGGTCATGGAAGACGGCTGACCGCTCGTGCCCGCTGCCGCCCAGGCGCCCGGGCTCGGCACCGACGAGGTGGGCCGGTGCTGCTGGGGGC
>NZ_VCKY01000042.1 GCF_005889735.1 Nonomuraea turkmeniaca
GCGCTATGACCAGCTGATGTCGCTGGGCTGGAAGGTGCTGATTCCGGTCAACCTGGCCTGGATCTTGCTGGTGGCGGGTGTGCGCACCGTGGTGCTCAACGAGGACAGCAGGATGATCGCTCTTGCGATCACCGGGATCATCGTGGTCGGGGCGCTGGCCATCTGGATGCGGTTCGACACGGTCAACCAGCGGCGCAAGGAAGCCAGGAAGGCCCAGGTCGAAGCCGAGTTCGAGGAACTGTCCAACGAGCCGACGGCCGGCGGCTTCCCGGTGCCGCCGCTCGATCTGCCGCACTACCACGGCGTTTCGCGGCCGTAGCGCCTGGGACAGGACGCGTCGCGGTCCGTAGCCCTGGGTTGCAGAATCATATTTCTATGTGGAAATATGAGGAGGTGAGCGCCTACGCAGCCCTGGCTGAGCCGCACCGCAGGCAGATCCTCGACCTCCTGCGTGAAGGCGAGCGGCCTGTCGGGGAGCTGGTGAAACGCCTTGATCTCAGCCAGCCCGGCGTGTCCAAGCACCTCAAAGTGTTACGCGAGGCCGGACTCGTCGTGGTGCGCACGGAGGGCAAGCAACGCGTGTACGCGCTGCGCCCAGACCCCCTTGCCGAGGTGGACCAGTGGCTGGAGCCCTATCGCGCGTTCTGGTCGAGGCGCCTCGAGGCCCTGGAACAACACCTGGAGGAGAACCCATGATTCACGGAACCCTGGAAACGATCGACGGTCGCCCGGCGCTGCGCTTCGAGCGCACGCTCGCCTACCCCGTCGAGCGCGTGTGGCGAGCTGTCAGCGTGCCGGCCGAGCTCGAGCGCTGGTTTCCCGCAGCCGCCGACTGGACACCGGCGACGGGCGAGACCTTCGAGGCCTACGGTGCGACCGGCGAGGTGACTGAGGTCGATCCACCCCATCGCCTGGCTTGGACCTACGCCGGCCAGCTGTACAGCTTCGATCTGGCCGCTCATGGAGACGGCTGTCGCTTGATCTTCACCCACGTCATCGACGACCGCGACCTCTCGGCGCAGACCGCCACCGGATGGGAGGCCTACCTTTCGCGGCTCGAGCCTCATCTCGCCGGCAAGGACCTCTCCGAAGAGGAAGCACACGAGCAGTGGGCGGAAATGCACGAACGCTACGCCGAGCGCTTCGGGGTCGACCCGACGCCGGGTCGGCGCTTCGCGGCGGCTCTGCGTGGAGACAACGGCGACGCCTGAGCTATCGCACTCCTCAGAGAACCGGCTGGGACCGCCGAGGCGTTTCGGCCACGGGTACCGTCAGCGGGTCGGCGTCCGGGGGCGGTTCCACCAGAGGGAGAGGGACAGGGCCGCGGTGATGAGGATGGCGCCGCCGGCGGCGAAGGCGGCGGCTGTGTCGACCCGTTGATGGATGACGGTGAAGCTGCCGGGGAGGGCGTCGAGGGCGGTTCGGAGCTGGTCGGCGTTCTCGGCGCGGTGGTAGGAGCCGCCGGTGGTCTGGGCTATCTGTTTGAGTGCGGGCTCGTCGATGGTGCGGGGGTTGCGACCGCTGTCGAATCGGCCGCGGCTGAAGCCGCCGAAGCCACCGTCGAACTGTGAGTTGTCGCACACCATCGGGGCCGGGTTCGTGGTGCCGAAGCCGATGGTGAAGACGCGGACGCGGCGCAGGGCTGCTTCCTGGGCGGCGATCTGCGGGTCGACGCCCTGGGTGTTGGCGCCGTCGGTGAGCACGACGATCGCGGCGCCGACGTGGCCTTCTCCGCCGCCCCGGGGGTTCGCCCCGGTGGCGGCAACCGACGGGTCGACCTCGGCGATCGCGTCGATCGAGGCGAGCATGGCCTGCCCGATCGCGGTGCCGCGGGACACGGTGAGGTTGTCCAGCGCCTCGAGCAGCGACTTGGTGTCGTCGGTGGGAGGGACGAGCAAGCCCGCGGTGCCCGCGAAGGTGACCAGGCCGATGCGCGGCCCGCCCCGCTGCGACTCGATGAACTCCGCGGCGGCCTTCTTCGCGGCGGTGATGCGGTTGGGGTCGACATCCGTGGAGCACATGGAGCCGGAGGTGTCGAGCGCGAGCAGGATCGTCGCCGACGTCTGCGGCACGGGCACCGACGCCTGCGGCCGCGCGGCCCCGACCGCGAGCAGCGCGAGTCCGGCCACGAACAGTGCCGCGGGGATCTTCCGCGTCCAGCGCGTACGGCCGGGCAGGGCGCTGCGTACGAGCGCCATCGAGGTGACGCGCACGGCGGCCCGCCGGCGGCGGCGCCGCGCCCACTCGCGGATGGCGAAGATCAGCGGGATGACCAGGATTGACAGCAGCGCCCACGGCCATGAGAACGACATTCAGATCACCCGTCCAGACCGGAGCACGGTGAGCGCCGCTCCCGCGGTGAGCAGCGCGAGGGCGAGCCCGATCAGCCCGCCGGCGAGGGGCAGCGGCTCGTCGGAGACGGTGAGCCGCAGATCGATCGTGTCGGCGATCCCGTCGAGCCGCGCAGTGTCGGAGGCGGGGTGGTAGGCGCCGCCGGTGGTCTGCGCGATCAAGGTGAGGGTGTCCTCCTCGAGCGAGGTCTGCAGGTGGTAACCGTCGACCTTCACCGTCGCCCCGGCCGTGGTGCCGACCCCGACGGTGTGGATGTGGACGCCCGCCTCCTGGGCCACGACTGCGGCCTGTTCGACGTCCGCACCCTGGTTCTGGCCGTCGGAGAACATCACGATCGTCGCCGACGGCCAGTAGCCGATGTCAGGCGCGGTGCCGTCGCGGCCGATGGCCACCGGCTTGCCAGTGATCGCCGACAGCGAGGCCGTGATGGCCGTCCTCAGCGAGGTGCCACCGGTGATCTTCAGCCGGTCGATGGCCTTGAGCGCGATGGAGTGGTCGGCGTCGGGCCGTGCGACGGTGAGCGCCCCCCGTTCGAACGCGACGACTCCGATGTCGACACTGTCAGGCTGCGCCGCCACGAACGCGCGGGCCGCCCGCTGCGCTGCCGCCAGCCGGGTGGGCGCGACGTCGTCGGCACCCATGCTGTTGGAGACGTCGATGGCGAGGATGACGGTGCCCGCGGTCCGCGGGACCGGCATCATGGCCGCCGGTCCGGCGGTGGCGATCGCGAGTACCCCGACGCCGGCGATCGTCAGGCCGATGCCGAGGTACGCCTGGCGGCCGCCCGGCACAGCGACGCCGGCCGCGGCGAGGGCGGCCGCCCGGCGGCGCGCCGAGACGACGGTCGCCCAGGCGAGCGCCGCCGTGACGAGCAGTCCGACAGCCAGCAGCAGCGGGGAGGACAGGGTCATGAGACCTCCTTCGTCGGCCTCATGACCAAGGTGCTGTGTCCATTGATGACCTCGACAGGCTCGGTCATGTCGACCGGTCCCGGGTTCGGGCGACGACCTCGACGAGTGCCTCGGCCAGATCGCGGTCGGTGTCGATGCGGTGGACGGGCACCCCGGCCCGGCGCATGCCCGCCGCGAGCCGGGCGTCGCGGGCGTCGACGGCGGCGCGGAAGCGGACCCGTAACAGCGGGTCGGCGGAGTCGACGACGAGTTGCTCGCCGGTCTCGGCGTCCTCGACCACGATCAGCCCGGCTTCGGGCAGCACGTCGTCGGCCGTGTCCACGATCCGCAGGGCGACCACCTCGTGCCGCCGGGCCAGGCGCTGGAGCGAGCGCTCCCAGTCGCCGTCGCCGATGAAGTCCGACAACACGACGATGAGTGCACGGCGGCGCGCGAGCCGTCCGGCCGCGTCGAGCATCTCCGCCAGGTCGGTGGTGGCGCCACCGCGCGCCTCGGAGGTGCGTTCCAGCTCGGCGCCGATCCGCAGCGTGTGCCGCCGGGAGGTGCCGGGCGGCACGACGCGCAGCGTCCCGGTGTCGAACAGGAGGGCGCCGACGCGGTTGCCGCCCCGGCCGAACATCCGGGCGAGGACGAGCGCGAGCTCGGCGAGCACGTCGTGCTTGCCGCGTCCCGGCCGGCCGGCCGCCATCGACGCCGACCGGTCGAGCACGAGCCACACCGTCAGCTCGCGGTCCTCGGTGAACACTCGCAGGTGCGGCTCGTCCAGTCGTGCGGTCACGTTCCAGTCGATGTGCCGGGCGTCGTCGCCGTCGCTGTACGCGCGCAACCCGGTGAAGTCGATCCCGGAGCCGCGGTGCGCGGTGCGGTGGGCGCCCTGGAGCCGGCCGTCGAGCCTGCGGACGACCTTCCACTCCAGGCGGAGCAGGAGCCTCTCGGGGGCGGTGGCCATGGTCAGCGGTTCTGCAGGACGACGTCGGGGGCCCGGACAGCTCCGAGCACCCTGGTGATGATCGTGTCGGCGTCGACGTCGTCCGCGAGAGCCTCGTAGGACAGCACGAGGCGGTGGCGCAGCACGTCGAGCGCGAGCTCGGACAGGTCGTGCGGCAGGACGTAGTCGCGGCCGCGCAGGAACGCCAGCGCCCGGGCGCCCGTGACGAGCGCGATGGACGCCCGCGGGCTCGCCCCGTAGGTGACGTACCCTTCCAGCTCGCCGAGCCCGGCCGTCGCGGGGGAACGCGTGACGGCGACCAGCCGTACCGCGTAGTCGACGATCGCCGGATCGACGTACACCTCCTGCGCGCGGGCTCGCATCGCGATCAGGTCCTTGGCCGTCACCGTCGGCTGTGGCGGCTCGGGCGGACGCAGCGCCCGTCCGACGATCGCTTGCTCTTCGGCCTGCGTCGGATAGTCGACGACCACCTTCATCATGAAACGATCGACCTGCGCTTCGGGCAGCGGGTAGGTGCCCTCCGACTCGATCGGGTTCTCCGTCGCCATGACCAGGAACGGCTCGGGCACCCGGAACGTCTCACGGCCGATCGTCACCTGATGCTCCTGCATCACTTCCAGCAGGGCGCTCTGCACCTTGGCGGGGGCGCGGTTGATCTCGTCGGCCAGCAGCAGGTTCGCGAAGACGGGGCCGAGCTCGGTTCGGAACTCCCCGGAGTGCTGGTGGTAGACCCGCGTGCCCACGAGGTCGGCGGGCACCAGGTCGGGGGTGAACTGGACGCGCTGGAAACTCCCGGCCATCGCGGCGGCCAGCGACCGCACCGCGAGCGTCTTGGCCAGGCCCGGCACGCCCTCGACGAGCAGGTGACCATCGGCGATCAGCGCGACGGCCATGCGCTCCAGCAGGACGTCCTGCCCGACGATCGTGCGTTTGACCTCGAACAGCAGACGTTCGAGCGGATGCGCAGACTCGGGGGACTTGGTCGAGGTCATATGGTTTCCTTCTCGTGACGCATCCGGTCAGATCTCAAGTCCGTCGCCCGGCGGGCCGTCGCCTTCGCCACCACCCAGGGCCGCGCCGATCGGCACCGCGAACGCGATGCCGGCGAACGCCTCGTCGCCTCCCGGGTCGGCGATCGAGACGACGATCCCGATGACCAGGCCGCGAGCGTCCAGGAGGGGACCGCCGGAGCTGCCCGGGTTGACGGAGGCGTCGAACTGGATGAGCCCGCTCAGGTCGCCGTCCTCGGCACTCCGGTTCAGGCCCGACACGACGCCGGTGGAGACGCTGTAGGTCAGGCCCAGCGGATTGCCGATCGCCACCACGGGCGCGCCCACTGCCACGCCGCCGCCGAGCGTCGCCGGGACGACGATCTCCGGGAGCTCCGTGGGCTTGAGGGCCGCGACGTCGCGCTTGGGATTCGACGACACGACAACGGCCTTCGCCTTGGTGCCGTCAGCGAACGTCAGGTCGACGTCCTTCGTGCCTTTGACGACGTGGTGCGCGGTCAGAATCGTCCCGTCCTCGGCCGCGATGACCCCGGTTCCGAGCGACCGCCCGGCCCGGATGACCACCACCGACGGCCCGACCCTCTTGTAGACGTCGGCCACCGTGAGCGTCGCACTGGGCGTCGGCGTCGCGCTCGGCCTGGGCGCGGCCCCTTCGCCGTTCCCACCGCTGCTTCCCAGCCAGTACGCCAGCACCGCCACGACGACAAGTGCGCCACCCCCGGCGACAAACCGCCGAGCCCTCCCGGCCACGACTCCCTGAGCCTTGGCCGCACCAGCCTCCTGCGGTACGCGCTCCATGTCCCCAATTTATAAAAATCAGGTAAAAGTACTATAAAGCCCGCTTAAGAACTCCCTGAGAACCGGCTCCGCAGTCGAACGCGCGCAGCACGGAGAGGATGGCGGGCGCCAACTGGCATGGCGGTGCCAGGCCGCACGCGAGCAGGGCACGTCGGCGGCGCACGACGACCGGCCTCGGATCCGGGGCTGCGGATGCCCTGGCGCCGGCCAAGGGTCAGTCCGGGAGGCGGATGTCGCCGGCGATCAGCGTTGGATCATCCGCATCTGCTCCTCGTTGTGGTCCTCCCCGGCGGCCGGGGGCAGGCTGTCGAGCTCGGCGAGCTGTTCGGCGGTCAGCTCGATGCCGTCGGAGGCGATGTTCTCCTCCACCCGGGCGACCCGCTTGGTGCCGGGGATCGGGGCGATGTGCTCGCCCTTGGCAAGCAGCCAGGCCAGCGCGATCTGTGCCGGGGTGGCGCCCACGTCGGCGGCGATGGCCCGCACCTCGTCGGCGAGGGCCAGGTTGCGCTGGAAGTTCTCGCCCATGAAGCGCGGGCTGGTCTTGCGCCAGTCGGTGTCGTCGAACTCCTCGGGCGAGCGGATCGCGCCGGTCAGGAAGCCGTGCCCGAGCGGCGAGTACGGCACGAAGCCGATGCCCAGCTCGCGCAGCACCGGCAGCACCCGCTCCTCCACGTCCCGGGTCCACAGCGAGTACTCAGACTGCACGGCGGTGACCGGGTGCACGGCGTGCGCGCGCCGGATCGTGTCCGGCCCCGCCTCCGACAGGCCGATGTGACGGATCTTGCCCTGCTGCACGAGCTCGGCCAGGACGCCGACGGTGTCCTCGATCGGCGTGTCCGGGTCGACGCGGTGCTGGTAGTACAGGTCGATGTTGTCCGTGCCCAGACGCTTGAGGGAGCCGTCCACGGCGGTGCGGATGCTGGCCGGACTGCTGTCGAGGCGGCCGGGGCCGCGGCCGGTGTGCGAGATCATCCCGAACTTGGTCGCCACGACGGCCTGGTCGCGGCGGCCCTTCAGGGCCTTGCCGACGAGTTCCTCGTTGGCGTACGGGCCGTAGACCTCGGCGGTGTCGAGGAAGGTGACGCCCAACTCCAGTGCCCGGTGGATGGTACGGATGGATTCGGCGTCGTCGCTGCCGGCGCCGGTGTAGCCGAAGGACATGCCCATCGCACCCAGGCCGATGCGGGAGACGTCCAGATCTCTCAGAGTGGTGTGCTTCATGATCACCTTTCCGGAACGAACTTGATCGTCGCGGCTCGCGACTCGGGGTTGACGACGCCGCCGATGACGCCGGCGCCGTGGCGGTGGTACTTGGTGCGGTAGACCTCGTCGATCCGCTCGTGGAGGGCGGAGTCGGCGGGATCGACGTCGGAGAAGCCGACGTCCGCCGCTACGCCGCCGGCCGAGATGCGGCCCTGTCGGCGGGTTCTGGTACCGCGGTACCAGGCGCCGGAGCGTCCGTTCATGCAGCGGACGTACAGGTCGTCGCCGACGCGGACGACCCACATCGTCACCGGCCGGCGCAGTATGCCGTCGTCTCGCCGGGAGGCGAGGTCCAGTTCTTCGGCGTCGCCGATAGCGGTGAGTTCATCGTTCGTCCAGGTGGCCATCGCGGTCGTCTCCTTCGCGTCAGGGCTGGATGAGGACCTTCAGCGCGGTCCGGCCGCGACGCCGGCGGCCTGGGTGTCGTGGTGCGGGTGCAGGTCGCTGCCACAGATGCACGAGCGCACGATGCGTACGATCGCGTCGGTGGGCTGCCGCAGGACCGGGTCGGGCGGGTTCTCCACGCGCACGTCACCGGCGCCGTAGATGAAGGTAGCTCGCATCAGAGTTTCCGTATCTCGCATTCGTCGTCGGACCTACCCGCGGCCGATCGACCGGCGGGCCTGGTCCAGGTCCGTTACGGGTAAAGCCGTGCGGCCTCGGTCGACCTCCATCAAACGTGCAGGCTCGGGCGCGCGGCAGGGCCTGTTGTTACAGGTAATGGCAGGACCCCCCAGCCGGGATGTACGACCCGCTGCGCGGCCCCTCCCGCCGGGCATCGGCGCGGTGCGGGGAATGCGCAGTGGATCGCGCGCTCGGGAGATACGGAGCAGGATGCCGGTGGCGGTGGGTCAGCTCTGGTCCGGGGCCGCCTGCTGTGCCTCGGCGAGGTCCTGGGTGGCCGCCCAACTGGCGAGCATCTTGAGGGCGTCGGCGGTGGGGCTGCCAGGGGTTGCGGTGTAGACGTTGAGGGTCAGGCCGGGCTCAGACGGCAGCTCCATCGATTCGAAGTTCAGGTCGAGCCGGCCGACCACCGGGTGGCGCAGCCGCTTGTGACCGCTGCGGTGGAACTGCACGTCGTGGGAGGCCCAGCGTTGCCGGAAGACCTCACTCCGCGTCGACAGCTCACCGATCAGCTCGATCAGCGCCGGGTCGTGCGGGTTGCGGCCCGCCTCCAGCCGGAGCATGGCGGCCGCGTCGTTGGCGACCCGGTCCCAGTCGACGAAGAACTCACGCGCCGCCGGGTCGAGATAGACGAACCGGGTGGTGTTCGCCGGGCGGCGCGGGACGGCCAGGACGGGGGCGTACAGGGCGCGGGCCAGGCCGTTCATGGCGACGATGTCGTGGCGGCCGTTGCGCACCCAGGCCGGGGTGTCGGTGATGGCATCCAGCACCTGCTGGATCACCGGCCGCACCGTGGCCGGGACCGTGCGGCGGCGGCGCCGGCCCGGGCCGACGGCCCGGGCCAGGGAGAACAGGTGCTCCCGCTCGGCCTCGTCGGGCGTCGCTCCCTCGGCCGCCCGGATAGTCGTTGACCGGGATCATCCGACCCGCACAAGAGGGGCGGCATACGATCCGTCCGCGCCGATCTGGCCGCCTGGATCTCTGGCGGGCCGCCGTCCTGACCTGGCTGCGGCGCGTCGGCCTGCGCTGAGCACCTCGGCGGGCGTTCATCACCGGAGCCCCCCACCAACTGCACCAACCCTCGCGCTGACCATGCCGTGTCGTGTCAGCGGCCGCGTCAGGACGGCAACGGCCCGGTATCAGGGCGGTCGGCGAAGGTGGACGCCATGAACGGTTCAGCGATCGCGGCCTCAAGGCCGGGAGAGACCCCCTCGGACGACCCGGCCTGAGCACTCCAGCCCCCCGAGCACCAACAGGACCGCAGTCCACCAGCCGTCCATTCCATCGGACTTTCGTAACAGATTCAAAGGAGCACACCACCATGTCCATCACCCTTAACGACCAGGACAAGCTCACCCTGCGGACCGCCGCGTGGGGCGCTGTCTCGCTGATGTCCGCCGCCGGTGCCGCCGGCTCGGCCCACAAGGTCGCCACCCACGGCTCCATCGCCCTGACCTCCGCCACCGGCCTGGTCGGGCACGTGCTCACCAAGGCGCCCAAGGGCGTGAAGTACGGCAAAACCGTCGCCGAACTCGCCGACCAGGTGCTGCCGGCCCTGACGGCAGCCATGAGCCTGCTGAACAAGCAGGCTCCGGCAGAGGCCGGCAACTTCCGCCGCACCGTCACCGTCGCCATCGACGCAGCCGCCCGGACCCACCAGGGCGAGCCCAGCCCCACCCTGGCGGAGATGGCCCGCAAGATCACCGAAGCCCTCGACGCCGCTTGACGGCATGCCGACCCGCGCAGCACAGCCCGTCACGGGGTCCTCTCCGGACCCCGTGACACGGCGGCGTGCCGGCGGGGTCATGCCCTGATGGGCGTGCACGCCCGTCCGACGACTCAGTTCCCCGATCAGTATCGAAACCTCACTTGACCTTCACACCGGTATCAACGTCAACGATGCTGCCATGAGCAGCCTCGCACTGTACGACCGAGCCATGCGGAACCGGCTCGAGCGACGGTTGCGGGGGCGGCTGATCGCTGGATCGTATGGGCCATCGGCCGTACAAATCATGGTCTTTACAGTAGGAAGGCATCGTGACCAACGATCAACGGCATGGCAGTCGATGGCAGGACCGCTCGCGCATGACGCGTCCCCTGGAGATCCTGGTGAGCGCCCTGGCGGTCGGAGCGGGATTCGGCGCGGCGACCTCCCTCGTGAACGCCCTCTCCCACAACAACGCCGACCTCGAAAGCAGTGCCTATACGACCAGCGGGTGGTCAATCGCGGAAATCATGAGCCTGCTGCTCGACTCCGGTTGGGCTTGGGCGGGTTTGGCGGTCGCAGCGGGGTGGCTGGTCACCCGCGCCAGGGAGAGCCGTCCCAGAACACTGGCGCAGGGTGGTGCTGCCGCTGGTGCACTGGCCCTGCTCGCGGCCACGGCTGCCTACAGCATCGTGGACTCCATCCGTAGCGGCGAGCAGATCCCCTGGTACATGTCCGAACCGGCCGTGTGGTGGGTCGCCAGTGTCGTCCTCGGAGCGCCCTTGGGTGCCGTTGGTGCATGCGTCAAACGACCGGGAGCGATCGGTTTGCTCGCGAGATTGACCGTGCCGGTCGGCGCCGCCGTACAGATGGTCGTGCTTCCGCCCGGCAGGAACGAGGTGGTCGAGACCGCAGGGAAGACGATCGTATGGACGGTGGCTGCCGCGAGCATCGGCTACATCGTCGTCCGCTACCTCCTCGTCGAGCGACGTCGGCGCTCCCTGGCAGTTGCGGAATCGCTGCCGAGCACGGCGGGTATTGCCAGACCGCGGTCATCGTCAGCTCAGTAGCCGGGGAAGACCCGGCGCAGCAGGTCGAGGTCGGCGGCGCCGGCCGCGACCACGTCGCCGGGCGTGTACAGGGGCGCGAGCCGACCGGCGACCAGCCGCAGCCAGGACTCGGCGGGCAGGGTGAGCGTGCCGTCGGGCTGCTCGGGCACGTCGAAGTCCACGCTGATCGGCGCCTCCAGACGCAGCGCGAAGACGGAGGCGGGCTCGGTCGTGGTGACCCGGACGACCATGCGCCGGCCGTCGAGCTGGTCCGCCTTGCCGATCCAGGCGAACAGGTCAGGTGCCCCGTGCAGGAGAGCCGCCGTAGCGTCCGGGGCCAGCGTGGCGTGCTCGTCGAAGGCGACGCGGACGTCCCATGAGTGCAGGGTGAGCTCGCTGAGCCGCATCCGCGCCGCGGTCGCCACGTCCACCGGTGCGGGAAGGAACCCCAAGTCGATGCGGAGTTTCTCGCGGGTGCCCGCGTCCAGCGACTCGAAGAGTGCGGTCAGGGCCTGGTTCGCCTGCAGGAAGCCGTCGGCGCGCTCCCGCCGGGTCATGGCGTTCCACCTGTCCCAGATGGACTGGTTGGCGTCCTGGCCGGCGCGCGGCTCGCCGTCGAGCGCGGTCTGGACGACGGCCCGCAAGATCACGGCGCCGCTGCCCAGGTGGCTGAGGACCTGCGAGATGTCCCACTCGGCCGCGCCGGACGGCCGGGCCAGGTCGTCGTCGCTGAACCCGGACACCAGCCCGGCGAGGTCGTCGTATCCGGTGCGGAGTGCGGTAATGACGGTATCGGCGCTGCTCATCTCTTCTCCAAGTCGTCGATCACTACGTACGGTACTCGCAGAAGGGTGTTGTCCCGGGACGTAAGGGTGTTAGCGGTGCCCTCCGTCGATCGCCCAAGGACGTTGTCGGGCTGTCCTCGGTCGCGCCGGCCCAGTCCTTGGCCTCGGCTGGCGCGACGTCCTGCCACTCTAACGAGAGCAGGTCGAGAAAGCGCGCGCGGCAAGATCGGGATAACGTGGCGCCCATTGGAGGAGATCGACAATGTCGATGGCCCCAGACACCACCTTCAACCATCGCGCCGGCGTGGAAACGTTCCGCGAAGAGGAGGACGCGTGACAGCGACACGAGTACTGGTGATCGGTCTCGATCCCGCCAAGATCCAGGGCTGGGACCCGGAGCCGGTCCAGGTGGCGATGGCACGGGGTCAGGCCCGTTTCGACGATCATGGTATCGAGGCCGACTGGTGCCTGGTGGCACCCGACGAGAACCCCGAAGGAGCGATCGTGGAGGCGCTGACCCGCACAGACTACGTCTGCGTGGTGATCGGGGCCGGCATCCGCAAGCACGAGCCGTTGCTCGAGCTCTTCGAGAAGGTGGTCAACCTCGCGCGGCAGCACGCGCCCGACGCGGCCATCGCCTTCAACAGCAGCCCCGAGGACTGCGCCGACGCGGCTCTGCGGTGGCTGCGGTAATCAGCACGGCAACGGTGCGAAGGTGCGGGAGACGGCCTCCCGGCTGGAGAGGGCCCTCTACAGCCCCAACCTCACCCCTCCGGATCCCCAGCCCCCAGGGGTCAAGGTGTCCGGGCGATCCAGGCCCGTGGGCGGAGCACCGGGGGTCGTGGTGACCAGCCCGTTCCCGGACGAGGCAAGGCCATGGTCCCGCTGGTCGGCCTCTTGCTGTGGTTTTCCGCAGGAGGAGTAGGTGGAGCACCCCATTCTGCCGCGGGCCGGCCTTCCATAGCTTTGAGCCCATGATGCAGACGCTGATGAACGTGCTGGTAGCGGCAACCGTTGCGACAGGTGGTCAGGGCGCCGGGGTACGCCCCGAGTTGGAGACGATCGTGGCGGGCAAGGGGGCGACAGCCGCTCTGGCCCGGGTCTCCGACGGCAACCGCACCTGGTCCGGCGCCGTGGGTGTGCGCGACATCGAGCGCGGCGGGCGGCCCTCGCCCAGCGGGTACTTCCGGATCGGCAGCGTCACCAAGACGTTCGTCGCGACCGTGCTGCTCCAACTCGTGGACGAGGGGAAGGTGCGGCTCGACGATCCCATCGACCAGTACTTGCCGGGCCTGGTACCGGGTGGGGAACGCATCACGGTCCGTCAACTCCTCAATCACACCAGCCATCTGTACGACTACATGAGTGAGCCGGGATACTCGACCAACCGGTGGCGCGGAGATGCCCGGTTCCGCTCTTACCAGCCGCGTGAGCTGCTGAAAGTGGCCTTCGCCAAGAAGCTCCCCGATGACGGCAAGTGGCACTACTCCAACACCAACTACGTGGTGCTCGGGCTGCTGGTGGAGAAGCTGACCGGTAAGCCGTACGGAGAGGAGGTCTCGCGCCGCATCCTGCGCCCGCTGGGACTGCGCCACACGCTGGTGCCGGGCGACCGGGCGGGTGTGCCGTCGCCGCACGCCAAGGGGTACGAGCCGATGCCCGACCTCGTGGACGCGACGCGGATGAACCCCTCGCTCGACTGGGCGGCGGGCGAGATGATCTCGACCACGGCGGACCTGGAGCGGTTCACGTCCGCCCTGCTGAGCGGCAAGCTGACCAGCGCCGAGTCGCTGCGGGCCATGCGCACGACCGTCGCGACAGGGGTCGGATTCGGCTATGGGCTCGGCCTGCAGGCGTACACGCTGCCGTGCGGCACGGTGTGGGGTCACAGCGGCGAGCTGATCGGATACCAGACGTTCGCCTTCCGCTCGGACTCGGGTAAGTCGCTGACCATGTCGATCAACCCCTCCACCCGCAACCCGTCCACGGAGGAGGTCATGGGCATCGCGGTCAAGGTGTTCTGCGGGTCCGCAAGCTGAGGACCTCACCAAGGCCGGTCACTCACGACCAGCCACGTCGTGCGGGCGGCGCCCTCGTCTCGGCCGCCGGGGACCGTCATGCCTTGATCTGCGCGTCCCCCGCCGCCGCCTCATCACCTACCTCGCCTCCCCGAAAGCCGCCCTTCATTACTGGCGATCACACCCTCTCCGAGCTGATAGCCGGCCATCAGGCGGGGATCTCGGCGGTGGCGGTCAGGGCCGCGCGGGCGTCGTTGGGGAGCTGGAAGGCACCCTCCGGGAGGCCCGAGCCGATCTCGTCGCCCGCGCCCTCGGGCAGCTCGGTGACGGTGGCGGGGATGTCGGCCACCGCCCAGTGCCAGAATCCGGATCCGGTCGGATCAGTCGGCGACGCCGACCGGGGGCTCGGCCGGCGCCGGGCGGCGCGGCCGTACTGAGCCGGCCACGAGGACGGCGAGCCCGGCGGCGGTGACGCCGGCGCCGACCCACAGAGGGGAGACGAAGCCGTATCCGGCGGCGATGGCCAGGCCGCCCAGCCAGGCGCCGAGGGCGTTGCCGATGTTGAAGGCCGCGATGTTGGCGCCCGAGGCCAGCGTGGGGGCGTCTTGGGCGTACTTCATGGTCCGCAACTGGAGCCCGGGCGCGGTGGCCAGTCCGGCCGTGCCCATCAGCAGCAGGCAGACGATCGTCATGACCTTGCTCTGGGCGGTCAGCGCGAACACCGCGAGAACTGCGGCGGTCATCGTCATGATCGTGATCAGGGACGTGTTCAGCGCCCGGTCGGCGAACTTGCCGCCGACATGGTTGCCCAGGAACGTGCCGGCCCCGAAGAGCACCAGCAGCCAGGGCACGGTGGCGGTGGTGAAGTCGCTGACCTCGGTGAGCGTGAACGCGATGTAGGTGAACGCGCCGATCACACCGCCGAAGGCCAGCACGCTGACCGCGAGGGAGACCCAGACCTGCGGGTGGCGGAAGACGCCGAGTTCCCCGCGCAGGCCGGTGCCGGCGGGGGCCGGGGTCGGCGGCACGAGCATCCGGATGCCGGCCAGCGTGACGACGCCGGTGATCGTGAGCGCCCAGAACGTCGAGCGCCAGCCGAGCTGCTCGCCGAGCAGGGTGCCCAGCGGGACCCCGACGACGTTGGCCACGGTCAGCCCGCCGAACATCAGCGCGATGGCGCCGGCCCTCCGGTGCGGCGCGACCAGGTCGGCGGCGACCACCGAGCCGACGCCGAAGAACGCGCCGTGGCACAGCGCCGCGACGATCCGGCCCACCAGCAGCACCGGGTAGGCCGGTGCGAGCGCGGAGATCAGATTGCCCGCGATGAACAGGAGCATCAGCGCCAGCAACACCTTCTTGCGCTCGAACCGGCCGGCCGCCGCAGTCAATGCGACGGCGCCGACCGCCACGCTCAGCGCGTACCCCGAGACCAGGTGGCCGGCCACCGGCTCGCTCACCCCGAGGTCCGCCGCTACCTGGGGCAGCAGGCCCACGATCCCGAACTCGGTGAGCCCGATGCCGAAGCCCCCCAGGGCCAGGGCGAGAAGCCCGATAGGCATGTCAAACCCCTCCGTTGGCAGTCACATCAGCGGGAATCCATCCCGCCCGACCGCAAGGCTGCCGCTCGCACCCCTGCGCCCACGAGTGGCCAGATTGCCAACATGTGAAAGAATCTGGCCATGCATCGCGTCGCGATCCTGGCCCTTGAGGGCGTGTATCCGTTCGAGCTGAGCATCCCGCAGCGGATCTTCAGCCTCGCCGCCGGAGCGGACGGCGAGCCGCTCTACGAGGTCCTGACCTGCGGCGTCAGCCGTACCGTTCGGACAAACGCCGGGTTCTCGATCATGGTGGAGCATGAGATCGACGTCATCGCGACGGCCCACACGGTGGTCATCGCCCCGTTCACAGGCGCGGCGGAGGACGTGTCGGACTGGCTGCCCGCGCCGGTCGCCGAGGCCCTGGCCCGCCTCTCCCCCGGCGTGCGGCTGGTGTCGATCTGCACCGCGGCCTTCGTGCTGGCCGCCGCCGGGCTGCTGGACGGCCGTCCCGCGACCACGCACTGGAACGAGGCCGACCGCTTCCGGCGGATGTTCCCGAAGGTAGTGCTGGACGCCGACGTGCTGTTCACCGACGACGGCGACGTGCTGACATCGGCGGGTGTGGCCTCCGGCATCGACCTCTGCCTGCACCTGGTACGTCGTGACCACGGCGCCGAGGTCGCCAACCGGGTCGCCCGGCGCTGCGTCGTCCCTCCGTGGCGGGAGGGCGGCCAGGCGCAGTACGTCGAACGTCCTGTCCCGGCGATGGCCGACTCGTCCACGTCGGCGACCCGGGCATGGGCGCTCGAACGCCTGCAGCGGCCGATCTCCCTCCAGGAGATGGCCGCGCACGCTCGGATGAGCGTGCGCACGTTCCTGCGCCGCTTCCGCGACGAGGTCGGCATGACCCCGGGCCAGTGGCTCACCCAGCAGCGTGTCGAGCTCGCCCGGCGCCTGCTGGAGACCACCGACCTGACGGTGGACCGGATCGCCGCGGAGGCCGGCTTCGGCACGGGCGCCTCGCTCCGCCAGCACCTGACCGCCGCCCTGGGCGTGTCCCCCACGGCGTACCGGCAGACCTTCCGGCTCACCGAGCCCGCCGTCTGACGTTCACCCGCGGTATGACGAGGCCGCCGGCCCGCGGCTCCAGGTCCACAGGCTCGAAGACCGATGGGGATCACTACTATGGCGATCATGGACAGACTGGATCCCCGCCGCACCGCGTTGCTCCTCATCGACCTGATGACGCGCATCGTCGAGCAGCCCACGGCGCCACATTCCGGACCTGCCGTGGTCGCGCACTCCCTCGCTCTGGCCGACGCGGTGCGAAAGGCGGGCGGTCTCGTCGTCTCCGTGCGGGTCGAGCGGCCGGGCGTCGCGGAGCAGCCATCGGGCAGCGAGCTGGTGGAAGGCGTACTCGGCGACCTGGAGATCGTGAAGCGCACCTGGGGTGCGTTCCACAACACGGGGCTGGAGGAGGCGTTGCGCAAGCATGGCATCGACACCCTGATCATCACCGGGATCGCCACCAACTTCGGCGTCGAGCAGACCGCGCGTTTCGCCGACGAGTTCGGCCCCAAGGTGATCTTGCCCGAGGACGCGGTCACCGCGTTCGACGCGCGCGCCCATGAGTTCGCCTTCGACTACATCTTCCCGCGCATCTCCACTGTCTGCACGACCGCCGAGGTCGTGGCGGCGCTGGATTGAGATTCAGTACGGACTCAAGGTCGATTTGCGCGTTCGGACCTCGGTGGGGGCTCCCGTCTGGGGTTCTTGCGGTTAGCCGGCGGCGTACAGGTTGGCGACGCGCGCGCTGAGATCGGCGCCGTAGTTCTGGTGGTAGACCTGGGCGGAGCAGTACACCGGACCACCTTGACGGGTCAGGCCGGATGACCAGGTGACGGCGTTCTCCACGCCGGGGTCGCCCAGTTGCAGGCCGGTGGTCACGATGTCGTCCACGCCGACGTCGACGAAGTAGTTGCCCACGCCCTTGCGCTCGTACAGCCGCCATTGCAGCGTCGCGCTCGTCGCCCCGGTCAGTTTGGCCGTCAGGTCGATCGTCGCCTTCTGCCACGCGTCCTGATCGGCGGCGACGTCCTGCTGCCAGACCACTCGGCCGTTGAGGAGAAGTTGCTTCACGTGGTATCCGGCCGGGCTCGTAGATCCGCGGTTGTCCCGGTGCCAGAAGCTCACCGCGTACTTGGTCGCGCGGGGCGTCAGCCGTACCGTCGGCGTGGCGCCGCACCACATCCCGGCGCTGGTCGCGGTGTTGGCCTGGACGACGAAGCTGAGCCGTCCGTTGCCGGTGCGGGCGAGGTTGTCGGTGGCGGGGCGCGTCCATCCGTCGCTGCGGGACGTGTAGGGGAGCTTGTACTGCACGACCCCGGCGAGATCGCCCGCGCGAACGTGCTCGAGTGCCTTCTTGGTGATCGCCTCGACGTAGGCCACCGTCGGTTTCTGGGCGGCGTGGCTCAGCGGATAGGCGTACGGCATCAGGTAGACGTCGGTGTCGGGGAGCCGCTTGGCGAGCTGCTTGACCTGGTAGGACAGGCTCCATGTCCACGACGTGTCCCGGTGCGGATCATCCCAGAAGGGGAAGATCACCCCATCCAGCAGCGGGGCCTGCTCGGCGATGAACGCATCGGTGAAGTGGCGGTAGTAGACGACCGGGATGAACTTCAACGATGGGTTGATCGCCTTGGATGCGGCTTGCATCTGCGTGACGTACGCCGGGGTGAACGTTTCGAGATCGTAGCTGTAGTCGTCCACGGTCCAGCCGATCAGGTTCGGGTGGCTCTTCGAGAGAGTGGCGAGCTCGCGGGCCCACGTCACATAGTCGTGCTTGTAGGGCCGGGAGATGCAGCAGATCGCCTGGCTCGGCGCGGCCACCAGAACCCACACGTCGATCCCGGCGGCCGCGGCGGCCGGCAGAAACTCGTCACGCAGGTCGCTCCAGTGGTGGAAGTCACCGGCCATGGGATAGACGTAGGTGTTCACGTTGAGCGCCTTCAACGCCGTGATCATCGCCTTGGTGTCCACATGCCTGACCCCGTCGGCACGCGGCTCCACCTCCCGTACGAGGTTGGCCGCCGTCCCCACCACACCGGGGGACGCGGCGTGGGACACACCGGGGAGGATCGACAACACCAAGGCGACGACCGCTATGAGTACGGGACGGGACACGACGTTCCTTCAGCATGATTCGTAGACGAGGATTCGTCAGCATAGGGAACGTCGGTATGTCGCCGGTATAGCGTGCCGCGCCCGCTCGGAGCCGACCACCAGGCCGCCCGCGTCGATGACTACAAGCCGAAGGCGCCGCCCTCGATCAGGATGAGCACTCCGATGCCGATCAGAACGATCGGCAGCAGGATGTGGCCCCACCGACTCAGCGCCCGGGCGATGACCGGACGGGTGGCGAAGAATCGTCCGGCAGCACACCACACAGCGACCAGGGCCAGGAAGACGATGATGTAGACACTCATCGAGCCGACACCGGCGGTGGCGAACACCGGGACGTACACACCTATGTTGTCGCCGCCGTTGGCGAAGGTGACCGCAGCCACCTCCAGCGCCTTCGGTCCGCCAGTGTGCTCTCGCGCCGGCTGTTCCTCGGCGCTGTCGCGGTGGTTCCTCCATGCTTGCCAGGCCGACTTGAGCCCCAGGGCGAGCGGCAGCAGCCCCAGATAGGGCAGGACCGGGTCGGGCAGGAAGGTGGCGCCGAAGGCGGCCGCCGCCGCCGCCGCGGTCAAGATGCCCAGGAAGCCGAGGTACTGGCCGGCCACCACCCGCGCCGCCACGCCGCGGCGCCCGGCACCCTGGGCGAAGAACAACGCCAAGATCAAAATGTCGTCGATGTTGGTGACAGCGAACAACCCCACTGCCTGCCCGACGACGCCCACGTTCACGCCAAGGTCTTCCCGTTCGCGCCGATGTCTCCCGGAGACCTTACTGGCAACGTTCGGAACCGGCGATCGCAACGTCAGCGGGCGAGGACAGGCGGCGCCCTTCGGCATGGCCAGGCAGGGCGGGGTCGGATGAGCTGATGTCCTCGGCGCTCCGACGGGCGTGACCGCCGGCGGGGGACGCTGGTGGCGCTGTTCCAGCCGGCCATCACGGCCAGCCCGCTCCCGGTACGTCGACCTGCGTAGCGAGCACCTGGCCCGTGCCGGGCGTCACCATCTCGGACTCGGTCATACCCTGCCATTCGGCGGCCACGACGAACAACGTGGTTTTTCCGGGGCCGCCCAGCGCGCAGGCGAAGCCGCCGCGGTCCAACTCCACGACCTGCAGGACCGTGCCGCCCTCGGCGACGCGCACACACCGCTGGTTGGGCACGTCGGCGTACCAGACAGCGTTCTGCGCGTCCACGCAGATGCCGTCCGGCACACCCTCACCCAACTCGGCCCAGATACGCCGGCCGGACAGCCCGCCGTCCGCGCCGATGTCGAAGGCCACCAGCTGGTGCCGATAGGAGTCGGCGACGATCAGTGTGGAGTTGTCGGGCGTCACCGCCATCCCGTTGGGGAACGCGATGTCCTCGGCCACCTGGCGTACCGAGCCGTCCGCCGTGACCAGGGAGACGGAGCCAGGCCTGAATGTCTCCCCGGCCATCGGGTCGAAGCCGACGCCGTTGACGTACACGTTGCCGCGGCCGTCGGCCACGACGTCATTCCAGCCTGGCCGGCCGAGGTCCGCGTGAGTGACCAGAGTCCCGTCGGGCTGTCGGCGCAACAGCCGCCCGTCCGCCGATGAGACGATCACCAGCCGATCGTCCGGAAGCCACGCGATGCACAGCGGCAGCGACTTCACACGCGCCACCACCTCGCTGCGGCCGGCCAGGTCGACGGCGACGACCTCGCCCACCGACCAGTCCGAGAAGTACAACCGGTCACCGTGCCAGCGAGGCGACTCGACCAGACCCCGACCGGTCAGCAGCGTGCGTATCTCAGCCATCCCATTACCGCCCTTCTCCGACGCCGGCACGATGTCGGCGTCCCGACCTCTACACGAACGGCCACCGGCCGGATCGACACGGCCCAACCATCGCTCTCAGGTGGGAGCGGAGCGGGATCGGTGGTCACGAGCCGGCGATCAGGATCGACGATCGAGAACGGTCACGCCCAGATGCCCTTCACCATCCAGACCCGTCACGGGCACCGGCCTGTTTCCGTTTCGCGATGGTCTGGGAGAGGGTGGCGGTGATCGTGCTGACGCAGAGCCCGATCAGCAACGCCACGATGGAGTTGAACCACAGAGTGGCCTGAAGGCTGTCCTGGTCGTTCAAGCCCGGATCGATCGTGAGATAGACAGAGCAAAGCAGAAGTGGGCCGGCCGTGCCCGCGAGGGCACCGATCATCCATCGGCCGCGCTGTGCCGCCGCCCATGCCGCGATGGTGCCGCTGACCATGACTGGTCCGATCAGCCCGGCGGTGACCCCACCGGCCTCGATGAGGGTCGCCTGCACCACGTACTCACCGGTTTCGCTGCTCAACACGCCTTCCGTGAGCATGGGGTCGAAGGTCGGCGGCCTGTCCCACCACCAGGGTCTGGTGAATTCCAGGATGGAGACCCACAGGGTGTAGGCCACCAGGCCGATCCCGACCTCCCGATGCCGCAGCGCCGCCATCGCTGCGGCGACGCCGATCGCGCCGCCGATGATCGTCGCCCAGGCCACCTCGGATGGGCTGGAGTTGATTCCGTCTTCCGGCGCCGCGGATGCCAGGCCGTACAGAAGTGGGACAGCGGACAGGGAGGAGCCGAGCCAGGCCGCCGGCGGCAACCACAGCCAGGACCACGGCGCACGCTGGAACACGCGGTACGTGATCGCGGAGGCGACCAGTGTGGAAGCGGCCGGATACCAGGTGGAGCGGGTCACCGCGTGGTCCCAGTCGATGTACTCCGAGTACGAGCCCCCTTCGATCGTCCATTCATTGACGCCGAAGCGGTGCGCGGTGAGGACCTGTACGGCGGCCAGAGCCGCAGCGGCAAGCGCGCAAAAGGTTGAGGCTGCGAGCCGCCACCTCACGCTTTCGCCCCAGGACTCTGCCGACGGGGCGGAGCGTCCAACCCGCCGGCCGGCACTCGCAATACCGTCATGGCCCAGCATTCTGCAGCACGAGGATCCGGGATGAAATGGACTCAACCTGAACACTGCCCTGACCGGGGAGCGTCGGCGACCAACATCAACCCCATCGGCATGGCCGGTGACAAGAACGGTCCGCAGCAGCGCGTCAGCGCCAGAAGAACACCAGGGCAGTGAGGGCGAGGCTCAGGGCAACGAAGGCCGGCGTTCTGGGATGGCGCGCGGCCTCCCGGTGCGAAGAGATCACCAGCGTGGCTGCCAGGGCCAGCGCGGCCAGCACGTGCAGGCCGTACCACGCGATGATGGGGAGCGTGCCCAGGACGGTGCCGGACAACAAGTCGTCGACGGAGCCGTAGCCGGCGAGTGCGCCGAGCAGGGCCAGGCCCAGGCCCAGCAGCGCGGGTGCGGGCCGGAGCCCGGAACGGTTCGCGGGGAGGCACGTCTTCGATCATCAGGCCGGGCACGGCATGATGGAGGCAGCGTTCGACGGGAGGGACCCCACGTGCGGCACGACAAGACCCCCGCAGTCGCGGCCACCGCGGGGCCGGCCTCGGGGGTGCGCGGGGCGATCGCCGGCAATCTGCGCGGCACCCGGCTGGCGCGGGGGTTCAGCGTGCGCGAGCTGGCCGAGCTGACCGGGGTGAGCAAGGCGCTCATCTCGCAGATCGAGCGCGGAGTCGCCAACCCCACGATCGAGGTGCTGACCCGGCTGGCGGCGGCGCTCGACCTGACGTTCGCCGAGCTGACCCGCACTCACCTGCTCGGGCCGGAGGTGCTCCGGCGGGGTGAGGGCATGCCGCTGCAGGTGGGTGACACGACGGTGCGCAGCCTGTTCGCGGCGCCCGACCGGCGGCGCTTCGAGTTGGCCGAGGGCGACCTGCCGCCGCTGACGCGCAGCGCGAAGAGCGCCCACGGGCGGGGGTCGGTGGAGCACGCCTACGTGGTGGCGGGCGAGGTCACGGTGGAGACCGGCACGTGGTCCGTGCTGCTGGGCGAGGGTGACGCGGTGCGCTTCGCCGCCGAGCTCGACCATGTCTACGTCACCGGGGAGCAGGGCTGCCGGGTGCTGACGCTGATCTCCTATTCGGAGGACTGACCCGGCCAGGCACTCGACCCGTCGGGGACGCTGTCCAGCAGTTTCCTGGTGTAGGGGTGGTCCGGCGCGTCGAGCACACGCTGCACCGGCCCGCTCTCCAGGCACTCGCCGGCGCGCAGGACGTACAACCGGTCGGCCAGCTGGCGCACCACGGCCAGGTCGTGGGTGATGAACAGCATGCCCATGGACAATCGTTCCCGCAGCCCGGCCAGCAGGGTGAGCACCTGCGCCTGGACGGAGACGTCCAGGGCGGAGACGGGCTCGTCGCAGACCAGCAGGCGGGGCTCGCCGGCGACGGCCCGGGCGATGGCCACGCGCTGGCGCTCGCCGCCCGACAGGTTGGCGGGCCGGAGCGCGGCCAGGGCGGGGTCCAGGCCCACCAGGTCCAGCAGCGCGCCGACGTCGGGCGGGCGGCCGTCGGCGGCGAGGGCCTCCTTGAGCGTCGCGCCGACCGTCCTGGCAGGATTCAGCGTCGAGTACGGGTCCTGGAAGATCATCTGTGCGGTGCGGCGGGCCCGGCGTACCGCCTGGCGGGTCATGCGGGTGTAGTCCGAGCAGTCGCCGCCGTCGAGCAGGACCGTACCGGAGTCGGGGCGTTCCAGGCCCGTCACGCACCGGGCCAGGGTGGTCTTGCCGGAGCCCGACTCGCCGACGACGGCGACGATCTCCCCAGGGGCCACGCTCAAGCTCACGCCGGCCAGCGCGGGACGGGACGCGCCGGGGTAGGTCTTGCGCAGATCGCGGATGTCCAGGATCGGCTCGGCTGCGCCGCGCGGGGTCGCCGCCACACCGAGCGGGGGTGCCGGCGCGACCGGCAACTCCTCCGCTCGTACGCACGCGGACAGCCGTCCCCCGTCCAGCGGCCGCGCCTCCGGCACGCCGGCCGCGCCGATGGATCGCAGCTCTGGTACGCCCACCCGGCAGGCGGCCACGGCGTGCGCGCACCGATCGGCGAAGCCGCATCGATCGGCGACCGCGTCGTGCGCCGGGACCGAGCCCGGCACCGACGGGATGACGGCCAGCCGCCGGTCCGCCGGTGGCTCGGCGGCGAGCAGCGCCCGCGTGTACGGGTGGTGCTGCTCCTCGCGCAGCTCCGCCGCGCGCCCCACCTCCATGACCCGGCCCGCGTACATGACCATGATCCGGTCGCACATCGAGAAGGCCAGCCGCAGGTCGTGGGTGATGAGCAGGAAGGTCATGTCCCGCTCGCGCTGGACGCGCCGGATGAGGGCCAGCACCTCCCGCTGGGTGGTGGCGTCCAGAGCGGTGGTCGGCTCGTCGGCCACCAGGACGCGCGGCGCGGCCGCGAGCGCGGCGGCGAGCCCCACGCGCTGCCGCATGCCGCCGGAGAGCTGGAACGGGTAGCGCTCGGCCACCTCGGCGGGCAGACCCACCTCGGCGAGAAGCCTGGGCACCTCGGCCTTCGGGTCGGCTCCGGACGGCAGGCCGTCGGCGATCTGCCTGCCGGCCTTGCGCAGCGGGTTGAGGAGGGTGAACGGGTCCTGCATGAGCAGGGACACGGTGCCGCCGCGCTGCCGCCGGCGGGCCCGGGGGTCGTCGTCCACCCGCTGCCCGTCGATGACCACCTGTCCGTGCGACTCCAGCCCGCCGGGCAGCAGCCCGAGCAGCGCCCGCACGGTCAGCGACTTGCCGGAGCCGGACTCGCCCACGATCGCGACCGACTCCCCCGGCGCGACCTCGAAGGACACGCCGGAGAGCAGGGTTCGCCCGGTTGCGGGCTGCCGTACGGTGAGGTCGTCCACGCGCAGCATGTCAGCGCGTCCTTCCGCGCCGGTCGACGCGCTCGTGCAGCCAGTCGCCCACGATGTTGAGCGCGGCGGCGGTGGCGATGATGGCCAGCCCGGGTGCGACGACGGCCCACGGGTTGGCGAGCAACTGGGTGCGGTTGTCGGCCAGCGTCCGCCCCCAGTCCGGAGAGCCTGCGGGCACGCCGAGGCCGAGGAACGACAGCGACGACAGCGACACCAGCGCGTAGGCGAAGTTGAGGAAGGCGGAGGCCAGCGCGACCGAGGCGATGTTGGGCCAGATGTGCCTGGTCATGATGCGCCAGGAGGACAGGTTCTTGAGCAGCGCCGCCTCGATGTACGGCCGGTGCCGCTGCTCAAGGACGGCTCCGCGCACCACGCGGGTGTCCGTGGGCGCGAACAGGACGACGAGCACGCCGATGGCCGGCCCGTACCCGCCGCCGAGCACACCCGCCACGACGATCGCGACGAGCAGCGCGGGCAGCGAGAACATCAGGTCGGCCCAGCGCATGGCCAAGGTGTCCACCCATCCGCCGAAATATCCGGCGGCCAGCCCGATCAGGTTCCCGATCAGCATCGACCCGGCCGCCACGGCGAGCGCCCCCGGCACGGCCGTGCGGGCCCCGGCGACGAGCAGTTGCAGCACGTCGCGGCCGAGGTCGTCGGTGCCCAGCGGGTGGCCGGGGCCGGGGCCCGAGATGCCGGTCATCAGGTCCTGGGCGGTGGCGCCCGGCACCAGCCAGGGCGCGAACGCCGCGGCGACGGCGACCGCCGCGAGCACGGCCAGCGACACGCTCACGCCGACCGGCACGCGGCGGCTCACGACACGCTCCGGCCGAGCCGTACCCGGGGATCGATGATCGAGTAGCCGATGTCGACGAGCAGGTTGACGCCGGAGATGAGCACGGTGAGCAGCAGCGCGAGCGCCTGCACGACCGGCACGTCCTTGAAGGTGACCGAGTCGACCAGCAGCGACCCCAGCCCCGGCAGCGCGAACGTCACCTCCACCAGCACGGTCCCCGCCAGCATGCCGGTGACCACGAGCCCGGCGGCGGTCAGGATCGGCACCAGGGAGTTACGCATCGCGTACCCGAGCACGAGCGGCCCGCTCAGCCCGCGGGCCCGGGCGAACACCACATAGTCCTGTTCCATCTCGCGCACCAGAGCGGCCCGGCCGAACCTGATGAGCAACCCCACGGCTCCCAGCGCCAGCGCGGCGGCGGGCAGCGTGAGGTGCCAGAGCTGGTCACCGGCTCCCTGCCCGGTGCCGTAGACAGGGAACCAGCCGAGCCAGAGGGCGAACACCACGAGCAGCAGCAGCCCGACCGCGAACGGCGGCGCGCTGAGCCCCACCACTCCGGCGGTCACCACCAGCCTGTCGGTGACCCGGCCCCGGCGCAGCGCGCCGAGCACGCCGAGCGGGATCCCGGCGAGTGCGGCCAGCAACGTGCCGTACCCGACGAGGGCGAGGGTGAGCGGCAGCCGCTGCCCGAGCATGTCGGAGACGGGCATGCCCGTCCTGATGGAGGTGCCGAGGTCGCCGCGCAGGACGTCGCCGAACCAGCGCAGATACTGCAGGGCGACCGGGTCGTTGAGGTGGTGGCGGGCCTGGATGGCGGCGATGGTCTCGGCGGTGGCCGGACGGGTGCCGAGCAGCGTCTGCTGGATGGAGCCGGGGGCCAGGTAGAGCAGGAGGAACACGCCGACCGACAGCAGCAGCACGACGGCGGCGGTGCCCGCGAACCTGCGCAGCAGGAACCCGGCCCAGCCCATCACAACACCCCGCCCCTGGTCAGCCAGCCGATCACACGCTGGGCGGCGTCCGTGCGGTGGGCGCCCTCGACCAGTTCGTGCCCCTCCCGAGGGTAGACGACGAGCTCGGTGCTCACACCCGCCGCCGACCAGGCACGATACAGCTGCTCCGCCTGGCCGGGCGGGGTGGTCCGGTCCTCCTCGCCGTGCAGGATCAGCGTGGGTGTGGCGGCGCCGGCCGCGTGGTAAACGGGCGAGCGGGCGGCCAGGTGCTCACGGCCCTGCGGCGTCGTGGGGTCGGCCCCGCCGTGGTAGAGGGGGTCGAAGCCGCCGGCGAGGTTGCTGGCCGTGCTGAAGCTGAGCCAGTCGCTCACGCCTGACATGACGACGGCGGCGCGGAAACGGCCGGTACGCGTGGTGGCCCAGGCCGTGAGGTAGCCGCCGTAGCTCAGGCCCATGACGGCCATCCGCTCCGGATCGGCGACTCCGGCCTTCACCAGGTGGTCCACCCCGGCGAGCAGATCGCCGAGGTCCACCTCGCCGACCCGCCCGATGACGGCGCGCGCGTAGTCCTGACCGCGGCCGCTGCTGCCGCGCGGGTTGGGCAGCAGGACAGCGGCGCCCGCGTGCGCGAGCGGCACGGCGAGCTGGTTGGATTCGGCTGGGGCGAACGCGCTGGACCACAACCAGGTGGGCCCGCCGTGCGCGATGACGACCAGCGGCCGTGGCCCCGCCGGCCCCCGCGTGAGCAGGAGGCCGGAGACGACCTGTCCGTCGTCGCCGGTCCAGGACACCTCAGCCTGGCGGACGGCCAGGCGCGTCAGGCCGGCGTTCTCCGTGGTGATCGGGCGCCAGTCGCCGCCGCCGAGCGGGGCGACGGCGACCTCGGGCGGGCACTCGGCCGTCTCCCACACGGCGGCGGCCAACGTGCCCGAGCGGTCCACCGACAACGACGGCTGGCCGTCGCGACCGCCCAGGGTGCCCCAGGCGGTCCAGTGGCTGAGCACCCGGCCGTCGACCGCGCTCAGGACGCCGCCGTGCACACCGGTGCCCGACCAGCCGGTGAACCAGAGGGTCTGGTCGTCCAGCCAGCCGAGGTCGGTGACGTCGTCCACCTCTCCCAGGTACGCCACCCGGCCCGTGTCGAGGTCGGCGCGCAGGATCCGCCCCGAGACGATCGACAGCCCTTCGACCGCCACCGCCGTCCGCCCGCCCGGGGCCAGCCTGGGCCGGTTGAGCTGCCAGGACGTCGTGTGCAGAACCCGCACGTCGCCGGTGCGGGCGTCGATCAGGTCGAGCCTGGGACGGTAGTAGCCCGCAGGCGTCTCGTCCTCGGAGGTGACCGCGAGCGCACGGCCGTCCCGCCAGTCGGCGTCCCACACGCTCAGGCCCGGCAGCACGATCTCGTGCGGCCCGTCACCGTCCGCGCCGAACCAGGCCAGCCGACGCAGCCGCCCGCCAGGCGTCCGGACGAAGGGGTCGCTGGGGTCGTGGACACGCAGGCCCAGGTGGCTTCCGTCGCGCTCGCTGCCGGGGTCGGCCAGGCGCACCAGTACGGTGCCGTCGTCGCCGGGGATGAGGTCCTCGATCTCCCCGCGCACCCGGCCCTGCCAGAGCGGTTCCAGGGTGGTGCCCGACCTGATCTCCACGCGGTCGCCGCCGGAGGCGAGCAGCAGCCGCCCGCCGGGCAGCCACCGCGTCAGCGTGTGCTGCCGCCCGGGCACGGGCGTGCGGTCGCCGTCGAGGCCGATCAGGTGCGCCACCCCGTCGAGCACGCACGCGACCCGGTCGCCCTCCGGATGCAGCGCCACGGACTCCGGATACCGCATCCCCGCCAGTGCCCGATGAACATCGATGGGCGAGGTCATCAGCGGGCGGCCACCTTCGAAGCCCACGGACCGACGAAGAAGTACGGGCCGAATCCGTCGGCGGTGACCGCCTTGCCGAACGCGGTCGCCGCCTCCCCCCACCACAGCGGCTGGTACGGCACGTCGGCGGCGGCCTTGACGAGCGCCTCGCCGAGCGACTTGCCCCGGACCGCGTCGTCGGTGCCGCCCTTGGCATCGTCGAGCAGTCTCGTCACCTCGGCGTTGTCGTACTCGGCGATGTTGGTGCCGTTCGCGCCGGTGGCCGAGCCGTGCAGGAGCTGGTTGACGTACTCGGCCGGGTCGCCGGTGGTGGCGAAGTACCAGCCCAGGTAGATGCCGGAGGCGTGCTTGCCGAGGTCGGCGATCCACTGCTCCAGCGGCACCTCCTTGACCTCCAGCGTGATGCCGATGCCCTTGAGGTTCTCGGCCAGGGTGAGGGCGGCCCGGCCGAGCTGCGGGCCGCTGCTGGGGTAGGTCAGCACGTCGCTGAAGCCGCCGGGGGTGGCCGACTGGGCCAGCTCCGCCTTGGCCTTGGCCAGGTCGAACTCGTACTGCGGGATGGACGCGTACAGGCTGGTGACCTCGGCCTGGTCCAGCACGCCGCCCCACTGGGCGGGGTCGGGGATCGTGGTGGCGACCGTGCCGTGCCCGCGCAGGACGCTCCTGACGATGCCTTCCCGGTCCACGGCATGGGCGACGGCCTTGCGTACGTGCACGTCGTCCCAGGGCTTCTTGGCGGTGTTGAAGGCGAGGGTGACCAGGGAACGGTCGGCGGCGGTCTTGAGCTGGACGTCCGGGATCGTCTGCCACTGGTCGAGCTGCTCGGCGGGGACGTTCAGCGCGACGTCCACCTGCTCGCCGCGCATCGCCAGCAGGCGCGTGGACTCCTCGGGAATGAAGTCGATCTTGATCTGCCGGAACGGCGCCCGGCCGCCCCACCAGGTGTCATTACGCTCCAGCGTGACGTGCGAATCCGGGGCGAACTCGGCCACCTTGTACGGCCCGGTGCCCAGCAGCTTGCCTTCGGGCGTGCCGATCCGCTCGCCGGTGGCCTCGATGAACTTCTCGCTGGTCACCAGCAGCGTGCCGGGCGAGGGGGTCCAGGCGAAGGACGCGTCGGGGCTCTTGAGCGTGATGGTCACCTCGGCAGGACCGGTGGCCTCGATCGCGTCCACGTTCGCGTAGGCGTACGCGAACGCCGTACTGGAGCCCTTCTTCGCGTGCAGGTTCAGGCTGGCCACCACGTCCTGGGCGGTCAGCGGCGCGCCGTCGGAGAACGTCACACCGGCGCGCAGCTTGTAGACGTAGGTCCTGGCGTCCTTCCTGGTCCACGACTCGGCCAGGGAGGGATGGAGGCTGCCGTCCTGGCCGACCCCGACCAGGGCCTCCTGCACCAGGAGGCCGACGACGTAGTTCATGATCCCCGCCTCCTTGCCCGCGTCCAGCGAACCGATCGAGGAGGGCAGCGCCACCCGCAGCACGTCGACGCTCCCCTGCTGCCGCCGCGGCGCGGGGGTGGTGGAGCCGCAGGCGGCCAGCAGCCCCGGCAGGGACGCGAGCCCGCCCGCGAGCGCGGCGGACCGCAGAAGAGAGCGCCGGGAGAGGGGAAGATCGGCCACCGGAGGACCCTACTTTCGTGCGATCGGTAACCCACCTACCTGCAGTGTCTACCGGGGAAATCCAATTGACCATTGAGAGTATTCGCTGGGTTGGCCGCCGGTCAAACCCACACCTTGTGCAGGGAATGGGAGGGCTGTTTCGTGATCTCTGCTCGCTACCGTGCCGATCGTGACCGAGGCGGGCAGGGACATCCCGAACGAGCGGCGGCTCAGCCGTCGGGCGGTGCTCCTGGCCACCGGAGGGTTGCTCGTCGGTTGCTCCCAGCAGCCCGAGATCGACAGAGTCCACCTGCGACTGGCCACCGGGCCGGCGGGGGCGGTGTACCGGCGCATCGGCGGTTCGCTGGCCGAACACATCTCCGAGCAGGTGCCGGGGGCCACGGTGAGCACCGTGCCGAGCGGGGCGTCCACCGACAACATCCGGATGCTGCGGGCCGGCGAGGTGCACCTTGGGCTGACGAGCCTGGACGCGCTGATCACGACCGACGGCAGCGCGCCCGAAGGGCTCTCGGCGATATGCCGGCTCTACGACAGTCACCTGCATCTCGTGGTCATGGCCGGTTCAGCGATCGAGGAGTTCCGGGACCTCGAGGGCAAGCGCATATCCCTCGGCGCCCGTGACTCGGGCACCGAGTTCACGTCGCTGCGGATTCTCAAGCTCGGCCTGGTGAACACCGATAGCCGGTACCTCAGCCAGGCCGAATCGGCGGCAGCACTGCGCGCCGGCGCGATCGACGCGATGTTCTCCCTGACCGGCGTCCCGACACCCGCCATCACGGAGCTGGCGCAGCGGCACCCGATCCGGCTGATCCCGTTGGACGCGCAGGCAGACGCGCTGTTCACGGCGTTCCCAGGTCCCTACACTCCGGCCATGATCCCCACGACCGCCTACGCCGGCGTCCCGGCCACCCGCACCGTCGCTGTGCCGAACGTGCTTCTCGTCCGCAACGACCTGCCCGACGACCTGGTCTACGCCATCACCGACACGATCTTCACGCACACCGGCACGATCACCGCCGCCGGCCGCGACGACGCCGAAGCCGTTCCCGAAGCGTGGCAGATCAACGTGCGTACCGGGATCTCCACCGCATCGACCCCGCTCCATCCGGGCGCGGCCGCCTGGTTCCGCGACCGCAAGCGCTGAGAGCCCGGCTCCTCAGAACGCACGACGGAGCCGGGGCGAGAGCCCGGCTTCTCAGTCCGGCGACGGAGCGGGGGCGCCGGAGGACGACGCCGCCCGCGGGACGACCGGCAACGCGACCACCGCGGCGAATCCGTCCCCGGACCCGTCCGGACGCGGCAGGCCCGCCTCCAGCCGCAGCTCGCCCCCGGCCGCCCCGACGAGGTCGGCGCAGATCGCCAGTCCCAGGCCGGTCCCGGGCACGTTCTGATGCCGCGGCGACCGCCAGAACCGCCGTAGCGCCTGGGCCCGCTCGGACGCGTCGATCCCCTGGCCGTCGTCACGCACTGCGATCGTGACCACGTCTCCGGCCGCGGAGGCGTCGCCCTGCCCGGCGCCCGCACCACCGCCGCGCCCCGCGCCCGCACCATCACCGTGCCCGGCGCCCGCACCACCAGGGACCACTCGGGCGGTCACCTCCACCACCTGCGCGTCCGACAGCCGTAACGCGTTGCTGATCAGCTCGTCCAGGATGCTGCCGAGCCCGCCCGGCGGCTCCAGCAAGCGCAACCCCGGCGGCACGTCGACCGCCAGTGTCTGCCCCGCCGTCGCCGTCAACGCCCGCCACCGGTCCACCCGGGTCGCCAGCACCGCGTCGAGATCCACCGGCGACGCCGTCCGTATGCTCTCCATCCGCGCACTGGCCTGCAGCGAGTTCAGCATCCGCTGCATCGCCTTCAGCTCGTCGACGGCGACGTCGTACACCTGCCGCCCGTTGCCGGCCGCGCGCAGATGCGGTTCCAGGCTCTCCACCGCGAGCCGGAGGCTGGTCAGCGGGTTGCGCAACTGATGCGAGGCGTCGGACACGAACGCCCGCTGCCGCTGCACGGCGTTCTCGACCGCGTCCATCATGGTGTTGAACGTCTCCGCCAGGCGCCGCAGCTCGACCGGGCCGGCCTCGGCGTCCGCCCGGATGGTGAGGTCGCCCTGCGAGATCCGCGAGCTCGCCGCGTCCAGCTCCCGCACCGGCCGCAACACCCACGCCGATACCGGCCAGGCGACGGCCACCAGCGCGATCAGCGGCAGCAGCCCGAGCCCGGCGAGCTGGGCCCATCGCACGAGGATGCGCCCGCGCGTCTTCGACAGGTCGGAAATCGTCACGACGGCGCCGACGACCTCGCTGTCCCGGCCCACCGGCTCCGCGACCACGAGGGCGGAGTCGTCCCACGGCGGCCATTCCCCGGACGGTTCGGGCCTCGCCCCGGCCAGCGCCGCGGTCACGATCCGGGGCAAAGCCGGCTCGGCCCGCGCCGCCTCCTGGTACGCACCGGCTGGTCCGAGCAGCACCGTGCCCGACCTGTCGATCACCGCGACCGGGATGCCGTACAGCTCGTGGTAGCGCGCCAGCTCCTGCTGGAGCGCCTCGGTCCGCCCGGTGGACAGCGCGGTCTCGGCCAGCGACGCGAACCGGCCGACGTCGTTGAGCCGGTCGACGTACGTCTCCTGCATCTCCCGCTCGGCCACGGAGACGCTGAGCGGCACCCCCAGCGCCGCGACGAGCAACACCGCGAGGGGCACCAGGACGACGAGCAGGCGACGGTGCACGGCGCGTCAGCCGATCAGCTCCGGCCGGTCGGCCAGGAGCCGATAGCCGACCCCGTGGATCGTGCGGATGACCACGGCCGGCCCGAGCTTGTGCCGTAACGCCGCGATGTGAGTGTCCAGGGTGCGACTCGAGGACTCCCAGGTCGCGCCCCAGATCTGGTCCAGGATGACGTCGCGGCTGACCACGTTCGGAGCCCGCCGGGCCAGCAGCAGGAGCAGCTCGAACTCCTTGCGGGTCAAGGTCACGGGCGTGCCGTCGACGGTGACCTCGCGGGTGCCGACGCCGATCCGCATCGGGCCGAGGACGAGCGGCTCGTCCTCGTGGCTCAGGGCGCGGGCCACCCGGGTGCGCCGCAGGACGGCGTCGATCCGGGCCAGCAACTCCGGGATGCCGAACGGCTTCACGATGTAGTCGTCGGCGCCGGCGCGCAAGCCACGGACCCGCTCGTGCTCCTCTGATCGTGCTGTCACGGCGATGACGGCGGTCTCCGGGCGGTCACGCAGCTTGCGGATCACGTCGAGCCCATCGCCGTCGGGCAGACCCAGGTCGACGAGGACCACATCGGATGGGGCGGCACGTACGGCCTCCGCGGCGGTGGCGATCCGGTGGACCTCGAACCCCGCCTGAGCCAGGACGGTCACCAGACCCCGCGCCACGCGGTCGTCATCTTCGATGATGGTGATCCGCATACCGGATTGTACGGCCCGGGTCGATAATCGTGTTAGCCCTTCAGTTCTTGGGATTTCTCTGACATCCGGCGCATTCTTGGGATTCCTCTGACACTACGCGCGTCCCTGCCCGCCGAGACTGAGGCCGCGCACTCACCGACGAATGCGAATGCGCTGACGAGGAGGCCGCGATATGAGAACGACCAGCAGGTACCGGGCCGCCGCGCGGATGATCGCCGCGATCGGCGTCGTTTCGCTCGTCGCCGCCTGCTCCGGCAGCGGAGGCGCGCCCGGCGGAGGCGCCACTGGCGGAGCCGCGACCGGAGGCTACCCGGATCAGAACATCACGTTCGTCGTGCCGTTCAGCGCGGGCGGCCCGACGGACACCGTCACCCGCATGATCGCCGAGCCGATGGCCGCCAAGCTCGGCGGCAAGATCGTCGTCCAGAACGTCGAGGGCGCGGGCGGCACGGTCGGCGCCGGCGAGGTCGCGCGGGCCGAACCCGACGGCTACACCGTGCTCATGCACCACATCGGCATGTCGACGGCGCCCGCGCTGTACCAGAACCTGGGCTACAAGCCGCTCGAGAGCTTCGAGATGGTCGGGCTCGTCACCGAGGTGCCGATGACGATCGTCGCCCGCAAGGACTTCGAGCCCGCGACGCTCCAGGACCTCGTGACCTACGTGAAGGCGAACGCCAACAAGGTCACGCTGGCCAACGCCGGCATCGGCGCCGCGTCCCACCTGTGCGGCCTGCTGTTCCAGACCGCCGCCGGCGTCAAGCTCCAGGAGGTCCCGTACGAGGGCACCGGCCCCGCGCTGACCGACCTCGTCGGCGGCCAGGTGGACTTCATGTGCGACCAGACGACCAACACCAGCGGCCAGATCTCCGCGGGCGAGGTGAAGGCGTACGCGGTCACCACGCCGGAGCGGGTGAAGAGCCTGCCCGACCTGCCCACCACGACCGAGGCCGGGCTGCCCAAGCTCCAGGTCAGCGTGTGGCACGGCCTCTATGTCCCGAAGGGCACGCCGCAGGAGGTCGTTCAGAAGCTGACCGAGGCGCTGAAGGTGGCACTGGCCGACCAGAAGGTCATCGACCAGATGGCCAAGCTCGGCACCGCGCCGGTCCCGGCCGAGGACGCGACCCCGCAGGCGCACCGGGCCAAGCTCGAAGAGCAGCTCGGCACCTGGGCCAAGGTCATCGCCGACGCCGGCGTCAAGGCCTCCTGAGGTGGAGCGCCGCCGGTCCTTCCCTGACGTACTCGCCGGGGGGATCTTCATCCTGATCGGTGGCGCATTCGTGGTGGGGTCGCTCGGCTACGAGCTGGGCACCCCGCTGCGGATGGGCCCCGGCGCCTTCCCGCTGCTGGTCGGCGCGATCGCGGCAGCCCTGGGCCTGGCGATCGTCATCAAGGGACTCATCGCCGGCGAGGTGATCTCGTTCGGGCCGATCCCCTGGCGTGCGGTCGCCGTCATCGTGCTCGCGGTCCTGTTCTTCGGATTCACCGTCCGGGGCCTCGGATTCGTCCCGACAGCGGCGGTGACCGCCCTGCTCACCACGCTGGCCAGCACGCGCGTACGGCCGCTCACGGCCGTGGCCGTGGCCGCCGGGCTGACCCTGGCCAGCACGCTCATCTTCGTCGTCGGACTTCAGCTGCGGATCCCGCTATGGGGCCCGTGGCTGGGGTTCTGATGCGGCATCCGGATTGAGGCATGGAACTTCTCGACAACCTCGCGCTGGGCTTCTCGACCGCCCTCCTGGTACAGAACGTCCTCTACTGCTTCGTGGGAGTGCTGCTCGGGACGGCGGTCGGCGTGCTGCCCGGCATCGGGCCGACGGCGACGGTGGCGATGCTGCTGCCGATCACGTTCAACTTCGAGCCGGTGACGGCGCTGATCATGCTGGCCGGCATCTATTACGGCGCACAGTACGGCGGCTCGACGACCGCCATCCTGATCAACCTGCCCGGCGAGTCGTCGGCGGCGGTCACCGCGCTGGACGGGCACGAGATGGCCCGGCAGGGCCGGGCCGGCGCGGCGCTGGCCGCCGCCGCGATCGGATCCTTCATCGCCGGTACGGTGGCCACCGTCGCGCTGGCCGTCGCGGCCCCACCGCTGGCCCGCGTCGCGTTGCAGTTCGGCGCGGCCGACTACTTCTCGCTGGTGCTGCTCGGCCTGATCGTGTCGATCGCGCTGGCGCGCGGCTCGGCGCTCAAGGCACTGGCGATGATCGCGCTCGGCGTCCTGCTCGGCACGGTCGGCCAGGACATCTACACCGGCACGCCACGGTTCGTGTTCGACCAGCGCGAGCTGTACGGCGGCATCGACTTCGTGTCGGTCGCCGTCGGCATGTTCGGGGTGGCCGAGATCCTGCGCAACCTGGAGAACGAGCAGACCCGCACGGCGGTCGTCAGCAAGGTGAAGAACCTCTGGCCGACCCGCGAGGACCGGCGCCGGATCGTCGGCCCGATCCTGCGGGGCACCGGTCTGGGCGCCGCGCTCGGCGTCCTGCCCGGCGGTGGCCACGTGCTGGCCTCGTTCACCTCGTACGCCGTCGAGAAGCGGATCTCGAAGCGGCAGCAGGAGTTCGGGCGCGGCGCGATCGAGGGCGTCGCCGGCCCCGAGTCGGCGAACAACGCCGCCGCGCAGACGTCGTTCATCCCGCTGCTCACCCTGGGCCTGCCCGCCCACCCGGTCATGGCACTGATGGTCGGCGCGTTCATCGTCCACGGCATCACCCCCGGCCCGAACGTCATCACCGACGAACCCGCGCTGTTCTGGGGCCTCATCGCGTCGATGTGGATCGGCAACGTGCTGCTCGTGCTGCTGAACCTGCCGCTGATCGGCGTCTGGGTGCGCATGCTGCGCATCCCGTACCAGGTGTTGTTCCCCATGATCATCCTGTTCGCCGCGATCGGCACCTACTCCCTGGGGTTCAACGCGTACGACGTCTACGCGATCGTGTTCTTCGGGATCCTGGGCTACGTCCTGATCAAGTGCGGCTGCGAGCCGGCGCCCCTGCTGCTCGGCTTCGTCCTCGGCCCCTTGCTCGAGGAGAACCTGCGTCGGGCGCTCATCATCTCCCGCGGCGACGCGTCGGTCTTCCTGACCCGGCCGATCTCCGCGGTACTCCTGGCCCTGGCCGTGGCGGCGCTCGTCGTCGCCGCCCTCCCGACGATTCGCAAGCGCCGCGAGATCATGTTCGCCGAGGAGGAGTAGGACCCTGTGGAACAGCTCCGCCGCCACGTCCGAGAAGCCGGCGGAGCCGGACGATCATCCGAGGACGAGCGGGAGTTTCGCCGCCAGCTCGCCCAGCTCGGCCGTCTCCGCCTCCGTCGGGACGCGTCGTCCGGTGCCGACCAGCAGCGCGTCCTTTTCGGAGAACGACGTGGGGAACGCCGCCCCGGCGATCTTCTCCAGCATCTCGCGGGAACGAGCGAGGCCCTCGGCGGGCGGCTCCGCCGCGTCCGGGAGGTGCGCGATCAGGTCGAGGTGGTGCAGCGTCCATTCCAGGATGTACGCGGAAAGGTAGTCGCCCACGGTGAGCACCTCGTCGCGGGTGCCGACCCGGAGATCCGGGTCGGCGAGCTCGGCGGCGCGACCGGCGGCGGAGCCGACGTCGTCGAGGTGGAACTTGAGCAGCCAAGGCTCCTCGTACGCGGCCGCCAGCCGCACGGTCAGCGCGTCGAGCGGGTCGTCTCCGGTCGGCGGCGTTTCGGCGACGTCCCAGTAGGTCACCGCGTCGCGCGTCGGCGCCGCTTCGGCGGGCGTGACGAGGGTGATCAGGACGTCCTGAGCGTCGATGATCAGGTGGCACACCAGGTCCCGCACGAGCCAGCCGGCACAACCGGATGGCCGTGCGAAGTCCTCGTCAGGGAGTTCGGCGACGGTCGTGCGCAACGCCGTCCAAGAGCGTGCGAAGAGATCCACGGCCGCACGCTAGCAGCGCCCGGCCGCCGGCGGCGCCCACTGCGCCTCGGTCAGGGCAACCCGCCGCGTCACCGCTGAGGCGGCCACGAGGTCTCCGGGTATGAGGTTCGCGGCCCTTCCACCCCGGGACTGTTGAGCGCGACCCGGGCGGCGCCCGCCGCCGGTACGAGCAGACCCGCCAGCTTCCGGTTTCGTGATGCCTGGCGCCGCCCCGCCCAGAGGGCGACCTTAAGCGATCCGTAAGCAGGCCCCGCGAAGCTGAAGGCACATCAGAACGGCGGGCCGGACGGCCTCGCCCCTTCCCTGGAGAAGCATCATGAGGACGATCGTCGCAAGCCTATTCATCTCACTCGACGGGGTCGTCGAAGAGCCGGCGGAGTGGCACTTTCCGTACTTCAACGACGAGATGGGCGCCGCCGTGACGGCGCAGATGGCCGACACCCTGCTGCTGGGGCGCAAGACCTACGACAGCTTCGCCGGAGCCTGGCCGGAGCGGGAGGCCGCGGGCGGCGAGGACGCCGGCTTCGCGAAGACGCTCGGCGACGCGCGAAAGATCGTCGTGTCCCGCCAGCCCCTGGAGTTCACGTGGCGGAACTCCGAGCTCCTGCAGGGCGATCTGGTCGAAGCCGTGACCGCGTTGAAGAAGGAGCCGGGCGGCCGCATCGCCATGAGCGGCTCGATCTCGGTGATCCGCCGGCTGCTGGCCGCCGGGCTGCTGGACGAACTGCACCTGCTGGTCCACCCGATCGCCGTCCGCAAGGGCGAGCGCCTGTTCGACGAGGGGGAGAGCCCCATCCCGCTGGAGCTGATCAGGTCCGAGACGTTCACGACGGGTGTGCTGTACCTGGTCTACAAGCCCGCCGAGGCGCCCGGCGACACCTCCTACGACGACGCCAAGGCCCACCTTCCCCAGGGCGAGCAGTAGAACGATCCGCGAATCGTGGCCGGGCCTGTCTCGCCTGCGGTCCGGCTCATCATCGGTGTCCGTGCCATTCACCATCCCCGACCCGGATGTCCACGTCATCCTCTCCGCCAGGGGAGCGCACGGTTCGTGGGACCAGAGCTCACTGCTTGCGAGGCTGGTTGAAGCGCAGCATGTTGCCGGAGGGATCGCGGAAGGCGCAATCGCGGACGCCGTACGGCTGGTCGATCGGCTCCTGCAGCACCTCACCACCGGCGGCGCGGATGCGTTCGAAGGTGGCGTCGCAGTCGTCGGTCTCGAAGATGACACCGCGCAGCAGGCCCTTCGCCAGCAGTTCCGCCATGGCCTGCCTGTCGGCGGGTGACGCGTTCGGGTCCGCGAGAGGCGGTTCGAGGACGATGTTCACATCGGGCTGCGACGGCGGCCCGACGGTCACCCAACGCATCCCCTCGAACCCGACGTCGTTGCGCACCTCCAAGCCGAGAACGTCCCGGTAGAAGGCGAGCGCCTTGTCGTGGTCGTCGACGGCGATGAAGCACTGTGAAAGCTTGATGTCCATACGTTTCACGCTAGGGGCGGGGGATCGTACTTGGCTTCTCCATTCCTGACCGGTCGCGTGTAGATCTTGGCCATGCAGGCCGGGATGGCGGCGCCCTCGTCATGGCTGCGGGCCCGGTATGAGCTGGGGCTCTCGCCGACCAGCTCGGTGAACCGCGTGCTGAACGACCCCAGCGACGTACAGCCGACCGCGAAGCAGACCTCCGTCACCGTCAGGTCCCCCCGCCGCAGCAGCGCCTTGGCCCGCTCGATCCGGCGCGTCATGAGGTAGCTGTACGGCGTCTCCCCGAAGGCAGCGCGAAAGCTGCGGGAGAAATGGCCCGGCGACATGAGGGCGACCCGCGCCAGCGCCGGCACGTCGAGCGGCTTCGCGTAGTCGCGGTCCATCAGGTCACGGGCCCGGCGCAGCCGGACCAGGTCCTCCAACGTCACACGACCAGCATCCCATGGCGCCGGGCGCCACGGCAGTCACGGCCTGGCTGCTCGAGAACGCGGAGCGCCGAAGGCACGGCCCGTCGGCTGCTGCGGCAGCACTGTCGGAGCGGCGGCCCTACAAGCTCAGGCCGGACTCCAGATGTGCCAGCGCCCCATCGATCTCAGCGGGGCCGTCCATGCCGGGGTCTTGCGCCCACTGCAGCCAGGCCATGGCCACGATCCCGAAGACGGCGCCCAGGACGTTCCGTATCCGGGCGTCGTCCACGCCACAGCCGGCCTTGCCCGCCAGGATCGCGCGGACCTCACGGAGGAAGCCGGGGCTCTTGCGCAGGTTGGCCGCCACGAGCTCGGGCACGGCCGCCGCGAACACCTCTCGCGCGTGCCCCGCGGCGATCTCTTCGGCGGTCAGGGAGGCGAACGCCGCACGGAACGCGCCGCGCAGGACGGCGACCGGTGGACCTGGTGGCTGGGCCTGGAGAGCCTCGATGAGCGGCGGGAAACGATCGAGCGTCACCAGGTCTTCCTTCGTGGGGAAATAGCGGAAGAAGGTGGCGGGGGAGATCTCGGCGGCCTCGGCGATCTGCTCGGTGGTGGTGGCGTTGTAGCCGCGCTCACGAAAGAGCCGGAACGCTTCGCGCAGGATCGTCTCCCTCGTCATGGCCTTCTTGCGTTCGCGTAGCCCGCCGCCGCTCATGGCGTCATTCTGCCCCATCCAAAATGATGGTGTACGCCTATTTGGGGGTGCACCATCAGAAGTGCTCGGATCCCGTGTGTACGCGCCTAGGAGTCACCGTCGGTTACAAGGTCCGCATGGGCGACTTTACGCTCCGCCTCCAGGTCACCGACGGCGCACTCACGGTCGGCATCGGCCCCCGCACCCCGCCCCTCGACCTCATCATCGAACGGCTGGCCGGCCATCCCATCCGGGAGCTGATGAGTGGCAGCAAAACCCCGAACGAAGTGCTCCACGAGGGCAGCCTCCGTGTGGAAGGCGCTCCCGCGCTACCGGAATCGTCGGCAGTGCTCCGGCCTTCAGTTCACGCCGGGGGTGAAGCCGACCAGCCCGCGTAGCGGGGCGAGATCAGCTGTTTCGCCGCCAGGCGAAACAGCTGATCTCGCAGCTCAGACGGGCCGGTTTTGCTGCTCGATGTACTGGCGCAGAACATCAATCGGAGCACCGCCCACCGATCCAGCGAAGTAGGAGCCCGACCACAGCTTGTTCGCCCGGTAGTAGTGGCGGGCCAGTTCGGGGAACTCCTGACGCATCCGGCGCGAGGACACGCCCTTGAGGCTGTTGACCAGCTTGGACAGGGCCACCTTCGGTGGGAAGGTGACCAGCAGGTGGACGTGATTGTCTTCGCCGTTGAACTCGCGCAGCTCGGTTTCGAAGTCGGTGCACACGGATCTCATGATCTCTTGCAGTCGGGTGAGGTGCTCGCCGGTGAACACGCGATGGCGGAACTTCGTAACGAAAACCAAATGCGCATGCAGCGCGAAAACACAATGTCTACCCGTCCTGATATCGCTGTACTCGGCCATAACCCAACTGTAGGATGATCGTGTGCAGTTGCGGTACTCCTTCCGGATCGACCCGGCCATGAGCAGGGCTTGCCGTTCATCACCGACGCGGAACTGTCCCGCGTGGTGATCACCCAGGCGAAACAGACACCGCAACGCTCCTGGCTGGGCGAGGTGTCGGCGGTGGCCCTCCAGCAGGCACTGGCCGACGCCTGCGCGGCGTTCCGGAACTTCTTCGCTTGCCTGGCCCAGACCCGCAAGGGGCCCAAGCTGGGGCAGCCGCGTTTCCGGTCCCGCGAGGACAACCGGCAGGCGATCCGCTTCACCCGCAACGCCCGGTTCGCCATCACCGGGCCGGCAAGTTGCGGCTGCCGAAGATCGGTGATGTGGCGGTGCGCTGGTCACGGAACCTGCCGTCCGAGCCCTCTTCCGTCACCGTGGTCAAAGATGCCGCCGGCAGGTATTTCGCCTCGTTTGTGGTCCAAGCAGCCGAAACCCCCTTGCCCGCGACCGAGGCCGAGACCGGGATCGACCTGGGCCTGACGCATTTCGCGGTGCTGTCGGGCGGACGGAAGATCGACAGCCCGCGGTTCCTGCGCCGAGCGGAGAAGAAACTCAAGCGGGCGCACAAAGCCCTGTCACGTAAGGAGAAAGGGCCGTGGGCTGCCGGGCCACGACGATCGCGGGTCAGGGCTGGGCGGTGCCGAGGTTGACCGGCAGGGACAGCGGGCCGATCGTGAAGAACGACGGGGAGTACGGGATGTCGTCGGGGTCGATCGCGAGGCTGAACTCCGGCAGTCGCCGGTACAGCGAGGCGAGAGCCAGCCGGCTCTCCAGCCGGGCCAGCGGCGCCCCGATGCAGTACCGCGGGCCGTGGCCGAAGCCGAGGTGTCCCGTCTGCTCGCGGGTGAGGTCGAACTGGTTCGCGTTCTGGCCGTGCTCCGCGGGATCGACGCCACTCGCCTGGTAGACCACCCCCACCGCGTTGCCTTTGGGGATGTGCACCCCGGCGATCGTCACGTCCTGCGCCGTGAAACGGAAGCTGGTCATCATCACCGAGTGGCGGTAGCGCAGGGTCTCCTCGACCACGTCGGCCCACCGGTCCTCGGCCTTGGCCAGCTGGAGCTGGCCGGGATTCTGCGCCAGCGCCACGATCGCGTATCCGAGCAGGTGGACGGTGGTCTCGTGGCCGGCGACGAGCATGAGCCACAGTACGCCGACCAGTTCGTCGGTGGTGAGCTTGTCGCCCTCGTCGCGGGCCTGAACCAGGCCGGAGGTGAGGTCGTCACCCGGCTCCCGCTGCTTGCGCTCCACCAGGTCGTGCAGGAAGGCCTGGAGGTCGTTCTGCGTGGCGAACGCCACTTCCGGCGGAGTGGTGTGCGCCAGCAGCGTGGAGGTCCAGTTCCGCAGCCGGAGCCGGTCCTCGGCGGGCACGCCGAACAACTCGCAGATCACCCACATCGGCACCGCCTCGGTGAAGGCGGGAACCAGGTCGACGCCGTCGCCGGCGGCCACCACGTCATCCAGCAAGCCATCGATGATCTGCTGGATCCGCGGCTCCAGGGCCTGCACCCGGGCCGGTGTGAACGCCTTGCCGACCAGGCCGCGCAGCCGCTTGTGGTCGCCGCCGTCCACGGTGGCCAGATGACCGCCCTGAATGATGGCGCGTAACGGCCAGTCCTCGGGGATCGATCCGTCGTACAGCGCCGGCCAGTGCTGGGGATCCCTGAGGAAGGTCTTGTGGTCCCCGGCGAGGATCTCCCGCACGGCCCTGTGGGTCAGTGCCAGGTAGGCGGGCACGCCCCCAGGGAATTCCACCTCGACCACGGGAGCGATCTCCCGAAGCCGGAGGCAGGTGTCGAGCGGGCTTTCGCCCACGGCGGGGAAGGCGGGGAGGTTTGTGGTCATTTGACATCCTTAGGGAGGAAGTCGGTAAGTGATCAGCAAGCTCATCAAATATCCGTTGTGATCTAGAAACAACATGACGCAGTGATCAGTAACGTGACGGTTACCTTGCGTTCGCTCTCCCGCCTCCGGCCGAGCTGCGCCTCGACGCGGCTTCGTACCGTGAACGAATCCCACTACCTTGGTCCGATGTGATCGGCGTTGTGGTGATTGATGTGGACGACACGCTCTGCCTCACCGAGGCGGTGTGTTTCGAGCTGGAGAACGAGGTGCTGGCGCGCATCGGTCGTGAGCCGATGTCTCGGGCCGTGCACCTGTCGACGTGGGGCCGCCCCTTGTTCGACGCGATGGCCGAGCGCTCCCCCGGTGTGGACCTGGAGAACTTCGCAGCCGCCTACCACGTCGTGCTCCGCGAGTATGTCGAGGCCGGCCGGCTGGATGTCATCGTGCCGGAGAACCTCAGAGCGCTCGATGAGCTCGCCCTGGCGGGACGCCGCCTCATGCTGCTGACGTCGCGTACCGAAGCCGAGATGGCGCATCTGCTCGCCCCGGATCACGTGCTCGCCGCCCGGCTCGCCGCCGCCTATCACGGCGGGAACACGAGCTTCAGCAAGCCTGATCCCCGCGTCTTCGACGGCCTCCTCACGGCTACCGGGCTGCGGCCGGACGAATGCGTGTACGTGGGGGATTCGCCGGGCGACGCGCAGGCGGCCAATGGGGCCGGCGTGCGCTTCGTCGCCTGCCTGCAGAGCGGCGTCAGACAGCGCGACGACTTCGCCGCTCACCATGTCGATGCGTTCATCGACGCGTTTCCTGAGCTGGTCGACGCCGTGGTGGCCCTCGAGTCGGCCCGTGAAGTTCGAGGGGAATGAGGCGTTCGAGGAGAATGAAGCCGCTCCCCTCCAGTGAGTGCTCGAGTGCCCGGGCGGGTCAGTCCCAGGTGGGGAGCATGCCCTCCGGGTAGCGGGCGCCGAAGCCGCCGGTCGGGAGGATGTCGGCGATGCGCTCGAGGTCGGTGCCGGTGAGGATGAGGTCGGCGGCGGCGACGTTCTCCTCCAGGCGCTCGGGATTGCGGGTGCCGGGGATGGGGACGATGTCGTCGCCCTGGGCGAGCAGCCAGGCCAGGGCGAGCTGGGCGACGGTCGCGTCCTTGGTGGCGGCCAGGTCGGCGAGCCGGCGGGTGGCCTCGAGGTTCTTCTCGTAGTTGCCGGGCTGGAAGCGGGCGTCCCACGTGCGCATGTCGGTGGAGTCGTACTCGGCGGCGGGCTTGGCCTGGCCGGTGAGGAAGCCCCGGCCGAGCGGCGAGTAGGCGACGAACCCGATCCCGAGCTCGCGAAGGACGGGGAGAAGGCTCTCGACGTCCCGCTCGAACAGGGAGTATTCGGTCTGCAGGACCGAGACGGGCTGTACGGCGTGCGCGCGGCGGATGGTGTTGGCGCCCGCCTCGCTGAGGCCGAAGTAGCGGACCTTGCCCGCGTCGATGAACTCCTTGACCGTCCCGGCCACGTCCTCGATGGGCACGCCGGGGTCGACTCGGTGCTGGTAGAGCACGTCGATGACGTCGACGCCGAGGTAGCGCAGGCTGTTGTCGACGACTTCGCGGATGTGCTCGGGACGGCTGTCGACACCGCCCGGCCGGGTGCCGGTGAAGTCGAAGCCGAACTTGGTGGCGATGACGACCTCGTCCCGCACCGGGGCGAGCGCCGCCCCGACGATCCGCTCGTTCTCGCCCTGCCCGTAGAGCTCGGCCGTGTCGAAGAACGTCACTCCCAGCTCGTGTGCCCGGCGGATGGTCGCGATGCCCTCCTTCTCGTCCGACGGCCCGTACGCCAGGGAGATCCCCATCGCGCCGTATCCCACCGCCGACGCCGTCAAGCCCTGCTGCCCGAGGTTTCGCTGCTGCATGGTGCGCTCTTTCTGATGTTAGTAGTCTCTTACATAAGTAAGAGTACTCTAACATTGAGAAGGAGGGAGAATCGTTCGGCGTGAGCAGATCCACGACGCAGCGGCGCGGCTACCACCACGGCGACCTGCGTGCCGAGTTGGTCCGTGAAGGCATCGCGCTGCTGGCGGAGACGGGTGTCGCGGGCTTCTCCGTGGCCAAGGTCGCCATCCGCGCGGGAGTGTCGTCGGCGGCGCCGTACCGGCATTTCCCCGATCGGGAAGCCCTTCTCGCCGCCTGCGCGGCCGGCATCATCGCCGAGATCACCGGCCTGCTCGCCGAGGCGGCCGAGGAGGCGGGGCCCGACCCGGTCGACCGGCTCGCGGCCACCGCGGGCGCCTACACCCGCTACGTCCTGGACCATCGCGCGGGCATCGACCTCGTCTACGCGCACGACTTCACCGGCCCTCACCACCTGGCCGTCCAGGAGCAGAGCCGCCGGCTCACGGACACCCTCATGGACCTGGCCTCGGCCGTTCTGCCCGATGACACCTCCTGGGCCGAGATCGCCGACTTCGTCTACGTCCACCTGTCCACCACGCACGGGTACGCGGTCCTGCTCCTGAAGGGAGCGCGCCCGCCGCAGGACGCCGACGGCCACGCCGCCCGCGCCGTCACCGCCGCCCGCGACCACATCTCCGGCCATCTCGTACGGCTCCGGGATCGGTCCATGCCGTCCTGACCGGTCCCACCACACCGGCACGGTCCGGGGCCTCGACCTCCCCATACTCGGTCGCTCAGGCGGCGGCGTGGCGTACCGCGGTCAATCCCGGCACGGTGGCCAGCACCCGCGTGCCGCTCCCGTCCACCTCGAGCACCCGCTCCCCCGCGCCCACCAGCACTCGATCGCCCAGCGTGGTCACGCCCTTCGCGGCGTCCGGCAGCGGCCGGTCGGCCACCGTCGTCAGATCGGCCCCGTCCAGCGCCAGCAGCCGTCGCCCCACCGCGAGGTACAGCCGCTCGCCGGCTGCCACGGCGAACGCCTCGCCGCCCGGCCCGGCGCCCAGCGCGGCCGTCTTGACGACGGACAGTTCCGTCACGCTCGCCCGCGCCAGTTGTCCGGAGGTGGCGTCGAAGACGTACAGATGATCGCCGGTCAGCGCCAGCGCGTGCCCGGCCGCCGGGCCCACCCCGAACGGCGCAGGCAGGTCCAGGCAGTACGCCCACCGCTCATCGAGCTTCAGCACATGGACGAAGGCGTGCACACCGGGCGACCCGTCCCGCCCGGACACCAGATCACGTGTGTGCAGGTGGTCGGGCTGGTGGGTGTAGAGGGTGAACAGCGTGCGCTGCCCGTAGACCGACTGGCGGGCCTGCCCGCGCATCTCCTCCTCCTTGCCCTGCGGGACCGGCTGCTTGTCCCGTGTGAGCAGTGGAAGGGTCTCACGGGCGGCCATGTCGTACATGCGCACCCGGTAATGATCGGGTGCGCCGGGCGGCAGGTGGTCCAGGAAGTACATCACCGTGCCGTCGGAGGAGAACGCCTCGGGCTCCACGTTGCCCGGCAGGCTCACCTCCCGCACCCCGCGCGCGCCGGCGAAGGTCAGCGTCGTGTTCCGGCGTGGCCCGGGCGGCGGGCCGAGGACGGCCGACAGGCCGGAGGCCGCCTTGACGTGCCCGCCCTCCCCTACCGGCCAGGACTCCGACGGCTCGGCCGAACCGGGCGTGATCGTGTGCAGGCGCCGGCCGGTCACGTAGTACAGGCGGCTCGCGTCAGGGGTGGCCAGCGCGCCGGCGTACGCGGTGACCCGCCCGGTGGCCAGGTCGGCCACCGCCAGGCCGGACGACGTGGCGGCCAACAGCCTGCCCGCGGACCGCGGCGAGGCGCTGGGCCGCGGAGCGGTGGCTCGTGGTGCGGGTGCGCAGGCGGCCAGGGCCGTCGTGGCGAGCGCGCCGGTGAGCAGCCGGCGTCGAGTCGGGTCCATGCCTTGTCTACCGCCGCGACGGCCGGCAGGTTCCCATGGCTCAGCTCACCCCGTGAGCCACCGCGGTGGCCTTCGCCAGGATCCTCGCTCCCCGGGTGTGCTGATGAGGGCCCGGGGGCCCGCTCGTCCGACGGCGGGCCCCCGGGCCGGTTCAGCGCAGGGTGGCCGTGAAGGTGCGGCCGTGGGCGTGGCGGGTCGTCGCCTGGACCAGGGTGCCGCCCGGCACGCGCCGTACCGTCACCCCTTCGTCGGCCGCGTCGAGCCTGAGTGCGGCGCCGGAAAGGACGACGGTGACGCGGTCGCGTTTCATCGTGGGGTCGGACAGGGCGACGACCGTACGCCCGCCGGCAGACTGGACGATGACGGAGGCGGGGCCGTCGATGAGCAGGCGCTCGGCATGGCGCGGGCCATCGGCGAAGACGTTGCAGGCGACGATCCCGAGGGTCTTGTGCTTGATCGCCTGCACGTGCCGGTCGTTGGCCAGGACGGTCAGCGGCCCGTTCGTATACCCGCGCAGGCGGGTCTCGGTCGCGTGCGGGACCAGGGCGTACGCGAGGGCGGTGAGGTCGCCGGTGGCGGGATGGGCGACCGAGGCGGTGAAGACGTTCTTGGTCACGCTGGTGTCGGGATTGGCCGTCCGGACGACTCTGCGGCTGCGGGTCACCGTCTCCAACCCGGCCGCGACGGTCTGCCGGGTGAGGAAGGCGTAGCCGATCGCGGTACTGCGGGTGCCGTTGGCGTACCGAAGCCAGCGCGGGGGCGTGGTGTCGCCCGCCTGCCAGGCCCGGCCGTCCCAGGCCTCGCCGGTGAGCGCGACCGTGTCGCCGGGAGCGGCGATGCGGCTGTCCACGGTGGTGACCGCGGCGCGGCCGCCCTGGCCGGTGACGCCGGCGGCCAGCACCACGATCTCGTCGTCGAGCATGAACCAGGACTTGGTCGCGCGGGCGTTCCGATAGGCGACGAAGTCGTCGGGCAGGAGGCCCGCCTGTTTGGCGGTGTAGGCGGCGTCGTCGGACTGGACCATGCCGGCCGCGCCGTACGCGCCGAGCGTCGCGCCGCCGGAGAAGGTGTTCCCCGCGCGGGGGAAGTACACGTAGGTGTTCTGGGACTCCGAGGACGAGGTGAAGTTCAGCGGATGACCCGGGTTCTCGTACCAGAACCGGCCGTACAAATCGGGCACCGTCCGCCGCTCCTCCACCGGCGCGGTGACGCCGGCCAGCCGGTACGGCGAGACGGCCGTGTAGTAGTCGACACCGAAGACCTCGCGCTGGTCCTCGCCCGCGAGGTAGAGGTAGTAGGCGCCGTCGCCCTGGAACCAGGGCATGAGGTTCTCACCGTTCATGTACTCGTACTTGCTGATCCGGTCCGAACTCCGGGCCAGGGCGAAGGCGTAGCCGGGGCGCCGGTGGACGTTCCTGTCCATGGCGTTGAACGCCACGGAACGCTCGGACGGGTTCAGGTCGGCGGCCGGGATGGCGGAGTCGGCGCGGATGGCCGCGTAGCGGGCGATGCTGATCGGCGAGACGAAGGCGGCCGTGTCGGCGGCCGGCAGGAACTTGGCGTACTTCTTCAGGGCGAGCGCGCCGTCGCCCTCGACGTGGTCGGCCAGGTCGGCGATGGCCTCCACGATCACCCCGACGTCGGCGTAGCCGGTGGTGGTACGCGAGACCGCCCGCCCCTTGACGATCTCCATCATCCACCCCTCGAAGATCAGCGGGGCGAAGCCGTCGGCGATCCAGCGGTGCACCACGCCGGCCAGGTCGGAGGCGCCGCCGCTCGTGGCGCCCTCGAGCGTCTTGAGCGTCTGCACGACGCGGGTGAGCAGGGCCTTCCCGTAGGAGCCTGTGTAGGCGACCGAGTGGTGCTGGATGAAGGAACCGTCGCGGTAGTGACCGTCGGTGTTCCCGTGCTGGAGGTTGTACGGGTCGATCGTGGCGAAGACGGTGGCCTGGTCGGAGATGGCCTTGCCGACGCGGGCGTCGTCGCCGGTCAGCGCGCCCTGCAGGATCCGGTTGGCGGTGATGTCGGCCAGGTTCGCCCCCGTGTGGAAGCGGGAGTCGAGGTCGACGTCGCCGTTCTTGCCGTTGCGCAGGAAGGCGTCCATCGAGGTGATGTACGCCGCCGTCAGGTCGGGCCGCTCTGCCCGCACCCGGTCGGCCAGCAGGGCCAGCGTCCTGCTGACGTGGGTGGGGATGCCGATCTCCCAGTTGTGCCAGTTGCCGTAGTAGCCCGTCGACTGGTCGCCGAAATGGCGCTCGTGCAACCACTGCAGACCGTCGACGACCCGTCGCTGGACGGCGGTGTCGTCGTCGAGCTCGCCGCCCGGGGTACGGGTCGCGAGCGCGATCTCGAACAGGTATTGGTACGCCAGTCGCAGGTTGACGTCGTCGGTGCCGAGCCTCAGGCCGGAGAACAACTCATCGGCGCCTGCCTGGTCCATGGCGGTCAGCCGCTGCCTGGCGGTCCTGACGATCGTCGCGAGCTTGGCGGCGACCTCGGGCCGGGCGTTGACGTCGGAGGTCCCGGCGAAGATCGACACGGTGTTGGCGATCAGCCGTGCGTGATCGATCCCCGCAGCGGCACGCGAGGGGGCGGCTACGGCGAGCAGACCGGCCGCGGGGAGCAGGGAGAGAACCTGACGACGAGACATGTGCGGCACGCGGGCCTCCAGGCCGTTGGAGGATATGTGGGGGTCGCCCCACATGATCTATCTTTGCCCGCGCAGGACACGTTGGGCAACTATTGTCAGGCGACCATTCACCCTTGACGATAATTTTCGCGCAGGGCCGCCGTGATCCGGTCCACGTCGAAGCGCTCGGCCTCGGGGAGCGGAGCGTTGGTCCGCTCGCGCAGCACGCGGGCCGTACGCAGGAGCCGGACCGCCTCGCCCGGCTCCCCCTGCAGCAGCCGCGCGCCGGCCAGTCCTTCCAGCGCGAGGGCCTCGGCCCGGGCGTCGCCGTCCGCGCGGGCCGCCTCCAGGCTGTGGGCGTGCAGCTCGGACGCCGTACGGGCGTCTCCGCGCTGCTCGGCCACGAAGCCGAGCTCGGCCAGCAACAGCGCCCGCGGTCCGACGCCGCCGATGCGGCCCATCCACTCCAGCCCGGTACGGAAGTACCTTTCCGCCTCGTCCAGGTCACCCCGCCGGCGAGCGGCAAGGCCGAGGCCGATCCTGGCGAACTCCTCCATCGACTTGTTGGACTGCTCCACCGCAAGCCTTCGGGCGCGTTCGTGCAGTTCGTCGGCGCGCTCTGGATCGCCGGTGAGCAGGGCGATCCGGCCGAGGCGGGCGGACATCAGGGAGACCTCCGACCACAACCCCAGCTGCTCGGCGACGCGCAGCCCTGTCGCGAAGTGCCGCGTCGCCTCGGCGTATGCTCCGCCTGCCTCGGCCGGCACGCCCAGGGGCTCGGCGGTCTGCAGCAGCCCCCACTGGTCCCCCAGCTCGGCGAAGAGCTCGGCGGCCCGCTCGCCGTTCCGCCGGGCGGCGGCGAAGTCGCTGCGCATCGCGGCGTACCGGGCCAGGCCCGCCAGGACGGCGGCCGTACCCCAGCGATCCGCCATGGCCTCGAACTCACGCAGCGCCTCGTTGAGATGACCGACGCCGTCAGCCTGCGCTCCCACACCGATTTGAGCGAACCCGACAAACCACCGCAGTCGTGCCCGGGTGGCCGGATCGGCGACGGCATCCAGGGCGAGTTCGGGGTTTCCGGCCTCGCCTGCGCAGATCCCGATGCCGGCATGCCAGGCCAGCGCCTCCGCCCGCGCCCCCGGCGACGATCCTGGCACCGACAGGGCCGCAGCGATCGAGCGGCGGGCCTCGCCCAGTCTTCCGGTCATGAACCAATACCAGGCCTGCCCGTTGACCAAGCGCAGCGCGCAGTCCGCCGCACCGTGCCCACGTGCGTGATCGAGCGCGGCGCGGAGGTTGGCGCTCTCCGCCTCCAGCCGGGTGATCCAGGCATGCTGATCGTGCCCGCGTAGCTGAGCCCCGGCCTGTACGGCGAGCGCCGTGTAGTAGTCGCGATGCCGCTCGCGCATCGTCTCCAACTCACCGGCGTCGCTGAGCCGTTCGGCGCAGTACTCGGCGATCGGCTCCAGCAGCCGGTAACGCCCGTCTCCCTGCACGAGCATGGAACGGTCGACGAGCCGGGCCAGGATGTCCATGACGTCGCAGACACCGACGCCACCCCCGGCACAGGTACGCTCGGCCGCCTCCAGGGTGCAGCCGCCGGCGTGCACGGCGAGCCTGGCCAGCACGGCCCGCTCCGCCTGGCCCAGCAGCTCCCAGCTCCAGTCGATCACCGCGGCGAGCGTGCGCTGGCGGGCGGGCGCGTCCCTGGGGCCGTCGCCCAGCAGCCGCAGGCCGAGCCGGTCGCGCAACTCGCGCACGCCCAGGCCGCGTACGCGGGAAGCGGCCAGTTCCAAGGCGAGCGGGATCCCGCCGAGCCGGCGGCAGATCGTGGCCACCGCCTCGTCGTCGTCGACGGCCTCGCCGGCACGTTCGGTGAACAGGCGTACGGCATCGCCGTGCGCCAGCGGGGACACCACGATCACCGCCTCGCCGGACAGGCGGAGCGGCTCGCGGCTGGTGGCCAGCACGCGCAGACCGGGGACACCGCGCAGCAGCGGCCCCACCACCGCGGCGACCTGATCGAGCAGATGCTCGCAGTTGTCCAGCACCAGCAGCAGGCGCCGGCCGTACAGCACCTCATGGAGCGGGCGCCGTCCGTCGTCGCGGATCCCCAGTGCGTCCAGGACGACGTCCTCGTCGAAGCGGCGCAGCTCGGCGAGCTCCGCCAGGATGACGCCGTCGTCCTCGGACCAGGTGGCGGCCACCTCCAGGGCCAGGCGGGTCTTGCCGACGCCACCGGTTCCGGTCAGGGTGACCAGCCGTGAACGCTCCAGGGCAGCGCGGACCCGGTGCACCTCCTCCTCTCGGCCGACGAGCGTGGTCACCTGTGCGGGCAGGTCGGGGCGCGTCAGCCGTACCGTCTGCGGCGTCAGCGCGGGATCCTGCCGCAACATCGACGCGTGCAGGGCGGCCAACGGCGGGCCGGGGTCGGCGCCGAGCTCGTCGGCCAGGCGGCGGCGGACCTGCTCGTAGGCCTCCAGTGCCTCGGCCTGACGGCCGGCGCCGTACAGCGCCCGCAGGTAGGCCGCCTGCATACGCTCGCGCAGCGGATGCCGGGCGGCCAGGTCGCCCAGCTCTCCTACGAGTGCGCGATGCTCACCGAGCTCCAGCCGGGTCTCCGCGCGTTCCTCCAGCGCGGCCAGGCGGGCCTCCTCCAGCCGCGCGATCGCGGGGGCGACGAAGGCCGCGTCGGTGAAGTCCGCCAGAGCCGGACCGCGCCACAACGCGAGCGCGTCGGCGAGCAGCGCCGAGCGTGCCCGCGGGTCCGTCGTACGGCCCGCGCGGGAGACCAGGACGGCGAACCGCCCGCCGTCGACCGCGTCGGCCTCGATCGTGAGCCGGTAGCCGGCCGGGCCGTAGCCGACCAGGTCGCGTGCGCCCGGTTCGGCGTCGTTCAGGACCCGGCGCAGCTGTGAGACCTTCTGCTGGAGCGCGTTGGCCGGATGGCGCGGCAGGTCGCCGTCCCACAGATCGTCGATCAGCCGGTCGGCGGAGACCGGGCGGCCCTCCTGGATCAGCAGATCGGCCAGGAGGGCTCGGATCTTGGCCTCGGGAATGCGGACCGGCTCCCCGTCCTCCGTCCAGACCGCGAGCGGACCCAACACCCCGAAACGCACCCGTCACACGCTAGGCGAACTCCTTTCCGAAATCGAACGTACGCCACCGTTCTGGGCGAATCCGGAAGGTCACCCACTCACCGAGCCCGTCCCGGATGACCGCGAAGAACCGCTCCCCTTGTTCGGGGCCGAGGTACCGGATCGACCACTCGCGATACTCGTCAGGGTCGATGGGCTCGTGCCCTACGACCGGGCCATCGACCGAGACGTACTTGTACGGCATCGTCTCCTGCTGGACGGCGAAGCCCACCGAACCGGCCGTGCGGATCAGGTCGAACTTGCGTGTGCCCGATGAGGTGCTGATCCGGATGTCGCCGCCGGGCCGGTAGCCGTACCAGATCGGAACCAGCAGCGGCGCGCGCTCGTCAGGCACGCCGAGCACACCGATGTGCGTGCCGGCCAGGAACTCCTCGCGCTCCTGGACGCTCATGCGCGTGGACATGTGAGCCTCCCCTCAGCTCAGCCGGACGAGCATCTTGCCGGTGTTGGCGCCGCGTAGTACGCCCAGGAAGGCCTCCGGGGCGCGTTCGATCCCGTCGAGGACAGTCTGCTCGTAGTGCAGGGAGCCGTCGGCGATCCACGCCGACCCGCGCTCGATCCACTCGGGGAACAGGTCGAAATGGTGGTTGATCAGCATCCCGCGCAGCGTGGCGTTCTTGGCGGCCAGCTCGAAGAGGTTGTCCGGGCCGGGCACCGGCTGGGTGGCGTTGTAGGAGGAGATCGCGCCGACCATGCCGATCCGGCCGTGGAGACGCAGCTCCGCGATGGCGGCGCGCAGGTGATCGCCGCCGACGTTGTCGACGTAGACGTCGATGCCGTCGGGGGCGGCCTCGGCCAGCTGCGCCGCGATCGGCCCGGCCTTGTGGTCGAGCCCGGTGTCGAAGCCGAAGCCCGTGACGATCCGCTTGACCTTGTCCGGCCCGCCGGCCGAGCCGATCACCCTGGCGGCTCCCAGCTTGCGGGCGACCTGCCCGGCGATGCTGCCGACCGCGCCGGCCGCGGCCGAGACCCACACCACGTCGCCGGGCCTGACCGGGGCTACCCGGGTCAGCGTGGCGTACGCGGTCAGCCCGGTCGTGCCCAGCGGCCCGAGGTAGGCCTCCGCGGGCGCGAGCGTGGTGTCCACCACGGTGGCGTCCGCGGCGTCCAGCAGCGCGTACTCCCGCCAGCCCAGGAAATGCGTCACCACACTCCCCACCGGGACGGACTCTGCCCGGGAGGCGACCACCTCGCCGAGCGCGCTGCCCACCAGCGGAGCACCGATCTCGTACGGCTGGGCGTAGGAGACCTCCTCCTTCATCCACTCCCGCATGTAGGGGTCCACGGACATCCACGTGTTGCGGACCACGATCTGGCCCTCGGCCGGCTGCGGCACGCGGGTTTCGGCAAGTTCGAAGGTGCCGGGGCCGGGCTCGCCCACCGGGCGGGCGGCCAGCCGGATCTCACGGCTGATCAGTTCGTTGCTCATGGCCATCACGATGCGGGCCGGCGCTTTGGGTTCGCTTTGGGTCGGCCGTAGCGTTGTGCGCGTGGGCACGATCAGCGTGCGGTTCACCCTGGACGAGTTCGGCAGTGACCCAGGTGGCGCCGTTCACCGGCGGCGGTCCAGCGTGTTGATGGACATCGAGGCGAGTGGAGAGGAGGTGGTGGAACTGGTCGCCGTCCAGATCGACGAGGACGGCGGGCTTGTCAGCTGGACACGATGGCGAGCCGGGCAAGAGCGGTTGCTTCGCTGGAACGCGTCATCGAGGCGGATCGACGGATTGCCGCTGCCTGCCCCGCCGAATGTCACGGCTGTTCTGGCCGACACCTTCGGGCCGATGGGCGATCCGGCGGAGCACGGCTATCGCAAGATCGGAAACGACTCGTACGAAGTCGAAGAGGGTCTCGGCGTCTTTCGTCTCAGCTTTCCCGACGATCTCGACCGGCGTGTTTTCGAGGCCGTCGACCCGGATGACGAGCAGGTGATGAGCCGCATCAGCGGCATCCACGTCGGCGACAGCCCGGCGATCACGCCGGAGATTCTGGAGATGATGGCGACGGTCCCGACCAGGGCGCGCATCGCATTCCTCCGTCCTGAAGGGCCATGAACCGGCATCGGCCGGCCCCCGTCACACGGTGACGTCGAGGAAGCAGCCCCCCATCACGGCGGCCGCCCCTTCCTGTCCACAGGGGCCTTTCCGGCGGGCTGCGCATTTCACGCAGGCTCAGCGTCCAGACGCCAGATCATGCCGTTGGTGAAAGGCATTTCCTCGGCTTCCGTCTGGTCCTCGCCGACCGCCCACAACGTCGCCGCCCCGGGACGCCGGGCGAGTGCCGCCACCGACCGGCCGCCGAACGGACCCCGAGTGATCGGGTACGTCTTCCACTTCCCGCCGGTGAAACGGCCCAGACCGCGGGAGACGACCATCCACAGGCCCCCGGCGCCGTCGGAGACGATTCTCTGGCCGATGACGAACTCCTTGGACATGGCCTTGACCAGCCACTGGCCGCCGCTCCACCTCATCAGCACGGGGCGGGTGCACTGCGTCTCCTCTTCTCCGCAGGTCCAGTACATCGAGGCCAGCACCCACACCTCACCCTGCTCCCCCACCGCGAGGTCGTGCACCATCGTCTCCCCCTGCTTCGACCCGTACAGGCGGGGGATCCGCGGGCGAGGGAGCAGATCCCAGCGATGACCGCTCCAGCGGGCCAGCGTCACCTGCCCGTCCTTGTCCCCCGCGATCCACATCTGCCCGGACGGAGCCCGATTCAGGGCGCGGATGTGGAGGGGTGGCCGCCGGTCCTGCCAGCGCTCGCCGTTCCAGTGGTACAGCGCATCGTAGGTGGCCGTCCAGACATCGTTCCTGCCGAGTACGGCGGCCCCCGCGACCTGCGGATTGTCCAGCACGGACGGGCTCCACGACGTCCCGTCCCAGCGGGCCGCGCAGCCGTCGGGGTCGCCGCTCGCCACGGTCGCGGGGCAGTGGCCGAAGACCCACAGGTCGCCGTCGTCGGAGGCGGCGATCTGTTGCGGTTCCACCACCTCGCCGAGTTCGGGGAGCTCGTGCCAGCGGGTGCCGTCCCACCGCAGCGCATACGACCACGTGCGGCGGGGACCGCAGGGGTTGCCGTCCCGAGGCTCTTCACGCTGTCCGACGGCGTAGACGGTGCCGTCGGGCAGCGCGACCACGCCACGGAACCCGTCGCTGTAGGGGTAGGCGTTGTAGTGCACCAGCCGCGCCCCGTCCCCGGACGGAAGCGCCGGCGGGGTGGGGGGCAGCGTGGAACTCGGATCGAGGTGGCAGCGCCGTCGCGAGGCTTCGGCCTGCGGCGTCGAAGTCGGCTCCGCCGTGCCGGAGTCGGTCGCGGGCGAGCATCCGCCCAGCAGGAGCGCCGCCGCCAGGCCTAAGCACATCGCTCTCCGGCGCATGCGAGGCATCCTGCCACACCTACCCCTGCCAGGGGCCGAGCGTGTCAGACGAGCGATGCCAAGGCTCCCCGCGCATGTCGGCGCAGCCACCGAGCGCCAGCCAGACACCGAGGAGCCGCGGCACGTACCGCGATCTGTACAGCAGGATGCCGAGCAGGAGGATATGGCCGGCGAAGAACAACAATGCGATGGTGAACCCGTCGTGGTACGCGTCGAGTGAGAGCATGGCGAGCGCGGCCCGTTGTGCTTCTGACAACGGCGTCAAGTACGGCTCGTCGGCGAGCAGGCGTAGCGGCCCGTACAGGTTGAGCACATTGGTGATCACCATGGCGGTGAACGCCAGCCTGAACATCGCCATGACGAGCGCAAGCGTCCTGTCCACCGGCTTGAGCAGCACGTAGAACAGCGCCGGCAGGGCGACCTCGCACAACGACGTGACCAGATCGCCGGCGACCGCGAGATGCAGCATCCATGGAGACGCCGTGATGTTGGCCGCCGTCGCGACCGGATCCCCGGCACGACGAGTCTGGGCAGGATGTGCACCGGGGCGACGCCGGCGGTGATGATGCTGATGAGGTACAACAGGCCTGCGACCCGCGCATGGGGGCGGTGCGGTGTCTCGGGGGTGTGGGTTGCCATTCGGTCTCCTGGCCGTGTCGGCCGGTACGACTTCCGGAGGTGAGCGGCACCGGTCTGGACGATCGCCTTCCTCACTCATGGTGATGAACGGGGAGACGCCGCTCATCGGAGCACGGGCCGCAGCCGTACCGGCCGATGGCTCGAGAGCCGGATCGTTCTTTCGGCCTCCTTTGTTGACAGCCCGTTCTGACTCATCCCTTAACTGGCCGCGCCGCCAATCTGATACGATCTTGGCCCACGTGACTGGCTGGAGGCTTGGTGGCCGAGGTGTTGGCCCTGCTAGCTGAGGACCCCACGGCGGTCGGGCCCTATCC
>NZ_VCKY01000430.1 GCF_005889735.1 Nonomuraea turkmeniaca
GCCCACAGCCGCCCAGCCGCATAACCGGACGACCGCACACAGCCGCCCACACGCGGCATACCGGGACGCCAGGCAGCCCGCCACACGCGGCAGACCGCGCCCCAGTCAGCCGGACACGGACGATCAGACGCAGACGCAGACGATGACCGAAGCCGGGGACGCGAGCGCCGGTCAGGGACCCCACGCCGCCCCAGGCCCTCCCGGGCGCCGGGTCGGCGAGACGGCGTGCGGTGGAGCCCGGCGCAAGGGAACGGCGCCCAGGATGGGCCCGAAGACACCAGTGCCCGGACGCCGTAACGGCGGCCCGCCGGTGAAGCTGGTAACCGTCCCCCTGGAGGGCGGGCCACCAGCGTCGGCGGTTGGAGCCCACGTGGCCCCGCCGTAAAAGAACTAGATCATGATGGCGACGGCGTGGGACCGTCTTCGGAGACCACGACCAGCGTGGCAGTGCGTTCTTGGCCGTCGCGCTGATACTTGATGGTGATCTTGGATCCCGGCGCCTTGCTCCGGATCAGCGCGATCAGCTCGTTCCCGTCCTGCAACGTCAGCCCGTCGATCTCCAGGATGATGTCACCGGCCTTGAGCCCGGCCTTGTCGGCGGGCCCGCCCGCATCCACCGGCTGCCGCCCCGCGGCCGGCTCGGACGCGATCTTCACGCCCTGCCCCCGGTAGTCCTTGTCCAGCACGATGCCGATCTTCGGCCGCTTGGCGCGCCCTGTGCTGATCAGCTCCTCCGCCACCCGCCGCGTCTGGTTGACCGGGATCGCGAAGCCCAGGCCGATGCTCCCGCTTTGGCTGTTCGCCGACCGGCTGAGGGTGGCGATGGCCGAGTTCACGCCGACGACCTCGCCCCTGCTGTTCACCAGCGGCCCGCCCGAGTTGCCGGGGTTGATGGCGGCGTCCGTCTGGATGGCGCTGATGTACGCGGGCTCCTCACTGACGGTGCCGGTGTCGTCGCCGGCGATGACCGGGCGGTTGAGCGAGCTCACGATGCCCGTCGTGACCGTGCCCGTCAGGCCGAGCGGCGAGCCGATGGCGATCACCGGGTCACCGACCACCACCTGGTCGGAGTTGCCCAGGGTGATCTCCGGGGTGCCGAACGTCTCATCCGGCTTGACCACAGCCAGGTCCGAACCCGGGTCCCGGCCGACGATGCGGGCCGAAGTGGTCTTGCGGTTGTTGAACATGATCTGGATCTTGCCGCTGCCCTGCGCGGCCAGGGAGACCACGTGGTTGTTGGTCACCACGTAGCCGTTCTTGATCAGGAACCCGGACCCGGACGCCCCTTCGGTGCTGGATCCGTTGACCTCGAGCGAGACCACGCTGGGCAGCACCCGCGCGGCCACGCCCGCCACCGAGTCCGGTGCCCGGTTGGTGGCGCCCGTCGGCAGCGGGCCGAGGCTGTAGGAGGGGTCGTTGCTACTGCTCGGCTTGGTGAGCACGTACGTGCCGACGCTGCCGAGCGTCGAGGCCAGCACGGCGATGACCACGGCGATGACGACCAGGACGCCCACGCCCGGACCACGCCGGCCCGTCGCGCCCGATCCATGCCCGCCCGGAGGCGGCGGCGCCCACCCGGAGCCCATACCGAGCGCCCGCGGCGGCGGAGGCGGCGGCGTGCCGCCCCCACCGAACGGCGGCCCCTCATAAGGCCGCCCCCCGCTGTCCGGCCCACCGAACGAAGGACCACTGCTCGCCCCACCGAACGAAGGACCGCTGTCCGGCCCTCCGAACGAAGGACCGCCGTCGGGACGGCCGAACGAAGGGCCACTGTCGGGACGGCCGAACGAAGGGCTCTCGTAGGATCGGGTGCCGCCGTCCGAAGCCTCGCCGTAGGACGGGCTCTCATAAGACCGCGTGCCATTGTCCGGCCCACCGTAGGGAGACGTCCCGCCAGACGTCCCACCGTGAGAAGACGTCCCGCCAGACGTCCCGCCGTACGGAGAGGTCTCGCCGTACGAGCCGTGCGAAGACGTCTCGGCGTACGGATTGTCGGTGGAGTAGGACGGCGCCTCGTACGGGCGGTTCTCGTACGGTGGCGCGCCGGCGGCGCCGGAACGCCCCGACGGGTCGCCCCACGAAGCGCCGAACGAGGCGGGCGGCTCCGGCCGCCCGGCCGGCTGATCGGCCGTGTGCTCGGCGGGCAGGAACTCCGGCCGCCCCAGTGGTTCGGGGTAGTCCGACGGCGTGCGTCCTTCGGTGGGGCGCGTCTCGTCGGTCATAAAATTCTCACCACTCCTTGGCTCGGCCACCGCAATCCTCACTCTTGCGGCATACGAGGGTCATAAAACAGGTCGTTCCGCCCACACGTAACAAATCCCGAACCCAGATCGTATGCCCTTAGAGCGGGCGACTACGCCAACACAGGCCATCACCGGCATATCCGGACGTCACGGTGTGGCGATCGAGGGCGAGTTGGTCGGCGACTGCTGCACCTTCCACAACTCGACCGGCGGTGTGGTGGGATCCTGCACCGCGCCGGAGGTGGCGAAGAAGGTCCCGAGCGCCACGGCGGCCGAGACCACACCGACCGCGACGTAGGTGGTGCGCCGCCTACCAGCGCGTCCAGGGCCCGAAGCCCCGCCATTCGCGTCCCTGCGCGGGCGGTTGTCCAGTGGGGCGATGCTGTGCGGCCCAGGGATCGGCACTCCCCCGAACGTACGCGCGGGGAAAGGGCGCTCCCTCGGCGGTAGCGGCCCGCCCGGCTCCGCCATCCGGAGCAGGGACATCGTCAGATCGGCCGGCATCGCCGGGCCGTCGAGCGAGCGCAGGCGCGACTTCAGCGCCCGCATCGACTCGACCTCACGCCGGCAGTCAGCGCAGAAGGTCAGATGCGCCAGCGCGCGCTCGCGTTCGTGGTGGTTGAGCTCTCCGTCGACGAGCGCGGAAAGACGTTCTCCAAGATGAGCCATATCAGACTTCCTCCCCACGGATCACGGTCGGGGGGAGTTGAGAATTGCGCGGGGCCCGATGGTCGAGCGCCTCCCGCAACTGCGCCCGGCCACGGTGAATACGGCTTCGGACCGTCCCCAGCTTGACGCCGAGCGTGGCCGCGATCTCCTCATAGGACAGGCCCTCGATGTCGCACAGCACGATCGCGGCCCGGAACTCGGGTGCGAGTGCGTCGAGGGCGGCCTGGATGTCCGGCTCCAGGTGGGCGTCGTCGAACGCCTGCGCCGGTGACGGCTCCCGGCCACGCAACCGCTCGGCGGCGTCGTCGGCCAGTCCCTCGAACCTGATGCGCTGCTTGCGCCGCGCCATGTCGAGGAAAAGGTTCGTCGTGATCCGGTGCAGCCACCCCTCGAACGTGCCGGGGGTGTAGCTCGACAGCGACCTGAAAACCCGGACGAAGACCTCCTGAGTGAGATCCTCGGCATCGTGAACGTTGCCGGTCAGCCGGTACGCAAGCCGATACACGCGTGCGGAATGCGTCCGCACGACTTCCTCCCACGTAGGAGGCGTCCAGTCAGACGACACGGGAGTATCCGTCTGGTGGTCGCTCTCGTCCACCAGAACTCCTCTCTCTGGGACCACCGCTATCGCCATAGTGCCTGGTTTCGTCCCTTCGTGCGCACTGCCTGCCTTCCGGACCGGCAAAGCCCGTTTAAACCTGCAACGCCTCGAGACCCTCCTGAGTTCCCGTCCCGGCGTGTCTCCCCTAGGCTGCGATCGGTGCCAATCACCTGTTTGACCCTTTGCGACCAATCGCACGAAAGTGGGGGGAGGCGGCCGATGACCAGTCAGGTGGAGGCCACTCTGGCCTATGCGGAGCAGTTTCATCACGAGGATGAGATCATCCACGCGGCGCGGCAGCGCGGGCTGGAGATGGGGGCCACACCCGTCCTTCCCGGCGGCGGGGCGGCACTGTGTTTCCTCGCCACCGCCGTCAACGCCAAGTCGGTCGTGGAGATCGGCACGGGGTGCGGCGTCTCCGGCCTGTGGCTGCTGCGCGGCATGCGTACCGACGGCACGCTGACGAGCGTCGACGTCGAGCCCGAGCACCAGAGGCTGGCCCGGCAGGCTTTCGCGGAGGCGGGGTTCTCCGGGGGGCGCTG
>NZ_VCKY01000431.1 GCF_005889735.1 Nonomuraea turkmeniaca
GGCGGGGCGGGCGTGGGCCTGATCGGCATGCGGGAACGGGTCGAGCTGCTCGGCGGCTCGGTGCGGGTGACCCGCGACCGGGGCGCCTTCGAGGTCTGCGCCACGCTGCCGCTGCGGAGCGTCACATGACCGGCGTCCGGGTGCTGATCTGCGACGACGAGCAACTGCTACGGGAGGCGCTGGTGCGGCTGGTCGGGGCGGCCGACGACCTGACCGTGGTGGGCGCCGTCGGCGACGGGGCGGCGGCCGTCGCCGCCGTGGCCGAACTGCGGCCGGACGTGGTGCTGATGGACATCCGCCTGCCCGGCATGGACGGCATCGAGGCGACCCGCCGCATCACCCGGCAGAACGGGCCGTCCCGGGTGCTGATCTTGACGACGTACGACCTGGACAGCTATGTCTACGCCGGGCTGCAGGCCGGGGCCAGCGGGTTCCTGCTGAAGGACGCGCCGGGCGAACGGATCCGCGACGGGATCCGCATCGTCGCGGCCGGGCAGTCCGTGCTGGCGCCCGAGGCGACCACCCGCATGATCGAGGCGCTGCAACCCCTGCTGCCCACCGACGAGGACCGGGCGCTGCTGGCGGCGGCCGACCGGCTGACCGAACGCGAGCGCGAGGTCTGCGCGCTGATCGCCGAGGGCCTGTCCAACGACGAGATCGCGCGCCGCCTGGTCATCAGCCGCTACACGGTGAAGGTGCACGTGTCGAGCATCCTGACCAAGCTGGGGCTGCCGGACCGCGTGCACGTACTCCTCTCGTGGTCGAGGCTCCGCGGCCTGCACCCCTGAGCACTCCCCAGCAACCGTCAGGCACACGTGTAGATAAGGGCCCGCCATGAGCGGTCCGCCGGCACCGCCCCGTATCCCGTCTCTGCTTGACCCGCCAGATACGATCAAAAGTGCGGGATTGGCGTCACTCGTCGTTCTCATTCATCCCTGGGCCCAGATCAGAATCTCCCCCCACACAGCACAAGAGCATGGTGTGAACCGGCCGAGGGGGCGGAGGATGACCAGAAGCAGGAATATCACGATCACTGGGCGCATCACCCTATTCACCGCAGTGGTATCGGCATTGCTGTGCACGCTGCTGGCCGTAGTCCTGATGATCGCCATCCATCGCTACGCCACCAGCGCGCTCAGCTCGGAGATCCGCGCGGCCGGTGGCCGTGTAGCCATCACGGTCGAAGACCTGGGTAGGGTGAGCGGTCCCCTTGCGCAGCACCCGGGCCGCAACGTCCAGGTGGTTGACCACCAGGGGCGCGTCGTTGAGTCGACCCCGGCGCTGCGTGGCAAGCCGCCGATGGCGACGTTCAGCCCGGACGGCATGAACACGAGGGAAGATGTGGTGTGCGGCGGCGTCTTCGGGCATGGCCAGTGCGACATCGTGATCGCCCAGTCGGCCGACCGGCCGGAGGGGAACTGGACGGTCTACGCGTCCTCGCCCGTGGTTCCCATGTGGGTCGAGCCCTGGCTGGCGTCCCGGATGATCGGCTCCGCGGCCGTGCTGGCGGTCGCCATCACCTACCTCGGCAACCGGATCGTCTCCGCGTCGCTGCGTCCGGTCAGTGCCATCCGCAGAGAGCTGGACGAGATCAACGCCACCTGCCCCTCCCGCCGGGTACCGACGCCGCACAACCGCGACGAGATCAGCGACCTGGCCGACAGCATCAACCACACCCTGACCCGCCTCGACACGGCGATGACCCAGCAGCGCCAGTTCGCCTCGGACGCCTCCCACGACTTGAGAAGCCCTATCGCCGCGATGCGCGCGGAAGTGGAGGACGCCCTGCTGGCGCCGGAGGGGACCACCGTGACCAGGTTGTGCAACACCCTTCTGGGCAGCCTGAAGCGGATCGAGTCGATCGTCTCCGACCTGCTGACCCTCACCAAACTGGACGCGAGCGCGCCCACGGCGCTCACCCCCATCGACCTGGCCGACCTGGTGGGCGAGGAGTGCCGGATGCATCCTCAGACGACCAAGCGTCTCATCTGCCGCCTTGAGCCCGGCGTGCAGGTACGTGCCGACCCCCAGCACGTGGGCCGCCTGCTCACCAATCTTCTCGACAACGCCGACCGGCACGCAGAAAGCACGATCACGGTCACGCTGCAGCACGAGGACGATGAGAGTTGCCCGGGCGGCGTCGCGGTGCTGGAGGTGCTGGACGACGGGCCGGGCATTGATCCCGACAAGCGTGAGCTGGTGTTCCGGCGCTTCACCCGGCTGGACTCCGCCCGCAACAAGAACACTGGAGGCAGCGGGCTTGGCCTGCCGATCGCCCGGCGGATCGCCGAGGCGGCCGGGGGTACGCTGCGGATTGAGGACAGCGATCGGGGCACCCGCTTCGTCCTCCGGGTCCCACGCTACGCGCGGGATGCCTCCGATTCCACGCCCGCTGCCGGATGACTCCATTCTGTCGAACAGCGGTGCCCGGGGGGATCAACGACGTTTCGTCCTGATGGCGCCGAACGGCGCCGCCGGCCTCGGCGACCTCCCGGCCGACGGCTGGCCTGCTGCTGGGCCTGGCGGAGGACGGCAAGGCGGGCACCGAGGCCGGCGGCTGGAGCGATCGTGTCAGGGACGCGCGGGTCCGGCCCACCGGATGGATCACCGTCCGCAGGCCGCGCTGGTCCGCCCCGCCTCGGGACCGGAGCGGGGCCTTCTGACCGTGGGGAGGCTACAGCCCGGTCATCACCAGGCTGATGAAGTACGAGTAGAAGGTGTCGTTGTTGCCGGAGATGGTCTTCGAGATGGTGGCCACCTGGCCCGTGGCGAGTCCAGCGCACGTCGAGCCGCGTGCGGTGATCGTGCCGAGAGTGGTGCCGTTGGCGACCCACGGCGGGGTGACTTCGCTCAGGGTGAAGAGCGCCGACCCGGCTGAGCTGATCACGGCGCTCGGACTGCCGAAGGAAGCCGTGTAAGCACGGGCGCCGGCCCACATGTTGACCCAGCTGTTGCCGGCGGGATACATGATCCCGCCCAGGTTGATACGGATCTCGTCAACGTTGTCGGTCTCGTCCACGTTGTTCGCGTCGACGAAGTCCACCTCCACCCGGCACGTCGCGGCCATGGCGGTCGCGCCGGCTGGCGGGGCCGCGACCAGCGTCGCCGGCACGGCCAGGCCCGCAGCCAGGGCGAGTGCGGGGATCAGCTTTTGAGAGCGCATGCTGTTTCTCCTTGGTGTGACGTGCGCTTCGCGTTCCTCGCGAAACACGGCATCAGAGTGGGGCAGGCAGCGTGAGCGCATCGTTAGAGCCCAGGTCAGTGGCGGATAGCACGTTCTATCTGTGCCTTTTCGCACAACCCCGCGGCCGTGGTGCGCTTACTGTGCTGCGTCTATGGGAGACTCGCTGACTCTGCTGCTGCTCGGCCCGCCGGTGGTGGCCGTCCGAGGGCGCCCGGTGGGCATCCGCGCCGCCAAGACGCGCGCCCTGCTCTGCTATCTCGCCGCCACGCCGGGGCCGCGCCCGCGCTCGGAGCTGGCCGCGTTGTTGTGGGGCGAGCGGCCCGACGCCAACGCCCGGGGCAGCCTGCGCCTGGCGCTGTCGGAACTGCGCAAGGAGGTGGGCGGGTGGCTGGAGATCACCCGCGATCACGTACGGTTCCTCCCCTGCGACGGCTGCTTCGTCGACCACGGGCATCTGGCCCGGACGCCGACCGTGGACGAGGCGCTGCGGTTGTGGCGCGGCGACTTCATGGACGGCGTGGAGTTCTGCGACGCCCCGGCGTTCGGGGGCTGGCTGGAGTCCGAGCGCGGGCGGGCCCGGCTGCTGCTGCGCGAGTTGCTGCTGGGGGCCGCCTCCGCGCCGCCCGACCAGTTCGTACGGCTGGCGCGCCTGGTGGCGGAGCTGGATCCGTACGACGAGGAGGCGCACCGGCTGCTGATCATGGCGCTGGCCCGGGCCGGCAACCGGGGCGCGGCGCTGGCCTGCTACGACGACCTGCGGCGGCGCCTGGCCGACGAGCTGGGGGTGGAGCCCGCGCCGGAGACGGCGGCCGTCCGCCGGCGGCTCGTGTCCCCCGTACGCCGCGCCACCCCGCCCGTCCCCTCCAC
>NZ_VCKY01000432.1 GCF_005889735.1 Nonomuraea turkmeniaca
CCCCTTCCCCCACGCCCAGCTCCGCGAACCTCGCCCGGAGCGCGGCGGGATCGAGGAACCTGCCGTCGGGCCCGACGTTCGCCGTGGTAGGCGCGTTGACGGCCCCCGGAACGTGCCCGGCCACCGGGTCGACCGGCTCCACCTCGCCCCGGTACCGTTCCGCCGCCCTGGCGTCGAGCAGCACTCCCTCGGCGGCCACCGCGGCCGCCTCGTCGGCGGTCAACACCGGCATCCCGCCCGGCCGCGCCGTGAAATCCCCCTCCTTCACCGGCGGCGCCTCCTTCGTGGTCGGCAGACCGGCCGCGGTCCACGCGGACAGGCCGCCGTCGAGCACGCGAACGTCCTGGTGACCGAAATATCGCAGCGCCCACCAGGCCCTGGCGGCCACCGTGGAGCCGACGTCGTCATAGACGACCACCGGCCGGTCGTCGCGCACGCCGAGGCGGCGCATCGCGCTCTGGAACGTTGCCGCATCGGGCAGCGGGTGCCGGCCGCCCGCTCCGGGAGGGGCCGCGAGATCGGTGTCGAGGTCGCAGTAGACGGCGCCCGGGAGGTGGCCTTCGCGGTAGAGCTCGATCCCGGGCGGGCCCCCCAGGTGCCAGCGGACGTCGAGCAGCGTCACGTCGCCGAGCGCGGCCAGTCCGTCCGGCGTGATCAGCGGGTTCGTCTGGTCCGTCTGGTTCGGCGAGCTCATCACGGGCATACCTCCAGGATCATTGACCGCCCCCGGCCGGTCACGTGCGTACCTCCAGGAGCGGGACGTTCTGCTCGGCCGGCGTCATCGAACCGTGGTACCCGGTGAAGATGGCCTCGATCGGGTGGGCGGTCGGCGCAAGGATGGCCAGGTCAGTGTAGGGGACGGCCACGACGTCGCCGATGCGCTGCAGCCACGCGTCGCGTACCCGGGGCCCGAACCAGCCGGACTCGACCGCCTCACGCCTGGACACTACCCATGCCTTGCCCTGGAACGTCTCACGCCACGCCTCCAGCACGTGCGGCGCGGCGCCGTGCTCGGCGTAGACGTGCCTGGCCCTGGCCTCGCCGCCGATCAGCGCCACGCCTTCGGTCAGCTCGGGCACGGTCTCCGCGTCGATCTTCTCGGTGGCGTTGACCATGCCGTGGTCTGCGGTGACGTACAGGGCGGAGCCGGGCGGCAGCCCTTCGGCCAGCCGCTGGGCCATGTCGTCCACGATGGCCAGCTGCCGCAGCCAGTCCTCGCTGCCCCAGCCCGCCAGGTGCCCGGCGGCGTCCAGGTCACCGTAGTAGACGGTGACGTGCGCGGGCCGCTCTCGCATCGCCTGGTGCGTCCGGGCGATGCGCTCGTCCACGGTGTCGGCCGGCATGTAGCGCACGCCCCGGTAGACGGCCTGGGTCAGGCCGGTGCCCTCGAACTCGGCGGGGGCGACGTAGGCGGGCTGGATGCCGGCCCGGGCGGCCCGCTGGTAGACGGTCGGGGCCGGCTGCCACTGCTCGGGATCCATCGTGAGGCCGTCGGGCAGCGTCCACCGCAGGCAGTTGAACAGGTGCCGCGTGCCCGGCACGGCCAGCGTCAGGCCCAGCATGCCGTGTTCGCCCGGCGGCAGGCCGGTGCCCAGGGAGCACAGGCTGGTGACGGTGGTGGCGGGGAAACCGGCCGTAAGCGTCCGGCTCTTCAGCCCGGACAGGAACGGCGCCGCCTCGGGATGCGCCCGCAGCAACTCGGCCCCGAGGCCGTCCACCAGGAACAGGCAGACGCGCTCTGCTGGATCCAGGACGAGCGGGTTCGGCCTGCCCGGCTCGTTCAGACCGGCCGCCTTGGCCGGGCCGTCAGGCAGGCTCGGTGCGAATGGAGCGGGCTCGGGAACGCCCGGATCGGCGTCGCGTACGCCTAGCGCGGCCAGCAGCGCGCCGGGCAGATCCGCCAGCGACCCACCGCCATACCCTGGCACCAGCATGACCTCATCCTAGGCCCTCTCGCGGATCTCTCCCCTTCGCCTGAACCGCCACTTTCATCGCTTCCGCCCGGATCGCCGCTCTCCCCTTCGTATGGATCGCGAAGCGCTCCCCGTGGAGCGCCGCTCTCCCTCTCGCGTGGAGCGCCGCTCTCCCTTTCCGCGTGGATCTCGCCCGCTTGTTTTACGGCCGGCCGGCTTGCCCGCACTCGCCGTCGCCGGTTTCCCCCTGTCATGGCCGGTCGTGAGGGCTCACGGGGTCCTCGCCGTAACGAGCGCATGCTTGACCTGCGTCTTCGCTGTCATCTTGGCCGTCGTCTTCGCGCCCGCCCGCAGGACGGTCGTCTTCACGCCCGTTCGCAGGCCGTCGTCTTCGTGACCGCCGCCGGGGCGCCGTATGGGCTGCGCCGGATGACGGCGTACCGTTTCTTTCCGCATCCGGGCAGGCGGAAGTGCCCGGCCGTGAGATGACGAGACCGGGTGAAGCGCCGGAGGGAGGGGCGGGCCGCGGGTCAGGCGGCGGCGCGGGCGGTGGCCTCCGAGAGGGCCTTGGCGAAGGACAGGACGTGGGTGACCGCTTCCGGTCCGTCGGCCGCCTCACTGACCCTGAGGGACAGGTCGTCGGCGGTGATGGCGCCGGTGTAGCCGTGGTCGGCCTCGCAGTTTTCGTCGCCGCACGTGGCCGGCTCCAGGTCCACGTGGGAGATCGCGCCCCAGCCGATGGTGAGCGTCACCTCCGTGGGAGGCACTCCTGGGACGTAGGAGGCGGGATCGGGCACGACGCGGGTGACGGCGACCGACTGGATGCGGCTCAGGCGCACGGCCTCCGTGGTCGTGGACGCGTGGGACGCCGAGACGCCCTCCACCGCGGGGTGCTCGTCGGTGTGGCAGACGAGCAGCCGCGTCGTGGTCAGCACCAGCACGGTGACGTGCCTGCGCACCTCCATCGCGGGATCGAAAGTGGCCTCGTGGTGGACCACGAACGCGGTCACGGCCTCCTTGCCCAGCGCGGATTCGACCGCATCGGTGACGAGGTCGGGATAGTAGCCGCTGCGCTCGATCGCTTCACGCAGGCCCGCGGCTGAGACTCGGGTTTCCCTCATGGGTCCATCCTGCCAGGGCGGGGCAGTGCGCTCACCCGCCGGATATAACGCTCTATAACGTCTTTAGATGGACAACAAAGACCATTCTCCGGCACTGCCCTCACTTGCCTTGCAATCAGGACAATCGGCGCGGGCCACCGTCCAGGCGCGGGCCCGCCGGGGTACGGAGGGTGGCGCGAGCGCCGAGGATCATGGCGTCCGACTCCCCCACGAGCACCTGGTCCAGGTCCAGGCGGGCCACCTCGGGCAGGTCGTTGGCCAGACGGCCGACGCGCACGAGCAGTTCCTCCAGGGCGTCGACCGCCACGGGTGGGTAGCCGTACTCGCCGAAGAGCAGCGGGGCGGCGCGAACTGAACGCACCAGGGCGGCGGCGTCCTCCCTCGTCAGCGGAGCGAGGCGGAAACCCTGGTCGAGGAGGAGGCGCGCGGTCACCTCCCCCAGCCCGAACGACACCACCGGGCCGAACGCCGGGTCCTCGATGACGCCCACCACGGTGGGCACGGCCGGCTGCGGCGCCATGCGCTGAACGGCCAGCCGCACCTTCTCGCCCAGCTGGTCGGCGAACTCGTCGAACGCGTGGCGCACCATCTCGGGACCGGTCAACCCCAGGCGCACGGTGCCCGCGCGGCGCGAGGCTCCAGGGTCGGACACCTTCAGCACCACGGGCCAGCCGAGGCGCTCCGCGGCTTCCACGGCCTCCTCGGGCGAGCGCACCACCTCGGCGGGCCAGACGGTGAGGCCATAGCAGGACAACAACTCGGTGGCGTCGATCTCGACCGGCGGCCCCGGCTCCGCGAAAACCCCCGGCCGGAGGCGAGCACCGGACTCGCTGACGGCACCGGCCGCCGTTTCGCCCTGGTGCGCCGCCACCTGACCTGGTGCCCCGCCCGCCGGCGCCGCCGCCTGAGCCGCCGTCCCGCCCGCTGGGGCCGTGTCCGGGGCGCCCGCTGGGGC
>NZ_VCKY01000433.1 GCF_005889735.1 Nonomuraea turkmeniaca
GATCGAGGCCGACCGGCGGATCCACGCCATGCCCGTCAGGAGACCCGCCCGCCCGCTCGCCGGCCCGGGCACCGGCGCGGGCACAACCGTGTACGTCGTGGACAGCGGCATCGACGTCGGCCGGGCGGAGTTCGGTGACCGGGCGTGGCGCGCCTTCGACGCCACGGGCGGCGCCGGCCGGGACTGCGGCGGCCACGGCACCGAGGTCGCCGGCCGGGTGCACGCCGCGGCGCCCGAGGCCGGGGTCGCGTCGGTACGGGTGCTCGACTGCGGCAACTCCGGCTCGCTGGCCGACGTACTGGCGGGGCTCGACTGGATCTACCGCCACGCGCGCGGCCCCTCCGTGGCCACCCTCGCGCTCGACGGCGCCGGCTCGCCCGCGTTGGACACCGCCGTGCGCTCGCTGGTGCGGTCGGGGGTGTTCGTGGCGGGCGCGGCCGACTCCGCTCAGTGCCGGGTCGCGCCGGCCGGGGCGGCGTACTCGGCGCTCGTCCCGTATATCGCGGGAGCCGCCTCGCGTTATCTGGAGCGCCATCCAGGCACAAATCCGGCCATCGTCGCGTCCTACCTGAACTGCCCGTCGACCCGCGGCGCGATTCGCCAGAACCCATCCATGGCCTCTAACCTCCTCATGCACAGCGGTGGGTTCTAGCGGGATGGATTCGGTAAATGTGACCGGCGTCACATCGCCCCTGGGCTATCCCAGGAAGGCGATGTTCGGACATGCCGGGTACGGTGCTGGCAGGCAACCGGCACACGCGAGAGACTCAAGGGTCCGGGGGAAGAATGGCGACGCTGACGAAGGGACTCGCATGCAGGAGCTCCGACTCGTCGCGGTGAGTGAGGACGGCACCTACCTCGTGCTGGCGACTGCCGGGCGAGGGACGCGCTTCACGCTTCCCGTGGACGACCGGCTCCGTGCTGCCGTCCGCGGCAACTTCTCCCGTCTCGGCCAGTACGAGATCGAAGTGGAGAGTCCGTTGCGCCCCAAGGAGATCCAGGCCCGCATTCGCGCCGGAGAGACCGCGGAGGAGATCGCCGCGACCGCCGGCATTCCAGTCGAGCGCGTGCGCTGGTTCGAGGGGCCGGTGCTGCAGGAGCGGGAGTACGTCGCCCAGCAGGCGCAGCGTGTGGCTGTGCGCATGCCGGGCGAAACCGCGCCGGGGCCGACCCTCGGCGACCTCGTCGCGGAGCGGCTGACCAGGCGCGGCGTGCCCACGGACGAGATCGACTGGGACTCCGCCAAGCGCGACGACGGGCTGTGGCGGGTCAAGCTCGGCTACGTGTGGAACGGCCACACGCGGCACGCCGAGTGGCTCTTCGACCCGCGCAAGCGGCACGTGTCGCCGTACGGCGACGAGGCCATGCGGCTGTCGGCGGCCGACTTCGACCCGGACCCGCCGGTCGTCGAGGACACGACGGTGACGCCGTTCGCGCCGCGGGTCGCCAAGCTGCAGCCGGTGCCGCCGCTCGCGTCCGACGCGGTGCCGTTCCCTTCGGTGGTGCGGCGCGAGCCCGAGGAGCCGGCGGTCGGCTACAACCCGCCGCCCAGGTCCTCTGAGACCGGCTACACGCGTGGGCCCGACGTGCCCGCTCGCGAGGCGCCCTTCGACCGCGCCGTCCCTCCCCGCGACGCTGCCTCCCCCGAGAGCGCCCTCCGCCACGAACCACCATCCCGCGAGACCTCCCTCCGCGAGGAACCACCGTCGCGCGAGACGACCTTCCACGACGAGCCGCCGTCGGGTGATGGCTCCTACCGGCCCGAGCCGCCTGCCCGCGAACCCGGCCATGCCCGCCCCGGCGAGACCTCTTCCCGCCGCGGCGGGTCTTCGCCGTGGCTGCCCGACTTCGGCACCGGGCGTCCGGCCGAGCGCGACACCGATTCCATTTACGCCCCCGCCTCACCTGCGGACACCCGCCCCGCGCCCCAGGCGCCCGCGGACGTCCGCCGCGATCCTCAGGCTTCGTCGCCTGCGGACTCCCACGCCGCTCCTCAGACACCCGCATCTCCGGACGTCCGCCCGGCGTCTCAGGCCTCCGATCCGGAGCCGCCGGTCGTCGCCCAGCGGCACGCATCCACCGGCGAGCACGCCTCGCCGCAGGCGCCGGATCCCGCGCAGCACGCGCACGGCCTGCCGCAAGAGCAGCCTTCCGCACAGGAACCGGTCGCCATTCCGGAGCAGCCGGTCACGGCCTCTCAGCCTGCCGCGCAAGCCGCCGCCACGGAGAGCGCCGTCACGGAGACCGCCTCCGCCACCGGGACGGCCGCCCAGCCTGAGGCGGACCGGCAGGCGACGCCCGCCGCTCACGTGCTCCCCGAGCCCCAGCCGGCCGGCCGGCCGACCTCCGACGAGCAATCATCCCGCAACACCCAGCCTGCCGGCGATGGCCAGGCTGCCGCCCACGGCCAGCCGACCGACCACGGCCAGGCAACTGCAGGTGGCCAGGCCGGTGACGGCCGGTCACCCACCAACAGTCAGGCAGCCGCGGTCAGTCGGACCAGTGACGGTCAGGCAACCACCGACACTCAGGCAGTCGCTGACACTCAGGCAGTTGCTGACACTCAGGCAGTTGCTGACGCTCAGGCGGCCGCGGACGCTCAGGCGGTCGCTGACACTCAGGCAGTCGCGGACGCTCAGGCCCCTGCGGCCGGTCACGCCGCCGGCGACGGTCGGCCGGCTCCTGCTGCCGGGACCGTTTCGGCCGCTCAACTGCCCGAGGTGGCGCCTACCGGTGCCGCGCCCGGTCCGGAGGCGTCCGCGTCCGCTGAAATCGGCACCACCGCCTCACCCGCTACCGCTTCGCCCGCCGTGGACGCCACCGAGCCATCGGATGCTCCTGTTCCGGCGGCCGACGTCACGACCGAGAGCCCGAGCCGACCGGCGGACTCCAAGACAGCGGCCGCCCAGGTCAAGTCCGAGGTCAAGGACGACCCCGCCGCGGAGTCGCGGGTCACCACGCCGGCCCCGGCTGTCGGAGCTTCGGACACCCAGGCTGCCGAAGTCGCGCAGGCCCAGACGACCGCAGCCGCGAACGCGCAGGCGGCCGAAGTCGCGGAGGCGCAGGCGGCCGAAGTCGCGGAGGCGCAGGCGGCCGAAGTCGCGGAGTCCGGCGCTCGCCAGGCCACGGTGGTCGGCGCTCCCCAGACCGCGGAGGTCAGTGCCCCCAAGGCCGCGGAGGCCGCTGCCCCCAAGGCCGTGAAGGGTGAGAAACCCGAGGCCGGGGCGGCGCAAGACGTGGCGGACCCGAAGCGCGAGAGCGCGGGCGGCGCCGAGCCCGAGGTTGAGCCCAGCGAGCCCGAGCAGGCGGCGAAGGAGACCAAGCCGCCCGCACCTGCGCCCAAGCCGAAGCCCGCCCCCGCCGAGCCCAAAGTGCCGGCGGCACGGGCAGGCAAGGACGAGGCCAAGGAAGAGCCGGCCGTGCCGGTGCCTTCCCCGCCGCCGGCTCCGGCCGCCCGCCAGACGCGCAAGGGGTCACGTGGCCGCCGTGCCTCGGTCCCGACGTGGGACGAGATCATGTTCGGCGCCCGCCGCCAGGACTGACTGACCTCACCACCGAGCCCACCGAACCGACCGAACCGACTACCAAGACCTACCCGCCGGCCTTTGGCCGAGCCATGCCCGCGCCCTCCTCCGGTCCTCCCCCCGACGACCTCGCAGCACAACGCGACGAGCACCCGGCGCGATGCCGGCGCCGACCGGCCACCGCAGCCTCGCCCTCCACGCCCGGCAGCACCCGGTCACACGGATCGTCCATCACGACGCGGAGGCCGCAGTGCGGCTGGCCGCACGTACCGGCGGCACCGCCGTGATACTCAAGCCACTGGCGATCGACGACGTGCTGGCCGTCGCCGCAGGGGGCGAACGTGTC
>NZ_VCKY01000434.1 GCF_005889735.1 Nonomuraea turkmeniaca
GGGTCATGGGGGTACGGGGATGTCCGATCGACTGGACCGACTTACGCAGCGGGACGAAGCGCGTGCCGGGACGTCGGAGCGGCTGGGCCGCGTAGTGGGGCGGGGCGAGCACACTGAAGCACCGAACGAGCCGGGCCGCCCGGAGCAGCGAGGCGAGCACACGGGAGCGCCGGACCGGCTCGGGGCGATTCTGGCGGATGCGGTGCCGCGGGTCTGCTCGGCCGCGGTCGCGCTGATCGCCGTGGACGGCGCCGTGGCCGCCGCCGCCGCGACCGGCGAGCTCGTACGCTACGCCGACGCCGAGGGAACCCTCGCCGCCGACCGCCCGCGCGCACGCCGCGACTCGATCTTCGACCTGGCCTCGGTCAGCAAGCTGTTCACCACGGCCGTGCTGCTCTCCCTCGCCGAGGATGGCCGCATCGCCCTGGACGAGCCGGCCGCCGCCTGGATCCCCGGCCTGGACCGGCGCATCACCCTGCGCCGGCTGCTCACCCACACGGCAGGCCTGACCCCGACCCGCCGCATCGACCGGGAACTGCCCGGCGCCGACCCGGCCGAGCGCCTGGCCGCGATGGTGAACACGCCGATCACCCATCCGGTCGGCGGCCCCTACCTCTACAGCGACGTCGGCATGATCCTGGCCGGCCGGCTGGCCGAGCTGGCCGGCGGCGCACCGCTCGACGTGCTCGTACGCTCCCGCGTCGCCGATGTGCTCGGCCTGGCCGACACGGGCTACCGGCCGCACGCCCTCCCCCGCGTGGCCGCCACCGAATGGAAGCGCGAGCGCCCGGGACCCGGTTGCGTGCGCGGCGAGGTGCACGACGAGACCGCGTATGCGCTGGGCGGCGTGGCCGGGCACGCCGGGGTGTTCGCCACGGCGGACGACCTGCTGGCCTTCGGCGAGACGCTGCGACTGAGCGGCGGGCCCGTGCTGCGGCCGGAGAGCGTGGCCGAGATGGTGCGCGACCAGGGCGCCGAGGGTGCCGCCTTCCGCCACGGGCTGGGCGTGCGGATCGGCGACCCCGCCACCGCTGGCCCCCTGGGCGGCGGCGCGTACGGCCATTCCGGCTTCACCGGCACCTCGTTCGTCATCGATCCGGCGCGCCGGCTCACGGTGGTGCTGCTGACCAACGCCGTCCACCCGGTGCGGGGCCGCGACGGCATCCGCGACCTGCGCCACGCCGTCGCCGCCGAGGCGCTGCGATTGGCATAGCCTTCGAGTATGGCTGTCCATCTGAACCACACCATCGTGCCGGCCAGGGACAGAGACGAGACCGCCGCCTTCCTCGTCGACGTGCTCGGCCTCGACCCTGCGCCGATCTACGGGCCGTTCCGCGTGGTCACGCTCGGCAACGACGTCTCGCTCGACGTGATCCAGTCCGACGGACCCGTGCCCGAGCAGCACTACGCGTTCCTGGTGAGCGACGAGGAGTTCGACCAGATCTGGGGGCGGATCAAGGAGCGCGGCCTCACGTTCTGGGCCGACCCGTACCACCGGCAGCCGGGGCGGATCAACACCAACGACGGCGGCCGCGGCCTCTACTGGTCGGACCCGAACGGCCACAACCTGGAGATCATCACGGTCCCGTACGGCGGCGGCTAGGCACGTTCTCCGCCGCGTCCCTCCTTTCTTGTCCAAGAGAGGGCACTGCAGTACCGCTCCCCCACGCGCGCCCGGCCCAGGGACTGCGCCGAAATGCGGCGGTGAGTGCCTGTAGTCGTGCGTGCCGCGGAACGGGCCTAGGGCGCCAGCGCCTCCAGGGCCTCCTCGGCCCGGCGCATGGCCTCCTTCGGGTCGGCGGTGACGATCTTGTGGTCGAAGTTGAGGTCGTGGAAGACGTCCGTCACGCCGCTGGCGGCCAGCGCCTCCACATCCCGCCTGATCTTGTCGTACGAACCCGTCAGCGGCCGCTCCCCGCCATCCCTGACCTGCGTGACGCCGCGGCACACGAACCTGAACGCCCCCGCGTCCCGCCCCGACTCCGCCAGCACCGACGTGATCAGCTCGACCCGCCCGGCGATGGCCGACAGATCCTCCCTGCTGGAGCTCACCCACCCGTCTGCCAGCCGCGCGGCGCGCCGCAGCGCGACCTCGGCGGTCCCGCCGAGCAGGATCGGCGGCGGCCCCGGCACCGGCTTGGGGTCGATGTGGGCCGGCGGCACCCGGTAGAACTCGCCCTGGTGCTCCACCACGTCGTCCGTCCACGCCTGGCGCAGCACCTCGACGAACTCCTCGCCCCTGCGCCCCCGCCGCTCGAAGCCCACACCCGACGCCTCGAACTCCTCCGGCAGCCAGCCGAGACCGATCCCAGCCGTGAGCCGGCCCCCGGACAGCGTCTGCAGCGTGGCCAGCTGCTTGGCGAGCAGCACCGGCTGCACGTACGCGTTGATCACCGCGACGGCGAGCCCGATGCGAGCGGTCGCGCCCGACAGGTGGGCCAGCGTGACGAGCGGGTCGTGCACGCTGCGGTAGGTCGGCCCCATGGGGTGCCCGACCGGGTACAGCAGGCGCTGGAACGTCCACAGCTCGTGGTAGCCGAGCTCGTCGGCCCGCGTGGCGATGCGGCGCATGTTCTCGGGCGTGGCCCAGGGCCCTGACTGGGGTACGGCGAAACCGATTCTCATGCACCCTAGTCTGTACGAGTGGGTCTGGAGGAGGAGCTGGCGGGCATAGCCGCCAGGTACGGCGGCGCGGGACCACCCGTGTTACATCCGACGCGTACGGACGTCGTCGTGTTACGCAGGGGCGAGGTCGTGGTCAAGGCCCACTCCGCCCGCGACGACGCCGACGGGCTGCGGATCCGGCTGCGGGCCGCCGCCTCGGCCGCGGTCAGCGGCATCATGCTGGCCCCGCTCCACCCCGAGGTGCTGACGGCCGGCGGGCGCGCGGTGACGGTCTGGCCCGCGGGCAGCCCCGTCGCGCAGGACGACCCCGACGCGGCGCCCTGGGAGGAAGGGGCCAGGCTGCTGGCCGCCCTGCATGCCATCCCCCTCACGCTGCTGCCGCCGCTGCCCGCCGCCGGAGGGCCGGCGCGGGCCGCCCGCGCGGTGGGGCGCATGACCGGTGACGGGCCCGTCGAGCAGCTCGTCAGGCGGGCGTTCGAGGAGCTGCCTGAGTCGGCGCCGGCGCCGGGGCTGCTGACGCACGGCGACTGGCACCTGGGTCAGCTCGTGTGCCGCGACCGCTGGCTGCTCATCGACGTGGACGACCTGGGCGTCGGCGACCCGGCGTGGGACCTGGCCAGGCCGGCCGCCTGGTACGCCGCGGGGCTGCTGGACCCGGCCGTCTGGGAGCGGTTCCTCGGCGCGTACCTGGCGTCCGGAGGGCCGGCGCTCGGACGGGGGGACGACCCGTGGCAGCGGCTCGACGGGCCGGCCAGGGCGCTCACCGTCCAGCTTGCCGCCGTGGCCGTGCTCAACGCCGAGCGCGACGGGCGGGAACTGGACGAGGTCGAACATTCGTTAGTGGAGTCATGCAACAGAATCGTCCGAGCGTGACGGGGTTGCGCGCGGTAGGTTTCATCCTGGAAGCCCCGAAGCCAAGGAGAGCGACTTAGATGCAGTGCCCTAAGTGCCGCGGGAATATGCGGACCTATGAGCGCAACGGCGTCCACATCGAGCAGTGCGACAACTGCCGCGGGATTTTTCTCGATTATGGCGAGCTGGAGACGCTGACCAGGATGGAGACGCAGTACCACGCGGCTCGGGCCGTGCCGCTCTTCGGCGAGGACCGTGTGCACATCGAGGACAGACTCGACGACGCCATCGACAAGGGCATCGGCATCGCCGACGCGGCGGGCGAGTTCAGCGCGGCGCGCCGGCCCACGCCCATGCCGCGCCACGGCATGGGCG
>NZ_VCKY01000435.1 GCF_005889735.1 Nonomuraea turkmeniaca
GCCGGCCGGCTGCGGGCGGCTGGGTGCGATGGTGTTCGGCGGCGTGGCCGGCGAGCGGTTACAGCTCAACGAGGACACCCGCCAGCCCTGCCGCCTCGTGGGTCCGGTCAGGCTGGTGCCATACGGCCGGGACCAGGCACCCCCAGTCCGCGCAGCCCACACCGGCCCAGGCCAGGCGGACGGTCGCCCACCACAGCACCCCCAGGGCCGCGCACACCACAGCCGCCCGCCCCGTTCGCCCCGTCATGCCACCAATGTTCCCACCCGCAGAGGTCAGGAGAAGAGACTCGCCCGGCGGTCGTCCGCCTCGGCCTCGGCATCACGGCCCAGCGCCCGCAGCGCGATGGCCCGGTTGACGTAGAGGTCCGGCTGCGGCTGCAGCTCGATGGCCCGGCTCAGGTCCTCGACCGCGCCCTCCACGTCCCCGGCCGTGTACCGCAACACCCCCCGGTTCCCCCACGCCGCCGCCAGCCCGGGCGCGCCCTCCACGGCCACGTCCAGCGCCGTCCTGGCCTCGGCGAGCCGGCCGGCCGCCGTCTCCAGCTGCCCGAGGACGGTGAGCAGGTGCGGGTTGGCGGGCACGAGGGCGAGCCCGGCCGTGACGTCGGCCTTGGCCTCCTCGTCCCTGCCCGCCGCGGCCAGCAGCCCGGCGCGGTTGATGTAGGCGTCGAGGTAGCCGGGATCCAGCTCGATCACCCGGCCCAGGTCGGCGAGCGCGCCCCCGGTGTCGCCCCGCACGGTACGCAACTCGGCCCGGTTGTAGTACGCCTCCGGCAGCGGCGGCCCGGCCCGCATCGCCCGCTCGTAGTCCGCCAGGGCCTCCTCGTACTGCCCGAGCTTGAACAGCAGGTTCCCGCGTTCCACGTAGTAGTCGGGAAAGGCGCGGTCGATGGTGATCGCGGCCGCGTAATCCTCCAGGGCCTCCTTGGTGTGCCCGAGCGCGGCCAGTAGCTGAGCCCGGTTGGCCAGCAACACCATCCGGTGCAGCGGATGCCGCTCCCCCAGCTCGCGCGCCAGCTCGATGGCCGACTCGACCAGCGACAACGCGGCGTCGAGCCGCCCGTGCCGCAGCTCGATCAAGGCCAGCCCGTTGCGGTCGAAGCCGAGTTTGAAGGCCCGCTCGGCGGGGTCGGGCAAGATGGTCGAGATGGCGATCGCCTCGTTGATCCAGCGTCTGGCCCGGGCCAGGTCGCGCCGCTCGGGATCGGGGTGGCGGGCGTCGAGCATGGCGGTGCCGTACGCGCTGGCGGCGTGCATCGCCGGATCCTGGCTGACCGCACGCACCTGGTCCCACACCGCGCGAGCCTCCGCGGTGCGGCCGAGCCCGCCGAGCGCGGTCGCGGTGCGCTGGGCGAAGGACCACCACCGCGCCCCGCCGGGCTCGGTGCGGGCCATGCCGCGCTCGCCGAGCTCGACGACAGCGTGCAGGAAGCCCTCCCGCATGGAGCGGTCCACCATCGCCCACAACTCGTCGGTGTCGCGATTGTCGGGAGGGTGCTCGGGGCCGTCCGAGTACGACATGATCGCCAGCGTGGCGGGCGGGATCCGCCGCGTCATGACGTCGAGCAGCTCCAGGTCCGTCGGGTCGGCCTCGGCGACGTTGTACACGGCCACCGCCCGCCCGGGGGGCACGGCGTCGCGGACGAACTCCGTGATCCCGTTGGCCAGCCTCAGTGTGCGGCGGGGTGCGGGCACGAGGATGCGCTCGTCGTCGGTCAGCCTTGCGTCGATCGTGGCTCGCCCGGGCGGGACCAGATCGGCCAGCTCGGGCGCCGCCGCCAGGATCTCGATGTCATGCGCCCCCACCAGATCGGCGGATCGTTCCAGGGCCGGCGGCACCAGATGACGCAGCAGGGCCGCGGCGACCGTGTAGGGGCCACGCGGCCGGCGATGCCCGTCTATCGGTGGCATCAGCAGCCGCGCGGCCCCCCATTGGGAAGGTGGTTCGCCCTGGACTCTGAGATGGGACCTCGCCTCAGTCACCCCTTGTGAATGACGCTGGAGGTCCCTGCGAGCCTTGCGGTTCCAGGCTTGCGGACGACGATGCGCTTCATGACGCGTACCTCTCCACTCCGGGGGTGACTCCCTATTATTAGGGCACTCCCACGAATATCAAGGTTCACGGTGAATAAGCCCGAGGCGAATGGATAAAAAGAGGTTGCCTTTTGATTGGATAATGTAACCTATTTGGACCGAAACCACCGTAGCCATCCGGTGGTGCGTGCCTGCTCGGATTCTCGCATCAAGTCGCACAGACAGCGACCGAGCAACGTGACCGACCGGCAGCAGCCAGGCCCCATCAGGTTCCTGGCGCGGACGATGAGAGTGGCCCGTTCGATCAGCCGCTCCACGCTGGGCTCCCCGCCGCCCTTGAGCGAGCGGGTGTTCCAGGGGCAGGACGCGACGTCCGCACATGCGCCCCTGGCGACATACGGCGTCACCGCCGCCGCCCTGTCGAGCCGCAGCGGATCCACACGTTTGATCTTCAGGTCCGCCAGCGCCTTGGCGGCCGCGCGGGAGACGACGAGAAGCTCGTGGTTCTTGCACTTGGGCTCCTTGCCCAGCGCCGCCACCCGGGCCGGCAGCGCGAGCAACATCGCCCCCGCCATCAGCCCGCCGCCCACCACCATGCTCCAGCCCACCTGCTCGTTGAACCAGATCACCGCGATCATCGCCACCCACACGGGCTGCGACGACATCAGGATCGCGCTCGACACGGGAGACACGTGCGCCTGACCGTACGAGCGGGCCAGGAACCCCAACGCGCACGAGACCACGGACAGATGCGCCAGCAGCAGCCAGTCCGGTGCGTCGGCCGGCACGGAGATCCCGTCGCGCGCCCCGAACGCCCCGGTGAGCAGCCCGATGCTGAAGAGCTGGATCACGGTCAGCGCGTACGGGTGGAACGTGCGGCGCTTGGACAACTGACCGAGCATGAGCGTGTGGCCGGAGTAGAGCCCGGCCGCGAAGATCGTGGCCGCGAGCGCGACCACCGAGAACTCGTGCTCTTCCACCCCTTGCATCAGCGTGAACGCCGTCATGCCGGCCACGGCCAGCGCCACGCCCGCCCAGATCCGGCGCGGCACCCGGGACTTGAAGACGACGAGCGCCAGGATCGGCGTGATCACGACGCTGCACCCGACGGCGAACCCCGACACGGCCGACGGCAGGCTGTCCAGCGCGATGGCCTGGGCCGTCTGCCCGACCCCGAACATGATCCCGAGAACGACCCCGTTGATCCACACACCCCGTGAAAGCCCCCGAAGGCAGTTCGGCCTGATGAGGAGGAGCGTCAGCGCGGCCATCAGATAACGCTCGGCGAGCAGATCCTCCACTGGTAACCGGTCGATGAGATCCTTCATCAGCGGAAAGGCCGACCCCCAAGCGGCGCTGACGAACAACAGAAGCACAGCTCCCAGGAGGGGGCGGGGAGCGGGTACGACTGCCATGCCCAAAAGCATCTCACTACTATTCGCAGCCGCAGATGTACAGGGAGCAGTCGGTGAGGTTCCTCTACCACTCGGAGTTAAGAGCCTCACTCCCGGGGCTTGCACATCCCTACCAGCGGAAGGACCGAGCCGCTGATTTCCACGATGTTCCGGAATGGGAAATGGGTGCTTCCTGCGGAGAATAGCGCCGGAAGGAAGTCACGCCGCGGGATGGCGGAGATTGACGGAGATCGGCGGGGACGTCACGCCGGGGGTGTCCGGGGATGGTCACCGGGGAAAGCCGAGAGTGCGGCCCCAGGAGGGGGCCCTGGAGGGGGTAGG
>NZ_VCKY01000436.1 GCF_005889735.1 Nonomuraea turkmeniaca
GGCTTGGCGCGGGCAGCGCGGCGGCCAGCCAGCCGTACCCGTCACCGGCCAGCGCGGCATCGCTGGCGGTCGGGTCGGCAGCGGCGTAGCACACGCCCGACACCACGGCGCTGGTGCTGTCCGGGGCGACGACGAACAGCGACGCCTGGTCGCCGGGTTCGGCGGTCGTGGTGGTTCGCGGCATGGAACGCAGGTCCTTCCAGGGAGCAAGGCAAACGCCTCGGAGCGGGCGACGGCGCGAGGGGCCGCCCGCCCCGAGACGTAAGGAGCCGGGCAGGTCAGAACGGCGGCTCATCACCGGGCGCGACGCTGGCGGTGGCGGGCTGGGAGGAGGCCCACGGGTCATCGAACCCGCCGGCCGCCGCACCGGCGCCGTTGCCGTTGCGGCTGGGCTGACCGTTGCCGTTGCCGCGGGCGGCCTTGACCGGTCGGGCGGTGGCGAACCGCAGCGAGGGGCCGATCTCGTCCACGGTCATTTCCATGACGGTGCGCTTGTCTCCGTCGCTGGTCTCGAACGTGCGCTGACGCAGCTGGCCGGAGGCGATGACGCGGGTGCCGCGGGTGAGCGACTCGGCGACGTGTTCGCCGAGGTCGCGCCATGCTGAGCAGCGCATGAACAGCACCTCGCCGTCTTCCCACTGCTCCACGCTCTTGTTGTAGGTGCGGGCGCTGGAGGCGACGGTGAAGCCGGCCACGGCGGTGCCGGATTGGGTGAAGCGCAGTTCGGGGTCGGCGGTCAGGTTGCCGATGATGGTGATGGTGGTCTCGCCGGACATGGCGGACTTCCTTCCTGCGTTGACGTGTGGGAATGGCGGGGTGTAGCGGCTAGTGCCAGACGTTCCAGGTGTGATCGCACACGCGGCACTGGTAGGTCTGGACGATGGCGTCCAGGTCGCGGCGGGCGTGGTGGCCGATGAGGTCGGTGGTGGTGCTGCCGCAGCTCTCACAGACGGCGTCCACGTGCGACATCTCCTTTCCGGGGTCGGTGGTTGGCCGTACCGTCAGGCGTATGGCTGAGGAGAGCTACAGCGCCGAGGACCTGGCGGAGTGGGAACGGTCGGTGAACGTGCTGCGCGGTGGGCCGCGGGCGGACATGGCCGATGAGCGGCAGGCGTATGAGGCGACCGCGAATCTGTGCTCGGGATGGGGCGGCTGGATGGACATGCCCGAGCCGATCTCGAACATCGTGCAGCGCGCGGTCGAGGCGGGATACCTGCAAGCCCTGGCCGACGTGCGAGACGGGCGGGTGGCCGGGCTCGGCGTACTGGACCAGGGGTAGGCGGGTCGGCCGGATCAGCGGATGGCGTCGCGGTGCAGGCGGCGCAGATAGTTGAACAGGCGCCGGCCCAGACGCAGCCGCAGCCCGGTGCCGTCGCAGCGGCGGCACCAGCGTTTGACGCGCCCGTTGGGCTTGAGTGTCTTGCCGTGCCCCTTGCAGCGGGGGCAGCGGGCGAACGGGTCGGCGGCGCAGGCGGCGGCGTAGCCAAGGAGCCACAGCACGGCCAGCGCGGCGGCAAGGAGCGGGATCGGCGTTGCGACGGAGGTCGCGAGGTGGGTGGTCGCGGTCGCGGCCAGAGGGGTCATGGAAGGTCTCCAGAGCCGGGTTTCGGGCGTGGGAAGCCGAGCCCGCTACCCGCGACCTGCGGATATTCGGGCTGGTCAGGCGGTGTTTAGGCGGTCGCGGGGCGGGTCGCGCAGCCGCGACCGGTCGCGGGAGTCCCGCGACCCCGGCGAACCCTCGGGGCGGGTTCGCCGAGGCGCGGCGCCGGCCTATTCGGCACTGTTGTTCCGGCGGTTGATGGCGGCGGTGATGGCCGCCTTCTTGGCTCCCTTGAGCGCCTTGCCGTCCCGCTTGACGTCTACGCTCGGCACGCCGAGGGCGCGGAGTTGAGCGGAGATGGCGTCGGCGGTCAGGTCGGCGTAGTGCTCGGGGATGCGCTCGGCCAGCCGGGCGGCCAGCACCGTCCAGGGCAGGCCGGTCTCGCTGCCGCCCTGGAAGGCGCTCAGCGCGTCGGCCAGCACGTCGCGCACCTCACGGGCCATGGTCTGGCCGGCGGCGTAGCCGGTCAGCGTGCCGGCGCGCTCGCGCAGCGCGCGGGCGGCGGTGAGGATCTTCTCGGCGTCGGCGGCGTCGGCCAGGTAGGTGCGCACGGTCGGGGTGTCGTCCGATGCCCCGTACAGGTAGCCGACGCCCCGGTACGCCTTGCCGACCGGCAGCGCGGAGGCGTCGAACCCCTCCGAGCCGGCGTCGCCGCCGAGAATGGCCTCCGACACGTTGCGGTTGCCGCACTTGAGCGCGAAGCGCACCGCGTGGTTGTCGCGGTAGCGGTTGAACAACCGCTGCACGTCACCGGCGCCGACCCCGCCGGGCTTCTGCGAGCTCGACAGGATGATGACGCCGGCGGACGGGCCGACCGCCATGATGAAGGACAGCAGGGCAGCGATCTCCTTGTTCGCCTCCTGGTCGTCCAACTCGTAGTAGACCTGGAACTCCTCCATAACCAGCACCCACACCCGCAGGTTGGGGTACTTGCGCGACAGTTCCTCGGTCAGCTTGCCGTCCGGGCACTCGGTGACGGGCAGCGTGGAAAGGAACTGGTTGACCTGCTGAATGTGCGCCTTGATCTCGCGCAGCGCGTCCAGCAGCATCTCCACGGGGTCGCCGTCGCGGTTGGGCATGACGCCGAAGATGATGCGGTGCGCGATCAGGGCGAACTTGCGCCAGTCCGGGCTGTCCTTGCCATCGACCACGGTAAGCCTTACGTACGGGTCCATCGCCGCGTACAGGGCCAGCAGCCGGGCGGCGAACGTCTTGCCCTTACGGGGCTGCGCGCCGACCAGAATCGAGATCCACAGCAGCAGCAGTGTGACCTGCCGGCCGCGCTCGTCCAGCCCGAACGGGGCGGGCTGCCAGATGTTGCGCGGCTTGCCGTCCAGCAGCGGTGTGCGGCCGGCGGGAACCGCGAGCGGGTCGCGGTCGGCCACGAACAGCATGTGCCGCCGGTTGGAGGTGACGTCGCGGGTCAGGTAGACCTGCTGGACGGTGACGTCCAGGCCGGAGGCGATCTCGCCGCGCGCCTTGACCGCCTGCTCAAACGTCTTGCCGTAGGGCAGGTCCACCAGCACCTCACTACCGATCCCGGCGGCATCGCGCGACATCCGGGAGCCGAACTTGACCTGCTGGTTGGGCTTGTCCGGGTGCCCCAGACCGGCGGCGTAGTACGCGCGCAGCACGACGTCGCTGTTGAGCAGCCGGTAGCGGCGCGACACCATGGCGGTCGGGATGATCTGCCGTCCCGCCGGACGCCCGTAGGCGGCCAGCGGCGGGATCAGCGCGGCGGCGATGACCGCCCACCAGACGGGCGCCAGGTCGGCGCCCACCGCGACCAGCACGGCGATGCCGAGGGCGATGAGCTGGAAGAACAGGGCGATGCCGCGCCAACGGCGGGTGGCCTTGCCCTCCTTGTGCAGCTTGAGCCACATCGCCGGGTCGTTGTCGGTGGCGGCCTGCTGAAGGAGGGTGTACTGCTCATTGACCCACCACCAGCGCAGTTGCCGGCCGGCCAGCTTGGGCACGCCGACGATCGCCCACCACAGCGCCTGAAGGGCGTACCAGGGAGCGCGGACGGCGTGGAAACCGGCCACGTACGCCACCCTGCCCGCCGTCCGGCGCACGGTGGCGGGCAGGTTTCCCCACCGCAGCCCGGTCGGGATGATCGGGCGGCGCTTCTCCCCGTGCTCCGACTCCAGCAGGGCGGGCT
>NZ_VCKY01000437.1 GCF_005889735.1 Nonomuraea turkmeniaca
GGTGGGGGACGCGGAGAAGCTGATCGCCTCGCGGGAGGCGTACGTGCTGGAGCCGCGTCGTGGGGTGACCAACCGGGACATGACGCTGCGGGTAGGGCTGCCGGTGTGCCGGGCGATCGTGGCGTTCGGGCGGGGCGACTACGCGTCGGTGGTCGATCTGCTGTACCCGATCCGGCATCGGGTCAACGAGTTCGGCGGCAGCCACGCGCAGCGGGACGCCGTGCAGAAGACGTTGCTGGAGGCGGCGTTGCGGGCCGGGGCGCGGGATGTGGCGAGGGTGCTGGTGAGCGAGCGGATCAACGTGCGGCCGTGCAGTCCGTACAACTGGCTCAAGCAGGCGGCGCTGGCCGACGTCCTCGGCGACCGGGCCGCCGCCGCGGCCGCCCGGCTGCGGGCCGGGGAGCTCGTGCGGGCCCCGTGATCTCGTGGGTGCGCATGTGGCACGTCGCGTTCCGTGAGAAGATCGAGATCATGATCGGTCTGCTGCCAGGTTCAGGCCGTCGCGATCGGCACGCCCCCGCGACGGCAACCCCCGTGATCCTCGTGCCGCGTTCAAAGGTGCCCGCCCGTACTTCCACCGTCCTGCCGTGCGACGCGACGCCTGATCGTTCGGCCTGCTCGCGCGCCACAGCCGAGGTCACGCGCGTGGGCGCCGGCCCGGTCGCATGCTGACCATGCGGCGAGGCGACCGCATCGAGCCGGACCCCGCCACGGCGCTTCCTCCGGGCGTCGTGGGCACCGAGCACTTCCCAGCACCTGCCCCTGAGCCGACCAGCGCCGGTCAGCCCCCCGCTCCGGGCGCACCGGGAGCGGGACAGGCAGCCGGCGGGACCGGGGCCGCGCAGCCCTCGACCCCTGCTCCGGCCGGGACGGGAGCCGCGCAGTCCTCGACCCCCGCTCCGGCAGGGACGGGAGCCGCGCGGACCCCGCCACCCGTTGCCGACGGATCGGGCGCCGGGCACGTCCCGCCGCCCCCGCCCGGCGTGACCAGCATGGGGCAGCTGCCCGGGCTCCGGCCTCGGCGGCGGCCCCGGGACGGAGGCGAGGCGGCCGGCGGCGACGTCGACCTGATCGACGCGCTGGACCCGCTGACCTGGCGCACGGTGGCCGCCTGGCTGCACGACAAGCCCTCCGCGGCCACCCGGCAGGTCGGGTTGCAGGTTGTGGCGTCGTTCCTGCGCTGGCTCCGCGACACGGACGCGGCGCTCGAGCTCCTCGCCGTCACCGGAGCCCATCTGGACGCCTATTGCGAGATGGCCCGCACCGGCGCACTCACGCGCACGCCGGCCCGGAGGCCGCTGGCGAGCAGGACGGTGGCCAGGAAACGTTCCGTCCTGCTGTCCTTCTACGCCTTCGCCTGGCAGTGCGGCGTGGTCCGGCACAACCAGGTCCCCGGCCCGCCCACGGCCAGGAACCGCCGCATCGCCGGAACACCTCCTCTCGCCAAGGAAGAACGCCGGCTGCTGCGTCAGGGTGTCGCCCGCCTGGCCGCCGACGGCCGCACGGCCGAGGCCGCGGCGGTCGCGCTGCTGGAGTCCACCGGCGCCGCCGCGGACGCGCTGGCCGGTCTGACCCGGCAGGACGTCCGCAGCGTGACCGACGGCGCCGGCAGCCGGCCCGCCGTGATCACTGTCCACCACGGCCGGGACGACGTCGTCGCCTTCCCCGTCTCACCGCTCGCCCGCCCGCTGCTGCGCGTGTTGTGCGCCAGCCGTCCCGCCGGCGAGCCGCTGATCAGGCGGCCCGACGGCCGCCCAGTGGACCTCGACTGGCTCAGGGACGCGCTCACCGACGCCGCCCTCGCCGGCGGCCTCCCCGAGCAGCGAGCCCGCGACCTGCATCCGCGCATGCTGCGCGCCACCACCGTCACCGACCTCCTGGAGGACGCGGGCGCCTTGCCGCCCCCACGACCAAACCCCTGACCTCCCCCCGCAAGCACGTCCGCGCCGGCCGAGCGTCCCGCAGGCCGGGCGGACGGGCCGAGCGTCCCGCAGACCGGGCGAGCGGACCGGGCGAGCGGACCGGGCGAGCGGACCGGGCGAGCGGACCGGGCGTCGGCGTCGGGGGACCATGTGGCAGCCGCGCCGCCATCCCCTGGGCGGGCCGGGGACTGTCGGAGGTGGCGAGTAGTGTTTCGGCACATGGATCGGCAACTCACCCTGATGGTCGTGCACGCCCACCCCGACGACGAGTGCCTCAGCACCGGCGGCGTCCTGGCCCGCTACACCGAAGAAGGCATCCGCACGGTCCTGGTCACCTGCACCAACGGCGAGCAGGGCGACGACCAGGGCGGCGTGAAGCCGGGCGAGGCGGGCCACGACGACGCGGCGGTGGCCGCGCGCCGGCTCGCCGAGCTGCGCGAGTCGGTCGCCCACCTGGGCATCGACCACCTGGAGCTGCTCGGCTACCGCGACTCGGGCATGGAGGGATGGTCGGCCAACAGCCACCCCGACGCGTTCGCCAACGTGCCCGTCGAGACGGCCGCGGGCAGGCTGGCCGCGCTCATGGAGCACTACCGGCCGCAGGTCGTGGTGACCTACGACGAGACGGGCGGCGGCGGTTACGGCCACCCGGACCACGTCCAGGCCCACCGCATCACGGCCGCCGCGGTGGAGTCGACCGGCATCCCGGACAAGTTCTACTACACGGCCATCCCCCGGGCCGCGATCAAGCGCATGTTCGAGGTGATGCGCGAGCACGGGATCGATGTCGGCTTCGAGCCTTCCGACGACTTCGGCACCCCGGACGAGCGCGTCACGTCCGTCGTCGACGTCACGCCCTACATCGAACGCAAGCTCAAGGCGATCAAGGCCCACGAGAGCCAGGGGGACAACATCTTCCTGTTCCGCATGCCGCCGGAGGCCCAGCAGCAGGCGTTCTCGCACGAGGCGTTCGAGCGGGTGCTGTGCAAGGTGCACGCCCCCGGTCACGAGGAGGATCTGTTCGCGGGCTTGCGTGACGGTTAGGCTGCAAGGGCATCCCGAACATTATTCTGGAGGCCGTCATGGGGACCCTCGTCAGCTGCCGGCTCAAGGACTCCGTCGCCACGATCACCATGGACGACGGCAAGGTCAATGCGATCTCGCTCCAGATGGTCACCGAGCTGAACGCCGCCCTCGACCAAGCAGCCGCCGGCTCGGCCGTCGTGCTGCTCGGCGGCCGCGAGGGGGTCCTGTCCGCCGGGTTCGACCTGGGGACGCTCAGGGCGGGCGGCGGCGAGGCCGTGGAGCTGGTGCGCGGCGGGTTCGAGCTGGCGGCGCGGCTGCTGTCGTTCCCGGCCCCCGTGGTCATCGCCTGCACCGGACATGCGGTGGCGATGGGCGCGTTCCTGCTGCTGTCCGGGGACTACCGGGTGGGGGCGGCGGGCCCGTACCGGCTGGCGGCCAACGAGGTGGCGATCGGGATCACGATGCCGTACGCGGCGGTCGAGATCCTGCGGCAGCGGCTCATACCTGCTGTCTTCACCAGGGCCGTGACGCTGGCGGAGGTCTTCTCGCCCGACGACGCCGTCGCGGCCGGGTTCCTGGACCGGGTGGTGGAGCCGGCGCGGATGTGGGATGCCGCGCGCGCCACCGCGGAGTCGCTGACCGGCCTGGACATGGCCGCGCACGCGGCGAGCAAGCTACGCGCCCGCCGCCACATGCTGGAGGCCGTGCGTGCGGGCATCGCCGAGGAGTTCGGCGCCGCCACCACAGCCCTGTGACGGCACCACACCCCCGTAACGCCACCACACCCCCGTGA
>NZ_VCKY01000438.1 GCF_005889735.1 Nonomuraea turkmeniaca
GTCGGGGACGGGGTTCGCGGACGTGATCTCCTTCGACATGGGCGGCACCACCGCCAAGGCGTGCGTGGTGCGCGGCGGGCGTCCGGAGATCACCCACGAGTTCCACGTGGGCGGCAAGGGCAGCTTCGGCGGGCGGCGGGCGGGCACCGGCGTGCCGATCAAGACCCCCGCCATCGACCTGGCGGAGGTGGGAGCGGGCGGCGGCAGCATCGCCTGGCTCGACACGGCCGGCGCGCTGCGTGTCGGCCCGCACTCGGCCGGTTCGTCCCCCGGGCCCGCCTGCTATGGGCTGGGCGGCTCTGAACCGACCGTCACGGACGCGAACCTGGTGCTCGGCTATCTCTCCTCGGCCTCGATCCCGTTGTCGCCGTCGCTGGCGGACAAGGCTCTCGACCGGCTGGCGGGGCCGCTCGGGGTGTCGCGGGCGGAGGCCGCGTACGCGGTGCACGAGATCGTGAGCGCCTCCATGGCATCGGCGGTGCACGTGGTGACGGTGCAGCGCGGGATCGACCCGCGCGGGTTCGCCCTGGTGGCCTTCGGCGGGGCCGGGCCCATGCACGCGGCCGGGGTGGCGGAGCGGTTCGGGATCGCGACCGTGGTGGTGTCCGCGTACTGTGGGGTGGCGTCGGCGGCGGGCCTGCTGGCCGGCGACCTGTCCACCGACCGGGTCCTGTCCCGGCTGGACGCGGTCGACCCGGAGCCGGTCTTCGCCGGGCTGGCCGCGGAGGCGGCCGCCGACCTGGGCGTCTCGCCGGCGGATCCGGATGTGCGGGTGCTGCGGTCGGTGGACGTCCGCTTCAAGGGGCAGTCCCACGACCTGACCGTGGAGTGGTCGCCGTCGCACGAGGTGCTCGCGTCCCGATTTTTCGAGAGATATCAGCAGGTGTACGGGATCGCGCAGCGCGGCGACATCGAACTGGTCGGCTACCGCGTCCGCCTCACGACGCCGGCCGACCGGCCGACGGCCACCGACCGGCCGGCGCTCGCCGACGGGAGCGCCCGTGTCGACGAGCCCCCCTTGCCCCGCCACTCGCCCGAAGCCGGCCGACGCCCTCCTGCCGGGGCGCCTGCTCCCGGCGCCGATTCGGCGAGCGGCGGCGCGGCGGAGAGCGGCGCCATGCGTGCGGCGCCCACCTCCAGGAGGGCGTACTTCCCTGAGCTGGACGGCTACACGGACGTCCCCGTGCACACCAGGGACACCATGGGCGGCACGCTCCCCGGCCCGGCGATCATCGAGGACGCCGAGTCCACGATCGTCGTCCCGCCGTCGTGGACGGCGACCCTCACCCCGTCCCGAGCCGTGCACCTGACCCGCGGGAGCGCCCCATGACCGACGCCCTGACCGCGGAGGTGCTCAGGAACGCGCTGGTGGTGGCCGCGGAGGAGGCCAGCATCGTGGTGGTGCGCTCGGCGTACTCGACCTTCATCGTCGAGGGCTCCGACGCCTCCGCCGCCGTCCTGGACGCCCGGGGCCGCCTGATCGCCCAGTCCATGGCCACCACGCTCATGAACAGCATGGCGCTCAAGGTGGCGCTCCCCGAGCTGATCAAGGACCGCCCCCTGGACACGATGCGCCCCGGCGAGGCGTACGTGCTCAACGACGCCTACCGGGGCGGCGTGCACACCAACGACCTGCTCGTCTACCGCCCGGTCTTCGTCGCGGGAACCCCGGCGTACTTCACCGCCACCATGATCCACGTCTCGGACCTGGGTGGCCTCTCGGCAGGCGGGATGGCGCCGCTGGCCACGGACATCTTCCTGGAGGGCCTGCAACTCCCGCCGGTGCGCCTGGCGACCGCGGACGGGATCGACCCGGCCATGGAGGCCATCCTGCGGGCCAACAGCCGCACCCCGGACAAGGTCATGGGGGACGTACGGGCCCTGGTGGCCGGCACGGCGGTGGCCGCGGCCCGGCTGGAGGCGCTGATCGGCGAGTACGGGGTGGACGGGCTGGCGGCAGGAGTCGACGACTACCTGGACTACACCGAGGCCAGGACCCGCACCTCCCTGGCCGAGCTGCCGGAGGGCCGGTTCGAGGCGGCGTACCCGATCGATGACGACGGCATAAATCCCGAAAAATCGCACCACATCCGTGTCGCCGTCACCCTCGACGCCGCTCAGGCCCTGCTGGACTTCGCCGGCACGGACCCGCAGGCCCCCGCGGCCATCAACGCCTCGGCCTCCCAGTCCCTGGCGGCGGCCGTCTTCGCGGTCCGCTGCTTCCTGGACCCGACGATCCCCATGAACGACGGCTGCCTGCGCGCCATCGAGGTGCGCCTGCCGGAGGGCTCCCTGCTCAACGCCCGCTCCCCGTATCCGTGCGGCGGCCGGTACGTCCCCATCTACGCCGCCATGGAGGCCGTCTTCCAGGCGCTGTCCGACGCGGTGCCGGAACGGGCGATCGCGCCCAGCGGGATCCTGCAGCCGTTCTCGATCGCCGCGGTCGGCGCGCCGTACTGGATCCACCTGTCGTACGACTTCGGCGGCGTCGGCGCCAGGGAAGGGCTGGACGGGCCGGACGCGACGGGCGTGCACTTCGGCATCGGCCGCAACTCGGTGCCGCAGGTGGAGCCGGTGGAGAGCCGCTGCCCGCTGATCGTCGAGTCGATCGAGACGATCCCGGACTCGGGCGGTCCCGGGCGGTTCCGTGGCGGCCTGGGCTCGCGGACCGTCTACCGGTTTCTGGCCGACTGCCACGTGACGACCCGCGGCGACCGCCTCCGCCTCCCGCCCCCGGGCCGGAACGGCGGGCTGCCGGGGCGGCTGGGCGGCTTCTTCAAGCGTCACCTGGACGGGACGGTGGAGCGGCTCGCGTCCAAGGTCAACAACGTGCGGTTCGCGGCCGGCGAGGCGTTCATCGTGGAGACCACGGGCGGCGCCGGCCTCGGCCCGCCCGCCGAACGGGACCCTGCCGCAGTCCTGGCCGACCTCGAGGCGGGGCGCGTCACGCCACGAGGAGCGGCCGAGGATTACGGGTTCCAGCCCCGTAGGCGTAGCAAATCGGCGGGATCGAAGCTCACGGGGAAGGGCGACGACAGGGTGACCATCGTCCCGGCCTTATGGACAGTTGGTCCTGCATAGGTGCGACCGTCGAGCTCGTAGATGTAGACCGTCGGACCCTCCATGGGTTCGATGCGCCAGTAGAGGGGGATGCCTGCGTCTGCGTATGCCGCGACTTTGGTCGCCCTGTCGTGCGACTTGCTGCTCGGGCTGACCACCTCCACAGCCAGGAGTAGGTCACTGGGCGCATAGATGAGGTCAACCGCCTCAGACACCTCCTCCGGCACGACGACGAGGTCGGGGATGTAGAGATCCTCGTTGCTGGGGCTGACGTTGACCGTCGTCAAACACTCCAGCTCGGGCGGTGCCGCAGCCTGGAGGATGACTGCCAACCGGGTGATCACTCGCTGGTGCCGGGGGGTGGGGGCAGGACTCACTACCAGGCTCCCGTTGAAGAGCTCGTAACGGTTCTCGTCGTCGGGGAATTTGAACAGGTCGTCGACAGTGAACGGCGCGGCGGGAAATGCCGTGAGTCCCGTCGGTTCGATCGTTGCCATTGCGGTCACCCACTCAGTATCGGGAGTCTCGCCCTCGCCCACATGCTACTTCCCCGGATTCCTTCACTTTGAGTTACGAGCCCGCCACGCTTCGGCGCCCCGGCGCACCACCGCGTGCACCGCCCGCGCCACCCGAGCCCCCCACTCCGAC
>NZ_VCKY01000439.1 GCF_005889735.1 Nonomuraea turkmeniaca
CAGATGAGGAACACCTGCCGCTGACCTCAACCGGCTGACAACCACCCGGGACTGATCCGACGGCGCCCCACCCGCGCCGCCGGATGTTGCCGCCTGCCCAGCTGAGGTCCTGTTTTCGGACTAGATGTTCGCCGATCTGTTCGCTGAGGATGGCCGCCGGTCGGTGCCGCCGATGATCGTGGCGGTGGTGATGGTGCTGCAACGTCTGGAGGGGTTGTCGGATCGGGAGGCGGTGGATCGGTTCGCCTTTGATGTGCGGTGGAAGTACGCCGCCGGCGGGCTGGACTTCGATCATCCGGGGTTCGTGCACACCGTGCTGGTGGATATGCGGGCCCGGCTGGCCGCCTCCGACCGGCCGGACCGCATCTTCGAGCGGACCGTGGAGGTGGCCGCGCAGGCCGGGTTGATCGGCCGCAAGCGGGTGCTGGACTCGGCGCCGATCTATGACGCGGTGGCCACCCAGGACACGGTCACGCTGATCCGTTCGGCGATCCGGAATCTGCTGCGCGCGGCCGAGCGGGACCTGCGGGTGGAGTTGCGGGCGGTGATCTCCAGCGGGGATGCCTACACCGACACCGGTAAGCCGGTCATCGACTGGACGGACGTGGCCGAGCGGGAAGCGTTGATCGATTCCCGGGCCCGGGATGGGTATGCGCTGCTGGCGCAGCTGGAAGAGCGGCGCTTGTCGGCGGAGGTGGAGCAGGCGGGGCGGTTGCTGGCCACCGTGCTGGGCCAGGACCTGGACCAAGGCGAGGACGGGGTGTTCCGGATCGCGCGCAAGGTGGCCAAGGACCGTGTCATCTCAACCGTCGATCCCGAGGCCCGGCATGGCCGCAAGACCGTTTCCCGGTCCTTCGACGGCTACAAGGGTCACGTGCGACACGAGGTCGCTCAACATGAGTGGGTCATAGAAAGGAAGGTCGGCGGATGCCGAATATGAGTCCTGGGTGAGTGCTCGCTGCCCATCCCTGCCTTCGACGTGCGTTGTGAGTAATCACGGGGTGCGAAGCTCGGAGGAAAGTCTAAGCGGCCCCCGATCCATCCGGGGGCGGCGGGCGAAGGGAAGGCCGGACGGGTGAATGAAATTGAAGCCTCGTTGATGCCTCGTCATGTAGTCCCCCGGATAGATGGAAACGAGACCGGGGTACAGGGTCTGGCCGCAGAGAAGCGGCAAGTGGCGACCGGAGAGTGAACGTCGGTCGTGAGAGCACCACCGACCCCGGGGTATAGAGGACGCCCTAACCCGGTCGTATCTCATGTGTGCGAAACGTGGAAACCCCGTCATGGTCCACCACCGCGGTGTTGGTAAGCCGACCGTGAGGAAAGCCTAAATCCCTGGCGGGAAAAGGATGCCCAAGAAGCGAATGCCGGTGGCTGAAAAGCGACAGGAAACCGGGACATGACGACCAGCCCTTCCGCTGGCCGTCCCGCATAACTGACCGGATACCGGGCCCGGTGCCCGGACACGAAAGTGTGCTGACGTGTGGCAGGTGGGGTCTTTGACGATGTCCTACCCGAACCGCTGGAACCGAAGGACAAGTTAGACACCTATGGTGAACGGACCCGAAGACCCCTCGTTCGACTGGGACGCCGTGGACTGGCGGACCTGCGAGCAGGAGGTACGGCGGCTACGGCAGAGAATCTTCAAGGCGACGCAGGAGCAGGACTGGGCCAAGGTCCGGTCCTTACAGAAGTTAATGCTACGGAGCCGGTCGAACACGCTGCTCAGCGTGCGGCAGGTCACGCAGCGCAACGCTGGCCGGAAGACGGCCGGAGTGGACAGGAAGGTTGCATTGACCTCCGCTGCCAGGGCGCAGATGACCGAACGAGTGCGTCAGGGAATCGGCTCATGGAAACCGCTCCCCGTCAGAAGGGTGTATATACCGAAGGCCCAAGGGAAACAGCGGCCGCTCGGAATTCCCGTGATTTTGGATCGCTGCCACCAGGCAAGGGTCCGCAACGCGTTGGAGCCCGAGTGGGAGGCCCGATTCGAACCACGCTCATATGGGTTCAGGCCGGGCCGAAGCTGTCACGATGCGATCGAGGTCCTCTACAACACACTACGCGGAAAGAGATCCAAACGAGTGTGGATCCTGGATGCGGACCTGAAAGCTGCATTCGACAGAATCGATCACACCTATCTGCTATCCACGCTCGGGAAATTCCCGGCACGCGATCTGATCGCAGGATGGCTGAAAGCAGGAGTGTTCGAGGCGGGCAAAGGCTTAACGCCGACCGACGAGGGGACTCCTCAAGGCGGCGTGATTTCACCTTTACTCATGAATGTCGCGCTGCATGGGCTGGAGGAGGCCGCCGGCGTCCGATACCGAACCGAGCCGTCAAAAGCCGGGGATACGGCACCGGGCGCACCTGTTCTGGTGAGATTCGCCGACGACTTTGTGGCATGCTGCCACTCCAGGCAGGAAGCGCAACAAGTCAGGGAACGACTTGCCGGATGGCTGACGCAGCGTGGTCTTTCTTTCAACGAGGACAAGACCACACTCGTGCATATCGCGGATGGATTCGACTTCCTCGGATTCAATCTGCGCGGCTATCCCAACAGAAAGTTGCTGATCAAACCGAGCAAGACGGCGGTCAGGCGGATCCGGGAACGACTCGCGGCCGAGATGCGCTCCCTGCGTGGCTCGAACGCAGTGGCGGTGATCGCCCGGCTCGCACCGATCGTGCGGGGCTGGGCCGCCTACTATCGGGGAGTCGTGTCGGCAAGGGTGTTCCAGTCTCTGGACGCCTACACCTGGCACCTCACCTGGCGGTGGGCCCGCCGTGGTCATTCCCGTAAGTCGCGCACGTGGATCGTTGATCGCTACTACGGGCAGTTCAACAAGTTCAGAGGCGATCACTGGGTGTTCGGCGACCGTGATAGCGGCGGCTACCTGGTCAAGTTCTCCTGGACCCCCATCGTCCGGCACACCTTGGTCAAAGGCAGGTCATCCCCTGATGACCCCGCACAGGCCGAGTACTGGGCCAGACGGCGCACACGGGTCAAACCCCCACTCGACGGATACACCCTGCGCCTGCTCACCAGGCAGGAAGCGCGTTGCCCGTTGTGCGGGGACCACCTGCTGAGCGCCGAGCAGCCACCACAGTCCCCACAAGAGTGGGAACGCTGGTGGCAAACGGTCACCCGCAAGGCGATAGCCGCAGACTATCTGCGGAACGTCGGAGGACCAGGCTCACCGGACGGCGACCACATCCGCCTCGTGCACGCCGGATGCCATCGCGGGCACCTCACCCGCGTACGCAACAGCCCAGCACTTCACTCCAGCGCGCCCTCGCGACCTGCTTGAGCCGTGTGCCGCGACGAGTGGCACGCACGGTTCTGAGGAGGCGGCGGGCGCAGCAACGCGCCCGCCGCTATCCGACATCGCCGAAGATCCCGACAGTGAGATCATCACCGCCACCAAGGTGACGCCGGGCAACATCGGCGATGCTGAGTCCGCCGCCGAGCTCCTGGCCGACATCCTCGCCCCCGAGCAGGCCGAGCAGGCCGAGCAGGCCGAGCAGGCCGAGCAGGCCGAGCAGGCCGAGCAGGCCGAGCAGGCCGAGCAGGCCGAGCAGGCCGAGCAGGCCGAGCAGGCCGAGCAGGCCGAGCAGGC
>NZ_VCKY01000043.1 GCF_005889735.1 Nonomuraea turkmeniaca
GGGCTGGGTGGGGGCCAGGCGGTCGCGTACGAGGAGCGCGGCGCCCGCCACTGCGGCCGGCATCGCGATCACCGCGACGAACGGCACCAGGAACAGCAGAAACGCCGCCACCCCGAACCCCAGCGCACTCGCCTTGTTGGCGCGCAGCAGCGCGAAGCGCTGCTTGCGGGCCATGCCCCGCCGCTCCAGGGCCAGCGTGGTGAGCTCAACTGTCAGGAAAAATCCGGACACGGCGGCCCCCACCACCGGCACCACGGTCTGCCCGAGGACAGGCACGAAGCCCAGGAAGAACAGCGGCACCGTGAACAGCAGCACATAGAACAGCGTCACCAGGCTGTCCCTGATCGAGCGCGGCAGCGTACGCCAGAACGGCTGCTCCTCCTCGCGCTCGAGCACGTCCACCGCCGACGACAACTTCTCGTAGAACGGCTCCCCGATCGCCAGCGTGACCGCCGCGAACGTCAGCACCGCCACGGCCAGCCCGGCGAGCACCAGCGCGATCCCCACCAGCGCCCGGAACAGCTCCCGCCAGCTCCACGAGTCCGCGAACGGCGTCAGGAACGCGGCGAACTCGGACGCGTTGGTGCCGAGGTAGATCAGCGCCACCACGTAGATGGCGAACGCGACGAGCGCCGGGATCAGCCCGAACGCCCACCACCGCCCGTTCCTGGCCACCCACCCGAACCCCTGGACGAAGAATCCGACGCCGGAGGTGAAGTCACGCACTGATCGCATGCCCGGCAGGCTAGCGCCAGAAGGCGGTCACCGCGTAGCCCAGCTCCGCGAACAGGTCGCGAAGCAGCGGCAACGAGATGCCGAGCACGTTGCCGTGGTCACCCTCGATGCCCTCGACGAACCACCCGCCGCGCCCGTCGATGCTGAACGCCCCGGCCAGATGGAGCGGCTCGCCGCTGGCGGCGTACGCGGCGATCTCCTCGTCGGACGGCTGGCCGAAGCGCACCACGGTCGTGGCCACCTCCGCCGTCTGCCGGCCCGTCGGGACGTCGATCACGCAGTGGCCGGTCACGAGGCGGCCGGTGCGGCCCCGCATGAGCCGCCACCGCTCCACGACCTCCTCCTCGGAGGCCGGCTTGCCGTACGGGCGGCCGTCGAGCTCCAGGATCGAGTCGCAGCCGATGACCAGCCCCTCGTCGAGCCCGCTCGCCACCGCCTCCGCCTTCGCCTTGGCCAGCACCAGGCTGAGCGCGGCGGGGCTGTGCGCGGTGTAGGCGTCCTCGTCGACCCCGCTGACGATCACCTTGGGGTCGAGGCCGGCGCTGCGCAGGAGGGCCAGCCGGGCGGAGGAAGCAGAGGCCAGAACGATCACCGCACCAGCCTACCGGTCCTCACCAGTCGGAGTTCGACCTGCCCGGGGCCGACTCCCCCTGCTCCCACTCACCGGACGGTCCCGGCTCGAGTTCGCCGTAGGACCCGTACGATCCGTAAGAGCCGTGCGACCCGTCGGCCGCGAGTTCCCTGCCGACGTACGGCCAGCCCGGCACGGCGCTGCCGAAGATGTTCGCCAGCAGCCCGTCGAGGGCCTCCCTGCCGGGCACCGCCGTCCGCTCCCTGTCCAGGTCGTCGGCCACGGCCTTGGCATCCATGTCATGGCGCTCCGCCCGGTCCGCCAGCAGGAACATCACCATGGGGGCGATCAGCGGCAGCAGCTTCATGACGGCGCCGGTGTCGATCCCGGCGAGCCGCGCCAGCCCGGCCGCGGCCTGTTCGGTCCCCTGGCCGCCGAGCACGTGCCCGAGGATGCTGTGCCCGTCGCGGGTCAGCGAGGCCACGTCGCCGTTGAACGGGTCGGCGTCCACGTGATCCTCCAGCGCCGCACGCAGCGCTTCGGCCCCGTCCGGATGCTGGGCGTTGCGGGCCAGACCGCCGACGATGATGCCGGTCACGGCTTGGACGACGTCGCGGGCCTGGTCCGGGTCGGTGCCGAGCATCCCCGCCACCTGTTCGACACCCGGCTCTCCGAGCTGCTCGAGAAGCTCGTCGTGCAGCGTCACGGCTCTCCCCCGATCGTTGTCGGGGGAGAGCTTCCCGAGACCGCATCGAGCCAATGCCCGGCTTGTACTAATTCTCGGGAAAACTACTGCTCGATGGCCACCGTGGACCGGCTGGTCAGGCCGGCGGCGGCGTACGCCCCGGCCTCGTCGAGCGTCTCGTGCTCCAGCAGGGCGGCCACGATGCCGTCGAGCTTGTCGCGGTTGCCGTTGAGCACCTGGACGGCGCGTTCGTAGCATTCGTCCACGATGCGCCGCGCCTCCTCGTCGACCATGGCGAGGGTGACGGGCGAGGCCTGCGGCTGCTGGCCGTCGTTGGGCAGGATGGTCAGCGGGCCGATCTTCTCCGACATGCCCCAGCGGCCGACCATGCCGCGGGCGATCATGGTGACCTGTTCGAGGTCGTTCTCGGCACCGGTGGTGATCACGCCGTACACGACCTGCTCGGCCGCCATGCCGCCGAGCGCGCCGGTGATGCGGCCACGCAGGTACGGCTCGTCATAGGCGTACCGGTCGGTGTCCGGGGTGGACAGGGTGACGCCGAGCGCCCGGCCGCGCGGGATGATCGAGATCTTCCTGACCGGGTCGGCGCCCGGCTGGAGCATGCCCAGCAGCGCGTGACCGGCCTCGTGGTAGGCGGTCCTGACGCGTTCGTCCTCGGGCATCACGATGCTGCGGGCCGCGCCGAGTTGCAGCTTCTCCAGCGCGTCCGCGAAGTCGGCCATCGTGACCTTCTCCTTGCCGCGCTTGGCGGCGAGCAGGGCGGCCTCGTTGACCAGGTTCGCCAGGTCGGCGCCGGTCATGCCGGGCGTGGTCTTGGCCAGCTGGTCGAGGCTGACCTCGCCGTCCATCGGCACGCCGCGCGTGTGCACCCCCAGGATCGCGGTACGCCCGGCCGCGTCGGGCAGGCCCACCTGCACCGTACGGTCGAAGCGTCCCGGACGCAGGAGCGCCGGGTCGAGGATCTCGGGACGGTTCGTGGCTCCGATGACGATCACGCCCTCGGCCCCGGAGAAGCCGTCCATCTCGGTGAGGATCTGGTTGAGCGTCTGCTCGCGCTCGTCGTGGCCGCCGATGCCGCCGGCGCCGCCCCGGGCGCGTCCGATGGCGTCGATCTCGTCGATGAACACGATCGACGGCGCCACCTTGCGCGCCTCCTCGAACAGGTCGCGCACCCGCGAGGCGCCCACGCCGACGATCATCTCGATGAACTCGGAGGCGGAGGCCGAGAAGTACGGCACCTTGGCCTCGCCCGCGACCGCCCTGGCCAGCAGCGTCTTGCCGGTGCCGGGCGGGCCGGCGAGCAGCACGCCCTTGGGCAGCTTGGCGCCGAGCCTGCGGTACTTGTCAGGGTCCTTGAGGTAGTCGACGATCTCGACGAGCTCGTTCTCGACCTCGTCGATGCCGGCGACGTCCTCGAACGTGACCCGCACCTTCGCGGCCTCGACCGGCTTGGCCGCCTTGGACTTGCCGAGCCCGCCCAGGCCGCCGCCCATCATGCTGGCCCCGCGCCGCATGATCCAGATCCACAGTCCGGCCAGCAGCAGCACGGGCAGCAGCGACAGCAGCAGGTTGGAGAAGAAACCGCGGGTGATCGGCTGGGAGGTGATCTCCACCTGGCCGGTGGCGAGCTGCTGGTCGAGCTGGTCGGTGTTGGCGAAGGCCGGGATCTCGGTGGCGAACTTGGTGTACGACTCACCGCTCTCGGGGTTCTTCGCCGCCGCCCTCAAGTCGCCCTCGACCGACAGGCCCTGGGCGTAGATGTCCTTGACGTTCTTGGCGTTCACCTGCTTGGTGAACTCGGTGTACGAGATCGTCTCGACCGATCCGCTGTCGACGAACGACGACACGACGAAAAAGGCCGCGTACACGACGAGCAGGGTGACGACGAATCGCCACCAATTGATCTTCGGCTTGCCCCCGGGCAGCCCCTCCGAGCGCCAGGGCGGCTTGCCCTTGCCCTTGTCCGGCGCCTGCGGCGGTCCAGAGCGTTCCACGGCGTCACTCCCCATATCGCCGCAACCATGATCCTTCTAGCCTAGAACACGCACCCCGGACACCACGCGGCCGATGTCACGCCATTGCTTGCGCTGCATGTCAGGCACTGTGACGAACACCAGACCAGGCTTGCTCATTCCCCCGTCCATGATCACGACGGCCGCGCGCGACGTATGGTCGCCGTGGCTGACGCGGTAGACGAGCATCCAGCCGTTCCTGACGGATTGCGAGGCGAGCCAGCTGATCTTGGCGCCCTTGGGGTGGTGGTTGAGTGTCCAGCGGGCGGCCAGCAGTGCCGTGTCACGCGCGGAGTCCTGCTCCATGATCGGCAGCGGGCACGAGACGACCATGCCGCGCAGGCTCGTTCCGCGTGTCTTGGGGAGCACCTGCTTGGTGCTGAACGGCGCCGGCCCGTACGCCTTCCACGGCTTGGGGAGTCTGGGCACGGCCAGGCCGGTGCGCTTGTCCTCGAGGACGCGCCGGGACGGCGACGGCAGGGACATGCGCTTGAACTCGCCGGTCAGCCGGGGAACGCGCGGGTCGGCGTACAGGGCCTCCATGGCCGTGTAGCCGGGCGCGAGGGTCGTGCCGGGCGTCGGCGTGCCTCTGTCCACAGGAGGCTCCGCAGGGGCCTCCGCAGGGGCCTCCGCTGGGGCAGGACTGGCCGAAACGGCAGGGCTGATCGATAGGGCGGGGCCGGACGAGGACGGCGCGGCCGGCGGCGCGGTTACCGGCCGCGTGACGACCTCGTCCGGCTCCGACGGGAGCACCACCACCAGCGCCGCGGCGGCTGCCACGACGGCGGCGGCCACAGCGAGCCCCCGGTACACATCCCGCATGCGGAGGTCACCGATGCGGGAGCGTCTGGGCGGAGAAACAGGGGTTCCAGGCCTGCTGACGGTTCTCACTCGGGAACCCTTGATCTCATCTTCCCCATCGAGCACGACGGGAGCGTACGACATATCCCGCCATTACGCTCGAGAAGCTACCGAAGTGCAATCATGGCCTCGTGGAACAGGTGGAGCTGCGATTCGACCACGCCTCGCAAGCGTCTCAAACACACACGAATCTCTCGGCAATCCGACAGAGCTCCAGCGGTCTCTGGATCGCCGGCGACGAGACCGCGACCTTCGAACATCTGACGTGGTCGGGCGACCACTTCGGGGACCAGCGCACGTACCGGCTGGCCGACTACGTCGACCTGCCCGCGGGCCCGGACGACGAGGCCGACATCGAGGGCATGGCCCGGGCGAACGGCTACCTCTGGCTGGTCGGCTCGCACGGCCTCAAGCGCAAGCGGGTCAAGTCCAGGGACCCGGAGAAGGCCGCCGACCGGCTCGCCACGGTGGTCAGGGAGGAGAACCGCTTCATCCTGGCCCGCCTGCCGCTGCACGACGAGATCCCCGGGCCCGGAGCGATCCTGGCTGGCGGGCACAACCTCACGGCGCTCCTGCGTGAGGACCGGCATCTGGGACCGTTCCTGGCGCTGCCGGGCAAGGACAACGGCTTCGACGTCGAGGGCATCGCCGTCGTCTCGGAGCAGGTCTACATCGGGCTGCGCGGCCCGGTCCTGCGGGGCTGGGCGGTGGTGCTGGAGCTCGAGCTCCGGCGACTCGAGGACTCCGGCCGGCGGCGGCTACGGGTACGGGAGCCGTACCGCAAGCACTTCCTGGACCTGGACGGGCTGGGGGTGCGGGACCTGTGCCCGGACGGCGACTCGCTGCTGCTGCTCACCGGCCCGACCATGGACCTCGACGGCCCGGTGCGCATCGTGCGCTGGCGGCCGGCCCAGCGGCAGGGCGTCGTGCCCAAGGGCGAGCTGGAGCTCGTTGTGGAGCTGCCCTACGGCGTGGGCTGCGACCATCCGGAAGGCCTGGCGCGGCTGGACGACGGCAGGCTCATGGTCGTGTACGACAGCCCGTCACCCGCGCGGATCACTCCGGCGGGCGGCGTGCTGGCCGACGTGTTCACGATCTAGCGACCCGGCCGTACAGCCAGGGCGCGTCCGCCACGAACGTGCACGAGCCCGGCTCGATCTCGGTGAACCCGGCGTCGCGCACCACGGGCAACCCGGCGGCCACCTTGGCGCGGAAGTCGTCCGCGGCGGCCGTGCGGACCGAGACGGCCAGGCCGTTGTCCCGCCAGGCCGCCCGCTCGTCCGCGTCGCTGGCCCACCAGGCGAGCTGGGCGGCGTGCCCGGACTGGGCCATGGCCTTGCCCGCGGACATGTCCAGGTCCGGGTTGGCCCACAGGATCGGCGGCTCGGCCGGCGGCGGATCGGCGGTGTCGGCCAGCTCGGTGCCGCCCACCTGGAGCCGCGCGAGGTCCTTCGGCCACCCGTCGAGCGGCACGGGCGGGTGCACGCGCACCTCCGCCGTGCGGTGTTCGACGGTGCGCCCGGGCAGCGCGATCGCGCGGCGCCACTCGGCGCCCCTGGCCCGGCGCACGACCTTGCGGATCTTGCCGGTGGACTGCCAGGCGTGGAACTCGGCGGCCCACTCCCCCGGGTCGTCGAGCAGGCTCAGCACGGCCATGGCGGCGGCTTCCAGCGCGTCGGTGCGCTCCGGGGGTGCGATCCGCTCGATCCTGACCACAAGCGGCAACACAAAAAGCTCGTTCATCGAGTCCTAGCATGCCCGATCGCCAGGGACATGCCCGCGGCGAGGAGGCAGAGGGCGCCGGCGCCGTACCAGGCGAGGTCGTAAGCACCCAGGTGGTCGCGGGTGAGACCGGCGCCGACGGCCGCGAACGCGGCGCCGATCTGGTGCGAGCCGAACACCCACCCGAACACCACGGCCCCGTCGGCGCCGTAGATCCGCCGGCACAGCGCCACCGTGGGCGGCACGGTCGCCACCCAGTCCAGGCCGTAGAACACGATGAAGATCAGCATGCTGGGCTCGGTCGTGGCCGCGAACAGGCTGGGCAGCACCATCAGCGACAACCCGCGCAGGCCGTAGTAGACGCCGAGCAGGATCTTGGGATTGATCTTGTCGCTGAGCCAGCCGGAGGCGATCGTACCGGCGATGTCGAAGATCCCGATGACCGCCAGCAGCCCGGCCGCGACGGGCTCGGCCATGCCGTGGTCGTGAGCGGCGGGAATGAAGTGGGTGCCGACCAGTCCGTTCGTGCTGGCCCCGCAGATCGCGAAGCCGCCCGCGAGCAGCCAGAACGGCCGCGTCCGCGCCGCCCGGACGAGCACGGTGACGGCCCGGACGGCCGCGTTGACCTTGCTCGGCTGGGGAAGCACCATGCCCGGCTCCGCGCTGTGTTGATTTGCCTCACTCCGTGAGGCGGCTCGGTCGCCATATGCCGCCGTCTTCCCCCGTCGCTCCTGCGTCGCTCCTCCTCCAGACGACGGCACTCCCTCGCTGTGTTGATTTGCCTCACTCCGTGAGGCGGCTCGGTCGCCATGCGCCGCGCCCAGCGCTGTCGTGCCCACGTCCGCCGGGTGGTCGCGCAGCAACCACCACACGAACGGCACCACGGCCAGCGCCGACCCCGCCACGGCGAGGGAGGCGACCCGCCACCCCGGCCCCTCGGCGAGGTGGGCCAGGACCGGCAGGAAGATCAACTGCCCGGTGGCGCCGCCCGCGGTGAGGATGCCGGTGACCAGCCCGCGGTGCCTGACGAACCACCGGTCCACCACGGTCGCTGCGAACACCAGCGCCATCGACCCCGTCCCGAGCCCCACGAACACGCCCCAGAGCAGCAGCAGCTGCCAGCTCGCCGTCATCAGGACGGTGAACCCGCTGCCCAGGGCGATCAGCAGCAGCGCGATCGCGACCACGCGCCGCATGCCGAAGCGGTCCATCAGGGCGGCGGCGAACGGCGCGGTCAGTCCGTAGAGCACCAGGTTGATCGACACGGCCAGCGAGATCGTGCCGGTGGACCAGCCGAACTCCTCCCGCAGAGGGGTGATCAGCACGCCCGGGGTGGCGCGGAACCCGGCGGCGCCCAGGATCGCCACGAAGGCCACGGCCGCCACGAACCAGGCCCGATGGAGCCTGCGGCGGGTGGGGGCCGCGGGGGTGGTCCTCAACGTCATTCGCCAATCCTGCTTTATCTCCTTACATGGCAGCGAGTGGCCGGAAAGCCAATATGTGAAAGAATCAGGCCATGCCTCATCGCGTCGCCGTTGTGGTGCTCAACCACTTCGCCCCGCTCGACCTCGGCGTCCCCGGCCAGGTGTTCTGGACGGCCGAGACGCCGGACGGCGAGAAGTTGTACGAGGTGGTGACCTGCTCCGAAGGCCGGCAGCCGGTCCGCTGCTCGGCCGGCTACAGCGTGCTGCCCGACCATGACCTCGACGTGCTGGAGACGGCCGGCACGGTCCTGGTGCCCGGCATCCACGCGGGCGGGGCGTTGAAGGACGGCACGATCTCGGACACCCTGCACGCGGCGCTGCAGGGCCGCCCGCGGATCATGTCGATCTGTACGGGGTCGTTCGTGCTGGGGTCGGCCGGCCTGCTCGACGGGCGCCCGGCCACCACGCACTGGCGCGAAGCGGCGCGCTTCGCCGCGTTGTTCCCGGAGGTGAAGCTGGACCCCGACGTGTTGTTCGTCGACGACGGCGACGTGCTGACCTCGGCCGGGGTGGCGGCGGGGATGGACCTGTGCCTGCACGTGATCAGGCGCGACCACGGCAGCGAGGTGGCCAACCGCGCCGCCCGCCGCTGCGTCATGCCGCCGTGGCGGGAGGGCGGCCAGGCGCAGTACGTCGACCGCCCCCTTCCGCACGAGGCCGCCGGGGGCACCGCGGCCACCCGCGAGTGGATGCTGGCCAACCTCGACACGCCACTCGACCTGAGCGCGCTGGCCGAGCACGCCAGGATGAGCGTGCGCACGTTCACCAGGCGTTTTCGCGAGGAGACCGGCGTCAGCCCGGCCAAGTGGCTGACCGGACAGCGGGTGCAGCACGCCAGGCACCTGCTGGAGACGACGGACCTCGGGGTGGAGGAGGTGGCCAGGCGGGCCGGGTTCGGCACGGCGGTCTCGCTGCGCCAGCACCTGCACGCGGCGGTGGGGGTGGCGCCGCTGGCCTACCGGCACACGTTCCGCCGCGCTTGACCACAACCTTGCCCAAATTCTCCCATAGGCCCCTACAATCGGCGCCAGGAAGATCGACAAGGAGGGGTCGGCACATGACCGAGGCGGACCGCGTACCCGCCGGGATCAACCCGAGCGTGCCCAGTGTCGCCCGCATGTACGACTACTACCTCGGAGGCCGCGACAACTTCGCCTCCGACCGCGAAGCGGCCGAGAAGATGATCGAGATCGGCCGGCAGATGGGCAACGACGCCCGCCAGATCGCCCTGGCCAACCGCGGCTTCCTCGGCCGGGCCGTGCGGATGCTCGCCGAGGCGGGCGTGCGCCAGTTCATCGACATCGGCGCGGGGCTGCCCACGCAGGACAACGTCCACCAGGTCGCGCGGCGGCACGGTCCGGGCTCGCGCGTGGTCTACGTGGACAACGACCCGATCGTCCTGGTCCACGCCCGTGCGCTGCTGGCGAGGGACCTGGACGTCATCGCGCTGGCGGGCGACCTCAAGGACCCGGACGCGATCCTGGACGACCCGCAGGTGGCCGAGCACCTGGACCTGTCCCAGCCGTACGCGGTCCTGCTGGTCGCCGTGCTGCACTTCATCCCGGACGACTCCGAGGCCCGCCGGATCGTCGAGCGCGTCCGCGAGCGCCTGCGCCCGGGCGGCTATCTGGTGCTGTCGCACCTGTACGCCGGCAACGCCACGGACAACGACGCCGCGGCCAGCCAGCAGGTCTATTCGAGCACCGCCCCAGGCGGCCTGGCCCGGCGCGGCTTCGACGAGATCGCCGGCTACTTCGACGGCCTCGACCTGCTCGGACCCGGCATCGTGCCGGTCGCCGACTGGGCCCCGGACGCCTCCGCGGACGGCTCGTACGACCTCATCAGGCCCGGCATCGTGGCCGGCGTGGGCCGCGTACGCGGATCGTGATCGCCAGCGCACCCCACGCCCACGCCGACGGCGAACGTTGCCGGCCACACCACCAGCGTCTTCACGGTGCAGCGCTGCCACAGGACGCGGTTCTTGGCGTGCACGCCGATCGCGACCAGCACGGCCGGCGGCACGTAGGCATCCTTCGCGACGAGCGGCTCGCTCCTCATCCGCCTGACCACGACGTATCCACAACCCGCCGAAGGTGGTCGATCCGCAGGCCCGCAGGGACGAGTCGTGGTCGCGGTGTTCCGCGTCGTGCGGCGCGCGGGCTTCGAGCAGGCGTCCCTGCGTAGCGTGGCCGAGGAGGCCGGGCCGGCCATCGGCTCGGTCAGGCATGACTTCGACGGCCACACGGACCGGATGACGCCCGAGCTGATGATCCTGACGCCACGCCGCCACCTCCAGACACTCGCCGAACCATCCCCTAGCGCGCTCAAGGGACGGGCAGCCCGGCGGCCAGTGCGCGCAGGGCGTCACGCAGCAGCGGCACGAACGGCACGGGAGGGTCGGAGCGCAGCCAGTGCTCGATGGCCGCCTGCACCACCGCGGTCACGGCGACGGCCACCAGGGAGGGGTAGAGGTCCCTGACCGGGTCGGTGCCGGTGCGCTCGGCGATGGCGGCGACCAGCTCGTCCTCTGACGCGAACACCGCCTGCAGCGCCTCGGCCCGCAGCGCGGGCTCGTCGGCCAGCATCCTGGTGCTCGCGAGGACCTCCGGATCCAGCGCCGCGCCGGGGCCCCCGATCCCCTGCGCCCACGGCTCGACGACGGCCTCCGTCAGCGCTTCCCAGAACGGCTCCTCCGGCGGCCTGGCGCGCAGGGCCGCCACCGACCGCCTGACGCGGTCCACGTGACGGGCGATGATCGCCTCGTGCTTGCTGGAGAAGTAGTTGTTGTACGTCCGGGGCGAGACCCCGGCCTCGGCGGCGATGTCCTCGACCCGCACGTTCTGCAGCCCGCGCTCCAGGGCCAGCCGGAGCGCGGCTGTCATCAGGGCCTCGCGCGTCGCCTGCTTCTTCCGCTCCCTCAACCCGCTCACGCGATCAGGCTAGGACGAAACTTTCTAGTACGCAAATTTGCGGATCACGCACAATCGGGGTCGTGCGCGGCGTACAGGCGGGTGGCCATGTTGTTGAGCAGCGAGCGCTCGATGGGCGTCAGCGGCCCCAGGAACTCGGCCTCCGCCTTAGCCATGTGCTCCAGGGACTCCGCCACCACGCGCGCCCCTTCATCGGTCACCGTGATGACGTATTTGCGCTTGTCGGCGGGGTTGCGGGCGCGACGCACGTACGCCAGCTCCTCCAGCTTGTCGATGACGGCCGTCATCGTGGTCCGGTCCATGCGGGCCAGCGCGGTCAGCTCACGCTGGGACATGGCGGCGCCGTGCGCGTACGCCAGCACGCGTAGCTCCTTGCCGGTGACCCCCCACCGGGCCAGCTCTTGCTCGATGCGCTGCCTGGCGAGGTCGCCCAGGCGCACGAGCAGGTATCCGGTGGCCGTGGAGATGCGGTCTGCCGCGCCGCGCGTCGTGCTCACGCCGTCCAATGTAAGCCCGTCGAGTCTTCCACAGGTCGTCAGTTATACTGACGGATATTGTCGCTTGACGGGAGCCTTCCATGTTGTTGCCCGCCCGTATCGAGCCCGCCGCCCGCATCGTCCTCGCGCTCATGGGCGTCATCACCGCGCTTCCCGCGGTCGCCATCGTCAACGCCGGCATCCTCGACTGGAACTACGGCGTGTCCGACCCCCCGCCCACGACGCTGGCGCTGCTCCAGCACCGGGGCATGCTGCAACTCCTCCTGGGCGCGGCCCTCACGTGGGCGGCCTTCCATCCGCCCGTCCGGCTGGGGGCGGCGCTGGCCGCCGTAGCCGGCAAGTCCACGTTCCTGACACTGATGCTGCCGAACCCGGCGATCCGGGCCGGCCTGGCGCCGTCCGGCATCGTGTTCGACCTGACCTGCATCGTCGTGCTGGGCCTGCTCGCGGCATACCTCGTCATGCGCCGAAGGGAGGCGTGATGCCGCTCGCGGGCATGGCGGTGCTGCTCATCTGGACTCTCACGGGTCAGGGTGCCCGCACGCATTAGATTGTGAGCATGTCCCTGACCCTTGATTTCGTCAGCACGATCAGGGCCGAGCGTTCTGGATTGATCGATCTCCTGGCCGACGTGGACGCCATGACGGCCTGGGTACGCGAGCACGCGGCCGAGTTGGACGTCGACCCCGGCTTCACCGCCACGGAGGAGGGGCGCGAGGAGACCGTACGCTTGCGCCAGGCCGTGCGCGCCCTGTTCGCCAGGGCCGTGGCCCCGGAGCCGCCGAGCCGGGCGGACGCGGCCGACCTGCCCGCGTTCGGGGGGTCGCTGGCCCTGGTCAACGCCACCGCCCTGGCGGCGCCGCGTGCTCCGCAACTGTCCTGGAACGGGCAGCCGGCCCTCGTCACCGCGCCCGCCGTGGAGGCGGAGCCGTCCACACGGGTACGAGGGGCGCTCGCGAGAGCCGCCGTGGAGTTCCTGGCGGGGCCGGATCGCACGCAGTTGCGCACCTGCCAGGCGCCGCGTTGCGTGCTCTATTTCATCAAGGAACACCCACGTCAGGAGTGGTGCTCGACAGCCTGCGGCAACCGCGCGCGGGCGGCCAGGCACTACCGGGAGCACAAGAAATGACCTCCTTCTAACGCTTGCATGGCCAATTTGCCGTTATAGTGCTTCTAACGGCTAATTGGCCATGTATCCGTTAGATCATGGAGGAGTGCGGAATGTCATTCCAGACCGGGCACATCGGGCTCAACGTCACCGATCTCGACAAGTCCAAGGAGTTCTACCAGCGGGTCTTCGGCTTCACGGTGGCAGGCGAGTCGCAGCAGGACGAGCGGCGCTACGCGTTCCTGGCGCAGGACGGCACGCTGGTGTTGACCCTCTGGCAGCAGAGCGCGGGCCGCTTCGCCGCCGCCCTCCCAGGGCTGCACCACCTGTCGTTCCAGGTCGCCGACCTCGCCGCGGTGAGGGAGGCCGAGGCGGTCATCAAGGAGATCGGGGCGACCCTGCACCACGACGGCGTCGTGCCGCACGGCGAAGGCGCCTCCTCGGGCGGCCTGTTCTTCGAGGACCCCGACGGCATCCGCCTGGAGATCTACGCCCCGGACGGCGCCGGCGACCGCCCCGCGCCCACATCCGGCGCGCCGACGTGCGGGTTCTTCTAATGCGACATCCAGGCGAGATCGCCGTACAGCGGCGGGCGGGAGTGCAGGGGGACGAGCGCGGCAGCTCGCGCACCCGCCCGGAGATCCCGGACGTGGCGGCCGCCTTCCTGCGCGCGCAGCACATGCTGGTGGTGGGCGCGGCCGACGACCAGGGCCGTTTCTGGAGCGGCGTGATGACCGGCCCGCCCGGCTTCGCCTCTCCCGAGGACGACCGCACGATCGTGGTACGCGCCCTGCCCGGTCCACCCCTCGACGGCCTGTTCGTCCAGGAGCGGGACATCGGGCTTCTGGCCATCGAGCCGCACACGCGCCGCAGGATGCGCGTGAACGGCACCGCCGTCCATGCCGGGGATGCGCTGGTGATATGGACGGAGCAGGTGTATTCGAACTGCCCCAAGTACATCCAGACCCGCGAGCCCACCACCGAGCCCGCTGCCACACCGGTGAGGCTCGGCGGCGGGACCGCGCTCCTGGCCCGTCACCAGGAGTGGATCGGGACGGCGGACACGTTCTTCATCGCCACCGGCGTGGAGGGGCTCGGTGCGGACGTGTCGCACCGCGGCGGCAACCCGGGCTTCGTCCACGTCACGGGGCCGAAGTCGCTGACGTTCCCCGACTACGTGGGGAACTCGATGTACATGACGCTCGGCAACCTGGTGGTGAACCCGGCGGCGGGGCTGCTGTTCGTGGACTGGGAAGGCGGGGAGACGCTGCATCTGACCGGACGGGCCACGGTGGACTGGGATCCGGGGGACGTGCCGGGGGCGCAGCGGCTCGTGCGGTTCGACCTGGACGAGTACGCGCACGTCGCCGGAACCGTCGCGCCGGACTGGACGGCTCCCGGATACCACCGCTTCAACCCGCCGGCTCCTGGAAACGCTTCTCGAACCAGTGGTGAGCGTACGGCTCGTCGTTGAACGGCGCCACCTCCCGATACCCGGCCGACCGGTACAGGGCGATGGCCTCCGTGAGCGACCGGTTGGTCTCCAGCCGCACCGTACGCAGGCCGCTCGCCGCCGCCCGGCCCTCGGCCTCGGCGAGCAGCCTGCGTCCCAGCCCCAGCCCTCGGGTGGCCGGGTCCACCCACATCCGTTTGAGGTGGGCGTACCCGCCACCGGGGTGCAGTTTGAGTGCCACGCACCCGATCGGCTCGGCACGCAGCGTGGCGACGAGCAAGATCCCGGCGGGCGGCCGGAGCTCGTCGTCGCCGGCGGAGACGCCGCGTGCCGGGTCGAAGCCGCCGTCGAATCGGCCGGCCAGCTCCTCGACATACGCCCGGACGCAGTGGCGGGCGTGTGGATGGCGCGGGTCGAGCACCTCGATGGCGATCGCCGGGGCGAGGAGCAGTCGTTCGATCTCCGACATGGCGGCCACCAGGCGGTCACGCTGCCGGTCGGAGAGCGGATCGAGGATCGTCGTTGCGGCCTCGTCCGACCTGCGGTCGAGCTCCTCCCGCTCGGCGATGCCGGCCGGGGTGAGCCGGGCCGTGCGGACCCGCCCGTCGGAGCCGCCCCCGTCGTCGACGACGACCAGCCCGTCGGCCTCCAGCGCGCGCAGCAACCGGCTCAGGTATCCCGAGTCGAGCTCCAGCCGCGCGCGCAGGGCGCGCACCTCGATGCCGGTCACGCCGATCTCCCAGAGCACCCGCGCCTGGCCGAGCGGCCGGTCCCTGGCGAGGAACCTGTCGTCGAGCGCGCCGATCCGCTGCGTCACGTTCCGCTGGAACCGGCGCACCCGTGCGATCGTTGAAGTGTCCATTCTCTGACCTTAGTCAGAGAATTTTTGACAGGGGAGAGGTCACAGGAGCCGATCCGCCAAGGGCACGGCACTGTAGTCCTCGCCGGCGACCGGCCGGATGTCCTGCCAGCGCACCCAGCGCGCCTGCCCCTCGTGTTCCGTGCCGTCGGCCGCCGGGGGCGTCCTGGGTGGCCAGAGCAGGAAGCCCCATCGCGCGCCTTCGGCGTCGTCGCTCCAAGCCAGCAGGTAGCGTGCCGCGCCGGCGCCCTCCACGATCGGCGGCCGCCAGAGTTCGGGTAGTTCCTCCGGGGTGAGTTCCATATCGATCATTATACGAACATCAGTTCTATATTGCTATGATCGACGCGTGAAGAACTCCCGAAGTTCTGCGGCCACACGTTCCGGGACGCCGCGGTGGTTGACCGGCGCCTCGTGCCCGACGCCGCGCAAGGCGACGCGCTTCGCCTGCGGCAGCGCGCGATGCATGGCCTCGATCGCGTTGTGCATGGGGGGCGGGGTCTTCTCGCCGTCCATCAGGAGCACCTCACAACGCAGGCCGGCGTAGCCTGCGCCGGTCGCCATCTCTTGGAAGATCTGCACGTCGAGGCGCTGCAGCGGGATGAGCTCCACCAGGGACTGCTCACCCGGCCGGACGTTCTTCGGCTCTTTCCGCAGGTAGAGGTTGATCATCCCGACGACCAGCCGTCGCGGCAGCAGATCGACCCACCGGTTGGCCCGCGTCCCCTTGCTGAAGGTGACGATCGCCGCCGCCAGCTCGCCTTGGTCGAGCTCGCGCTCGAACCGGGGCACCCATGACATCGAGAAGGCGCCGTACATGGAGAGCGCCGGCTCGAACACGGCGACCTTATGGATGGCCGGGAGCGTCAGAGCCGCCTGCAGCGCGATCAGGCCACCGGAGCTGTGGCCGAACACCAGGTGCGCGCCGGTGCCGGCCAGCAGCGCCTCGACGTCCTCGCATTCCGTGGCCATGCGGTAATGCTCTCCCGGCGGGCCGCTCAGCCCGCGTCCGCGCCGGTCGGGCACGTACACCGTGAAGGTCTTCGCGAGGGCCTCCGCCAGCTCCATGTAGTGCTGCGCGGCGAGGTAGCCCCCACTCAGGAGGATCAGACCAGGGCCGCTGCCGAGGCGCCGATAGCCGATCGTCGTGCCGTCGGCCGAGGTGACCCTCCCTGTGCTGTACGAGATGACCGCGCTGTCCACGTTCCCCCCTTAGCGATGCTAAGTTCTATGGACAGAACGTAGCTTAGCGCCGCTAAGGCGTCAACCGGTCGGCCGAGTCAGCTGCCCGGGCGGTAGCGGCGGGGCGGGGTGTGGATGTCGAAGTGCAGCCGTGGCTGGGCCAGGATCGAATGCGGCCGTGTGTCCGGCGCGATCAGACCGAGGCGCTCGAAAACCGGAAAACTCGCGTCGGCGGCGGCGAAATAGCGAGGGCGCATGACCGGATGCCAGATGCTGTAGGCGCCCACCTTCCCGTCGCGCCGCTGGTACCAGCCCTGGGTGGGGTGGGTGAGGAGCTCGAGCCAGCCGTCCTCGTCCATGAAACCCTCCAGGAAGGCAGGCGGTCGGCGGAGCTCGGTGGCCTCGCAACCGGCGTCCCCGGCCGTCAGCCGCCAACGGGCGGGGGCGGCCTCCCAGTCCGCCTCGATGCGGATGTCGTCCCGCCGCCACGGCATGCCCCAGAGGTGCTGCGGGATCGCGACGACCGGGTGGTCGAGGGCCGTGCCGAAGAACCAGACGCCCGGCTTGCCGTGGGCGGTGACGTAGGTCCGGTAGTTGATCTGGCCGCAATTCATCCTCACCTGCGGGAGGAAACGGAAATGGAAGTCCTGGTCCTTGAAGGCGACCGCGGAGACGAGAGCTCCCGGGCCGTCGTCGAACGCCATCTCCATCGGCGCGAACCCCTCAGGAAGATGCCCGGCCAGGGCCCCGGCATCCACCCGGAAGCTGACGATGGCGAAGTCGTCCAGATCGGTCCGCGCATGGTGCCAGCGCGGACGAGGTCGAGGGGTGCCGGCGAAGCTCACGCACGCAAGAGTACGGCCCCGAGGAAAAATGGCTGGCCCCTCGGCCCGGTACGTGAAACGGTCGAGTCCTGATGATCCGATGGACCGACGCGGGGCGGGAGCGGTCGGCGGTCTGGCGTTCGGCGCTGGGAGTGCCGCCGCCACAGCGTGTCGTGATCGCCGACGATCGGATGAAGGCCGCCACCGCGTACCGCCTGGCCTGCGAAGGCACCGCCCTCCTGTGGCGCGGCGACTTCCAGAACGCGCGTCAACTGCTGAGCGCCATGGGCCGCCGGTGCAAACCCGCCGCCCCGGGCGCCGGGTTCCACCGCCACCGCCAGGCCCAGTCGCAGCGCGCCCGCACGCTCGGCATGCTGCTCATCCCGTACGACGCCGGCCACGTGGTGCCGTTACCCAGGGCGCCGGACGTGCGGGAGGCCTGCGCCGAGGTGTACGGGCCGCAGGCGCCTCCAGGCGTGGGCCAGTTACGCGAGCTGCTCGGCCTGATCGGCGCCCACGAGTGGCGCAAGAAGGGCGTGTACGTCCCCGCGCTCGGCGCCCGCGTGCACCCGCACCACGGCGTGTTCTCCCCCATCAGGGGCGAGTACATCGATCTGGTCGCCGAGGCGCCGCTTCCCGCCGACCGGCTGGCCTTCGACATCGGCACCGGCACGGGCGTGCTGGCGGCCGTGCTCGCCAGGCGTGGCGTCCGGCACGTCGTGGCCACCGACCTGGAGCAGCGAGCCGTGGCCTGCGCCGAGGACAACGTCATGCGGCTGGGACTGGACGGCCGGGTGGAGATCGTGCGGGCCGACCTGTTCCCGCCGGGGCGGGCGCCGCTGGTCGTGTGCAATCCGCCGTGGTTGCCCGCCACCCCCATCTCCCCCCTCGATCAGGCCGTTTACGATCCGGGCGGGCGGATGTTGCGCGGGTTCCTGGACGGGCTGGCCGAGCACCTCGAGCCTGAGGGCGAGGGCTGGCTGATCCTGTCCGATCTGGCCGAACATCTGGGGCTGCGCAGCCGGGACGAGCTGCTGGGCTCGTTCGAGCATGCGGGGCTGCGGGTGGCCGGCCGCCGGGACGTCGCGCCGCGCCACAACCGGGCGAGGGACGCGGCGGATCCGCTGCACGCGGCCCGCGCGGCCGAGGTGACGTCGCTCTGGCGGCTCACCCCGAGCGCACGCTCACCCCGCTGAACGCCCTCCGGTACGCCGACGGCGACGTACGCATGGTCTTGGTGAAATGGTGCCGGAAGGTCACCGGGCTCTCGAACCCGACCGCCGCCCCGATCTCCTCCACCGGCGCCGCCGTGGACTCCAGCATCGCCAGGCTGGCGGCCACCCGCTGGGAGATCACCCACCGCAGCGGGCTGGTGCCGGTCTGCCGCTTGAAATGCCGGATGAACGACCGTTGCGACATGTTCGCCACACCGGCCAGGTCCGCCACGGCGATCGGCCGGGCCAGGTTGTCCATGGCCCACGACATCGCCCTGGCCACCGCGTCGTCGTCCTCGACCGGTGTGACCGCGGCCTCGATGAACTGCGCCTGCCCGCCCTCCCGGTGCGGCGGCACGACCAGGCGGCGGGCCACGGTGTTGGCGACGCCGGGACCGTGGTCGGTGCGGACGAGGTGGATCAGCAGGTCGAGCCCGGCGGCGCTGCCGGCGCTGGTCAGCACGTCCCCCTCGTCCACGTACAGGACCGACGGGTTGACCCGCACGGCGGGAAAACGTTCCTGGAGCAGGTCGGCGTACCTCCAGTGGGTGGTCACCGTCCGCCCGTCCAGCAGCCCGGCGGCGGCCAGCGCGAATACGCCCGAGCAGATCGACACCATGCGCGCGCCACGCGCGTGCGCCTGCCGCAACGCCGCCACCAGCTCTCCGGACACGCGCCCGTACACGTTCGTCCCGGGAACGATCACCGTGTCGGCCCCGGCCAGCACATCCAGCCCGTGCTCGGCCCGCATGGTGAACCCGCCCACCACCCGAAGCGGCTCCAGCGTCTCCGCGCACACCTTGAGGTCGTACCAGGGAACGTCCAGCTCGGGCCGGGGCAGCCCGAACAGCTCCACGACGCAGCCCAGTTCGAACGGCGCCATCCCGTCGAAGGCCAGCACGGCCACCCTGTGGGGTCGGGACGGATCGGGCATCAGCATGCCCGCATGTTAGCCGGGCCCTCTCCGCGGCAAGAGTGATATATGCACATTTCGGGGGTACAGACGGTTTTGCCGGAAAACCGCTATGACCAGGCGGAGATCACCGAGGCGTTCTCCCGGCTGACCGAGTGCGACGAGGAGCTCCTGCGGCGCTTCCACACCGCGACGGGCGTGACCGGCCGCAACCTGGCGCTCCCGTTGGCCGACTACGCCAAGCTCGACTCCTTCGCCCGCGCGAACGACATGTACCTCGAAATCGCCCTCAACCTGTCCGAGCAGGCGCTGCGGGGCGCGCTCGACAAGGCGGGCGTACGCCCCGAGAAGGTCGATCTCCTGCTGTTCTGCTCCACCACGGGCCTGGCCACTCCTTCGCTCGACGCCCGGCTGGCCCAGCGTGTGGGGCTGCGGCCGGACGTCAAACGTGTGCCCGTGTTCGGCCTCGGTTGCGCGGCGGGCGCGTCCGGGCTGGCCCGCCTGCACGACTACCTGCGCGGCTGGCCAGGACACGCGGCGGCGCTGGTCTGCGTGGAGCTGTGCTCGCTGACGGTGCAGCGCGACGACACCTCGATCGCGAACCTCGTGGCCAGCGGCCTGTTCGGGGACGGCGCGGCGGCCGTGGTGGCGACCGGACACCCGCCTGGGCCCGAGGTCGTGGCCACCCGGAGCCGCCTCTACCCCGGGACCGAGCACCTCATGGGCTGGGAGGTGGGCGAGCACGGGTTCCGCATCGTGCTGGATCCGGAGCTGGGTTCCTTCGTGGAGCAGGAGCTGGCCGCCGACATCCGGGCCTTCCTCACCGACTACGGCCTGACCCCGGACCAGGTGGCCACCTGGATCTGCCATCCCGGCGGGCCCAAGGTCATCGAGAAGATCGTGGGCGCTCTCGGCCTGCCGCCCAAGGCCCTCGACGTCACCTGGAGCTCGCTCCGTGAGCACGGCAACCTGTCGTCGGTCTCGGTGCTCCACGTGCTGCAGGAGACCCGCGGCCGGCCGGACGCGCCCGCCGCGCTGCTCGCCCTGGGGCCGGGCTTCTCGGCCGAGTTGCTCCTGCTGCACTGGTGAGGGCGTATCTGACCCTGATCGCCTCATCGTGCTCGAGCGGCCGCCGATGCCGTTGCTTCTCGCGATTCGGATCACGGTGGGGGACGCGGCGCTGGCATCCTGTAACGCATGAGAGAAGAGTTGCTGCCGATGTTGCGTGGCGCCGCCGACCGTACGATCGAGCTCGTCAGGAACGTGCCGGAGGAGCAGTTCGAGCTGCCCACGCCCTGCGTCGCGTACGACGTCAAAGAGCTGATCAACCACATGGAGTGGGGCGCGTCCCTGTTCGAGTCGGTCGCGGGCGGCGGCGGGTTCCTGCCGCCGAAGGAGTACACCGGTGACTTCCGCGAGCGCGTCGAGCGCATGCTGGACGCCTGGGAGAGCCCGCAGGCGTGGGAGGGCGTCAGCGAGGCCATGGGCGGCCTGCCGAAGGCCGTGCTCGCCCACATGGCGCTGACCGACCTCGTCGCCCACGGCTGGGACCTGGCCAAGGCCACCGGCCGGGACTACGCGGCGGCGGAGGAGACCGCGGCCAGGCTGCTCGCCTTCGCCCGGGACATGGCGCCGATGGGCCGGCGACAGGGCGCGTTCGGGGACGAGATCGTGGTGCCGGACGACGCGTCCACGCTGGAAAGGTTTCTGGGCGTCATCGGACGGGACCCGGCTTGGAAACCGTGATCCGGTCTGGGACCGGCGCGAGCTGTCTCAGCCGCACCGCCGGTCGCACCTGATCACGTATCGATCGCGGTTTGTGCTCGCTTGAGTCACCGGCCCGGCCGCTGAAGAGCCGGCTTCGTCGTACGGGGCGGAGGTGGTTGAGATGAAAACTCGCCCTTTAGCGGTCGGTGTCGGGCTCGCTGCGCTCCTCGCCCTCGCCGCCTGCGGCGGTGCAGGAAGCGTGGCGTCCAGAAGCGAGAACGCTCCCCAGCACGCGCGGGAGCCGGCCGCGTCGCCGGCCCGGCCCGTCCCCACGAGGTCGCCCATCCAGGAGGACACCGACCAGGACACGACCACGGCCCAGATCTCCACGTTCGCGCTTGACGTGGACACCGCCTCGTACGGCTACGCCCGCCGTACCCTTCAGGAGGGCCGCTGGCCCGCGCCCGGCGAGATCCGCCCTGAGGAGTGGGTCAACGCCTTCCGGCAGGACTACGCCCAGCCGCCGGACGACGGGTTCGCCGTGCATGTGGACGGCGCGAAGCTGCCCGATCGCGACGAGGCCGTCCTGCGCGTGGGCCTGCAGACCCGCGCGTCCGACACGGCGGCGCGGCGGCCCGCCAACCTCACGTTCGTGGTCGACGTGTCCGGCTCGATGGCCGAGACCGGGCGTCTCGACCTGGTCAAGTCGGCCCTGCACACGCTGCTCGACCAGCTCGCGCCCGGCGACCAGGTCTCGATCGTGGCGTTCGACGACGAGGCCGAGGTGCTGGCGTCGATGACCCCGCTGACCGCCAGGGATGAGCTGAAGAGCGCGGTGGACCGGCTGGTCGTCGACGGCGGCACGAACCTGGAGGCCGGCCTGGTCTCCGGGTACGAGGAGGCGTCGAAGGCGTTCCGCCCCGCCGCCACGAACCGGGTCATCCTGCTCTCCGACGGCCTGGCCAACCAGGGCAGCACCGCGTGGCAGGCGATCCTGGACCGGGTCAAGGAGCATGCGGGCAAGCAGGTCGCGCTGCTCACCGTGGGCGTCGGCAGGGAGTACGGCGACGAGCTGATGGAGCAGCTGGCCGACAACGGCGACGGCCTGGCCGTCTACGTCAGCAGCCAGGAGCAGGCCGACAAGATCTTCACCACGCAGCTGCCCGCCACCATCGACCTGCGGGCGCGCGACGCCAAGGCGCAGGTGGTGTTCAACCCGTCAGTCGTGGCGAGCTACCGGCTCATCGGGTACGAGAACCGCGCCCTGACCACTGAGGAGTTCCGCGACGACAGCAAGGACGGCGGCGAGATCGGCCCCGGCCACTCGGTCACGGCCCTCTACTCGATCCGCCTCAAGCCCGGTGCTTCCGGGCAACTCGCCCAGGCCACCGTCCGCTGGCAGAACCCCGACACCCGCGCCGCCTCCGAGGCCAGTAAGTCCCTCCAGGCCGGGGATCTGGCCGAGGACGTGTGGGCCAAGGCGACGCCGGTCCGCCTCCAGGTGGACGTGGTCGTGGCGGCGTTCGCCGTCTACCTGCGGGACAAGAAGGCGTTCGGCATGGACCTGCCCCAGCTCGGCGAGCACGCAACACGGCTGGCCGGCACCTCCGAGGATCCGATGGTGTCGGAGCTGGCCACCCTCATCGACAAGGCCCGCTCGGTCAGGTAGGCGACCGGCCGGCCCAGCCGCCCGCCTCGGCTGGGCCGGAGGCCTTCTCTTGTGAGATGTCCAGAGCCGTGCTTTAGGAGTCGCCGAGTCCGATAAACTCGTACGTGGCAAGGGGCTATGGCGCAGTTGGTAGCGCGCCTCCATGGCATGGAGGAGGTCTGGGGTTCGAATCCCCATAGCTCCACCCGGGCAGGCCATCGGATCACTCCGATGGCCTGTTGTGTTTCCGCGGACTTCGCGACGGCGGCGAGACGTTCACGGACGGTGTGGGGGCCGGTCGCGTGCCGGCGGGCGACCCGCTCGTGACGTCCCGGCTGGTCGGCACGTCACTGGATCAGAGCCGGTAGTCGAAGGTGTAGGAATGCCCGCCGTCCGGGCCGATGACGATGGTCATCTCGCCCCGCAGGCCACGCAGCTCGCCCGTCGCCGAGTCCGGGACTACCGAGACGCGCAGCGACTGCTCCCCCTTGTCGCTCACCGCGCTGTGCTGGACGACGAAGCTGCCCGACCGGCCGTCCAGGGTCCCCTCGATGCGTTCGAGCGCCACGTACGAGCGCGAGCTCTCCACCGGCGTGGTCGCCACCATCAGGGTGACGACGCTGGTGCCGGTGAGGTCTCCATGGAAGGTCTTGGTCATGGTGACGAGCCCGAGCGTGACGCCGTCGCGGTCGTCGTAGGGGGGCTTGGCGTCCCAGCCGGCGGTGTCGAAGGATCCCTTTGCAGTCATGGGGTTCATCGTGCCGGGTGTACCTGTCGAATTCCGTCAGGTACCGGCGAGCCGCTCCACCACCGGCGCGAACGCGTCCAGGTACTGGGCGTTCACCGACACGTACGAGACGCCGAGCCGGTCCCTGCGCCGCCGCAGCACGTCGGCCATCTCGCCGGGCGTCCCCTGGAGCACCCCGGTGGCGGTGGCGTCGAGCGAGCCGAGCCAGGCGGGCGGCTCGGCGCCGGCGGCCGCGAGGTTCATGCCGAGCTCGAGGTCGTGGAAGCGGTCGCCGGCGAGCTCGTACAACTCGTCCAGCTTCGCCGCCACCTGGTCCTCCGTGGACTGCGGTGGCACGCCGAGCGCGACCGTGTCGGCCTTGGCCGCGGCGAGCCTGAGCAGCCTGGTGCCGGACGCGGCGATCAGGATCGGCACGTCCTTGACGGCGTCGACGGTCTCCGAGAGCCGCTCGATGCGCTCGCCCGGCGTGCCGAACCGGACGCCGAGCTCGGCGGCGTCCCGTTCGGCGTCCGGCCGGCCGGCGCCCAGGCCCAGCTCGAACCGGCCGCCGGTGAGAGCCTGCAGGGTGGCGGTCTCCCAGGCCATGGCGCGCGGGGTGCGGTTGGCGACGCTCAGCACGTACGTGCCGACGCGCAGCGTGGTCGTGACCGCGGCGGCCGCGGCGCAGGCGGCGAAGGGCGAGAAGGTGCCGAGCGTGTCGGGCACCAGCAGCGTGGCGTAGCCGAGGTCCTCGGCCCGGCGGGCCAGGCCGGCCCAGTCGGGGGCGTGTCCGGCGACCGTGCCGAACCTGAACAGGTGATCGGTCATGCCCCTTACGATCGCCGACGATCGGTCCGATGGCATCGTCCCGCGGGCCGGTGACCGGCTACATCCGGCGATGCAGCCGCCTGCGGCGGACTACTCCCCCAGCAGTATCCGCGTGAAGTCGTTGGTGAACTTGCCCGCTGGGTCCAGCCGCCGCGCCAGCGAGCGGAACCGCTCAGGGGAGGACGGCCACCGGGTGAACAACTTGCCCCAGTGCGGGCGGGGATCGAACGGCGCCAGCGTCTCCTCCACCAGCTCCAGCACCGGCAGCACGCCGGCCAGGTCCTTGACCCAGGTGAAGTGGATGCCCACACTGTCTCGCCCGCGGAAGGGGCTGAGCCACAGGTCGTCCGCGGCGACCGTACGGACCTCCGAGATCTGCAGCACGGGGCGGATCCGGTCCCCGATGGCATAGAGCTCGCGCAGCGCCTTGACCGCGTGCTCCCTCGGCAGGATCAGCTCCGACTGGAGCTCGTCGCCCGCGCCGCTCGGCTCGAAGTCGGGGCGGAAGTGCGGCAGCCGCTCGTGCCACGGTCCCGGCACGCCGAGCTGGAGCGTGCAGCTGTCGGCCGGCATGGTCGGCAGCGGGTGACGCGGGGCGTCCGCGGGGCGGGTGCCGTACCAGTCGGGGCTGGTCAGCTCCTCGGTGCGCTTCAGCCAGACGCGGGTGTCACGCCAGTCGGTGAAGAGGCTGACGCTGTAGCCGCTCGACATGATCTCGTCGAAGTCGGCGAGCCTGTCGGTGGACAGGCCCTCGCGGACGTATTGGCGCACCTTGAAGGCGGGCACGAGGTCGAGGGTCAGCGACGTCACGACGCCGAGCGCGCCCAGCGCCACCACCGCGCCGGGGAAGTCGGCATCGCCGCGCGACAGCGTCAGCACCGAGCCGTCGGCGGTCACGAGGTCGAGGGACGCCACGGCGGCGGCAAGGCTGCGGATCGTGTCGCCGGAGCCGTGCGTGCCGGTCGCGACCGAGCCGGCCACGGAGATGTGCGGCAGGGACGCCATGTTGGCCAGCGCGAAACCGGCCTGGTGCACGATCGGCGCGAGCCGCGCGTATGTCATGCGCGCCGGCACCCGCACCTGGGCCGCCGTACTGTCGATCTCCACCGCGACCGGCATCCGGTCGAGGATCACCAGGTCGCCGGTGGTGTCCGCGACGTCGTTGAACGAGTGGCCGCTCCCCAGCGCCCGCACCTGGGCACTGGCCGAGACGAGTCGCTGGAGCTCGTCGAGCGAGGTCGGGTGGTGGACGTCTCGTGCCCGGAATGCGGTGTTTCCCGCCCAGTTGGTCAGCGTCACGGCTTTACCTTCCCACAGCGCGCACCTTGTCAGCCCGGCCGGGTGCCGCTAGTTTCATGAGCCGCTGACGGAGGTGTGCCGTGCTCTATCTGTCCCAGGCCATCGGCCTGGTCACGCTCGTGCTCTGGCTGTACTGCCTCTTCGACGTGATCACCACGCCCGACACGCTCTGCCGCAACCTGCCCAAGATCGCCTGGGTGGTGATCGTGCTGCTGTTCCCGCTGGTCGGCTCGATCATCTGGCTGGTGGCGGGCCGGCCGCAACGGGCCGAGACGCCCACGCGGCCCAACGCGTTCCCCGAGTACGACCGCCCGGGCCGGTTCGCCCCCACCAACCCGGACGACGACGAGGAGTTCCTGCGCCGCTGCCGCGAACGCGCCGAGGAGCAGCGCAGGAACGCACCCAAGAAACCCGCCGAAGAGGATTAGACGCGGTTAGAGTCCCTGGGCCAGGCGGTAGTACGCCTGGTTCCAGCGCAGCTCCTTGGTGAACCGCTCGGTCGTGGTGTCGGCGTCGATGACCAGCAGCTCCACGCCCAGCATGTCGGCGAGGTCGGTCAGCTCCTCCCGGCCGACGGCCGTGGAGAGCACCGTGTGGTGCGGGGCACCGGCGGTGAGCCACGACTCCGTCGACGTCCGCAGGTTGGGGCGGGGGCTCCACACCGCGCGGGCCACGGGCAGCTTGGGCAGCGGCTGCGGCGGCGCCACGATGTCGATCTCGTTGGCCACCAGGCGGAACCTGTCGCCCATGTCGGCCAGGCCGACCACGATGCCGGGCCCGGGCTCGGCATCGAACACCAGCCGGACCGGGTCCTCCCTGCCGCCGATGCCCAGCGGGTGGATCTCGCACGACGGCGTGCCGGCCGCGATGGACGGGCAGACCTCCAGCATGTGCGCGCCCAGAATGAGCTCCTGGCCGGGCGTGAGGTCGTAGGTGTAGTCCTCCATGAAGGACGTGCCACCGGGGGTCATGGCCTTGAGGGTGCGCAGCAGGACCGAGGTCTTCCAGTCGCCCTCGCCGCCGAAGCCGTAGCCGTCGGCCATGAGCCGCTGCACGGCCAGGCCGGGGAGCTGGCGCAGGCCGCCGAGATCCTCGAAGTTCGTGGTGAACGCCTTGTAGCCGCCGGCCTCGAGGAAGCCGCGCAGGCCCAGCTCGATCCTGGCCGCGTACCGCAGCGACTCGTTGCGCTCGCCGAGCAGCTCGGGGGCGACGGTGTACTGTTCGGCGTACTCCTTGACCAGCGCCGTCACGTCGGCGTCGGAGACCGCGTCCACGACCTCGACCAGGTCGTTGACGCCGTAGGTGTTGACCGAGACGCCGAAGCGCAGCTGTGCCTCGACCTTGTCGCCCTCGGTCACCGCCACGTCGCGCATGTTGTCGCCGAAGCGCACCAGCTTGAGCGTGCGCACCTCGGCAAGGCCGGTCGCGGCGCGTACCCAGGTCAGGATGCGCTCGCCCACCGACGGGTCGGTGACGTGCCCGGCCACGGTCTTGCGCGGCACACCCACGCGGGCCTGGATGTGGCCGAACTCGCGGTCGCCGTGCGCGGCCTGGTTGAGGTTCATGAAGTCCATGTCGATGGAGCTCCACGGCAGCTCCACGTTGGCCTGGGTGTGCAGGTGGAGCAGCGGCTTACGCAGCGCGTCGAGGCCGGCGATCCACATCTTGGCCGGGGAGAACGTGTGCATCCACGTGATCACGCCGGCGCACGAGTCGTCCGCGTTGGCCTCGAGCATGATCCGCCGGATCGCGGCGGCATCCGTGAGCACGGGCTTCCACTCGACGGGGACGGGCAGCTGCTCGGCGATACGCTGCGACTGCTCGGCCACCTGGCGCAGCGTGTCCTCGCCGTACAGTCCCTGGCTGCCGGTCAGAAACCAGATCTTCAACGCGGGCTCCTCTGTCCGTAGACGTTCTGATAGCGGTCGTACAGGCGGTCGATGTCGTCCTGCGCGATGGGCAGGGGGGTGCCGAGCTGGCGGGCCACGTGCACGGTACGCGCCACGTCCTCGCACATCACGGCCGCCTTCACCGCGGCCTTCGGGTCCTTGCCGATGCTGAAGACGCCGTGGTTCTGCATGAGCACGGCCTTTGAGCGGTGGCCCTTGAGCGTCTCGACGATGCCCTGGCCGATGGAGTCGTCCCCGATCAGCGCGAACGGGCCGAGCGGGATCTCGCCGCCGAACTCGTCGGCCATCGCGGTCAGCACGCACGGGATGGGCTCGCCGCGGGCGGCCCAGGCCGAGGCGTACGTCGAGTGGGTGTGCACGACGCCGCCGACGTCGGGCATGTTGCGGTACACGTACGCGTGCGCGGCCGTGTCGCTGGACGGCGCGTGCTCGCCTTCCACCAGGTTGCCGTCAAGGTCGCACACGACCATGTTCTCCGGCGTCAGCTCGTCGTAGGAGACCCCGGACGGCTTGATGACGAACAGGTCTTCGCCGGGGATCCGGCCGGAAACGTTTCCAGCAGTCCAGACGACCAAGTCGTACCGGACCAGCTCGGCATGGAGGTCCGCGACGATCTTTCTCATTGCCTCACTCCGTTCGGCGGCTCGGTCGCCATGTGCCGTCGCCACTCCCTCGCGGCTCATGCTTGTGCCTCGTTCCTGATCGCGCGCAGCGTGTGCAACATCCGTCCGTCACCGAAGAACTCGTGGAGCCTGCGGTACTCCGCGTACAGACGGTCGTAGGCGTCGGCCCGGGCCTCGTCGGGCACGTACGCGGCCTCGGTGCGCTTGCCCATGGCCGCGGCGGCCGCCTCGATGCCCGGGTAGGCGCCGGCGGCGACGGCCGCGTGGATGGCCGAGCCGAGTGCGGGCCCCTGGTCGGAGCCGATGACCGACAGCGGGCGGCGCAGCACGTCGGCGTAGATCTGCATGAGGAAGGGGTTCTTGAGCAGGCCGCCGGCCACGACGAACTCCTCGACGGGCACGCCGGACTTCTCGAACGTCTCCACGATCATGCGGGCGCCGTACGCCGTGGACTCGATGAGCGCCCGGTAGACGTCCTCGGGCTTGGTGGCCAGGGTCTGGCCGACGATCACCCCGGAGAGGTTGTGGTCCACCAGCACCGAGCGGTTGCCGCCGAACCAGTCCAGCGCGACGAGGCCGTGCTGGCCGACGGCCTGCTTCTCGGCCAGCGCGGTGAGATGGTCGTGTCCTTCGGTGCCGAAGTTGTCCACGTACCAGGCGAAGATGTCGCCCACCGCGGACTGTCCGGCCTCGTAGCCCCACAGTCCGGGCACGATGCCGTCCTTGACGACGCCGCACATGCCGGGGACCTCGGCGAGCTGGTCGCTGGGCATCACGTGGCAGGTCGAGGTGCCCATGATGGCCACCATCTGGCCGGGGCGCACGGCGTCGGCGGCGGCGTTGGTGACGTGGGCGTCCACGTTGCCCACGGCCACGGAGACGCCCTCGGGCAGACCCGTCCACGCGGCCGCCTGAGCGGTCAGGCGGCCGGCGAGCCCGCCGAGCGGGGCGACCGTGACGCCGTTGACGTCCTCGCCCACCCGGCCGGTGGCGAGCTTGCCGACGAATCCGGCGAAGCCGGGGTTGAGCTCGGCGAGGAAATCCTCCGACGGGTAGCTCCCGTCCTGGAAGACGCCCTTGTAGCCGACGGTGCAGATGTTGCGGCTCTCGACGCCGGTGAGCTGCCAGATGATCCAGTCGGCGGCCTCGATCCAGCGCTCGGCCCTGGCGTAGACGTCCGGGGCCTCTTCCAGCAGCTGCAGGCCCTTTGCGAACTCCCACTCGGAGGAGATCTTGCCGCCGTAGCGCGGCAGCCAGCTCTCGCCGCGGCGCGCGGCCAGCTCGTTGATCCGGTCCGCGTGCGGCTGCGCGGCGTGGTGCTTCCAGAGCTTCGGCCAGGCGTGCGGCAGCTCGGGCGTCTCGAAGCACAGAGGCGTGCCTTCGGCCGTGGTCGGCAGCACGGTGCAGGCGGTGAAGTCGGTGCCGATGCCGATGACCTGCTCGGGCTCGACGCCGGCGGCGGCGATGGCCGCGGGCACGGCGATCTTGAGCACGTCGATCCAGTCCTGCGGCGACTGCAGCGCCCAGTCCGGGCCCAGCTTCACGCCGGAGTCCGGGAGCGTCTGCTCGATGACGCGGTGGGTGTACTCGTGGACGGCGCTGCCCAGCTCGGCGCCGTCGCTCACGCGGACGACGACGGCACGCCCGGAGAGCGTGCCGAAGTCGACTCCGACCACGTAATTGTTAGCGTTCACATTGAACTCCAGTGGGGGTTTCCGGGGGCATGCCAATCATCTACCTAGCAGGGGCTGTACTCGACCTCACCACGAAGCTGGGCCTCACGACCAGTCGCTCGAACGCGGTGGGTCCCACGTCGATCTGCCGCAGCAGCACCTCGATGCAGTGCCTGCCCACCACGTCGAAGTCCTGCCTGACGGTCGTCAGCGGCGGCGAGAAGAACTCGGACTCGGGGATGTCGTCGAAGCCGACCACGCTGATCTGCTCCGGGACCGGCACGCCCAGCTCGCCTAGCGCACGCAGCACGCCGAGCGCCATCTGGTCGTTGGCCGCGAAGACGGCGGTGACGCCGTCCATCGCGGCCAGGCTCTTCCCCGCCTCGTAACCGGAGCGCGGGCTCCAGTCGCCGGCCAGCGGCTCGGGCACCGGCCTGTCCGCCTCCTCCAGGGCGGCGCGCCAGCCCTGAAGCCTGCCCTCGCTCTCCAGCCACTCCGGCGGGCCGCTGATGTGCCAGACCGTCTCATGGCCCTGCTCCAGCAGGTGGCGGGTGGCGAGCTTGGCGCCCTCGACCTGGTCGATGCAGACCACCGACACGTCGGCCCGGTGCGTCGTGCCCTCGGCCGCCACCACCGGCATGCCGGCCGGCAGGCTCTCCAGGGCGGAAGACGCCGAGTACTGCGGCGCGACCACCACGACCCCGTCCACGCCCTGCTCGGTGAGGTAGTCGACGGCGTCGCGCACGCTGTGGGTGTCGATCGTCTTCAGGCTCACGATGCTGACGAAGTAGCCCGCGGTCCTGGCCGCCTGCTCGATGCCGTAGATCGTGCTGGCCGGACCGTACAGCGTGGTGTCGAAGCTGACCACGCCGAGCGTCCGCGACCGCTTGGTGACCAGGGCGCGGGCGACCAGGTTGCGCCGGTAGCCCAGCCGGGTGATCGCCTCCTCCACCCTGGCCCTGGTGTCGGGCCGCACGTTCGGATGGTCGTTGAGGACTCGGGAGACCGTCTGATGCGACACGCCTGCCTCCCTGGCCACATCGGCCATGACCGGGAGGCGGCGTTTGGGGGTGGTCACGGTCTCTCCTTTCGCGGGCTCAGAGGATCTTACTCAGCGCGAAGCGCCTGCCCTGCGCTTGGTCCACACATCGAACGCGACCGCCGCCAGGAGCACGGCGCCCTTGACGAGCATGACCTGCTCGCTCGGGGACCCGATGAGGGACATGCCGTTGTTGATGACCGCCATGATCAGGCCGCCGGTGATCGCGCCGACCACCTTGCCGACGCCGCCCTGGACGGCCGCGCCGCCGATGAAGGCCGCGGCGATGGCGTCCAGCTCGAAGCTGTTACCTGCGGTGGGACCCGCCTGGTTGAGCCGGCCGGCGAAGATGACGCCGGCGATCGCCGACAACACGCCCATGTTCACGAAGATCCAGAAGACCACCGACTTGACCTTCACGCCGGACATGACGGCCGCCTGGAGGTTGCCGCCGATGGCGTAGATCTGCCGGCCGAAGACCGTGCGGTTGGCCATCAGCGAGTACGCCAGCACCAGCACCGCCAGCAGCACCAGCACCCACGGCAGGTTCTTGAAGCGGGCCAGCTGCACGACGAGGAAGAGGATCAGCGCGGCCCCGGCCGCCATCTTCAGCACGAACAGCGCCATCGGCTCGACCGACTGGCCGTAGCCCTTGCGGGCGCCCCGGGTGCGCCACTGCGAGGCCACCATGCCGGCGATCGCGATCAGGCCGATGAGGAGGCTGAACAGGTCGGCGCCGCCGAGCGGGCCGAGCCCGATGTTGCCGAGGTAGCCGTTGGTGAAGCCGTTGGCCAGCGTGCGGACCTGGTCGGGGAACGGGCCGATGCCCTGGTTGCCGAGCACGGTGAGGGTCAGCGCCCGGAACAGCAGCATGCCGGCCAGCGTCACGATGAACGCCGGGATGCCGAAGTACGCGATCCAGTACCCCTGCCAGGCCCCGATCAGCCCACCGGCCACCAGCGTGATGAGCAGCGCCAGCGGCCACGGCATGCCCACGTTGACCATGAGCACGGCGGCCAGCGCCCCGGTGACCGCGACCACCGAGCCGACCGACAGGTCGATGTGCCCGGCGATGATGATCAGGATCATCCCGATCGCGAGGATCAGGACGTAGGAGTTCTGGACGATGATGTTGGAGATGTTCTGCGGCTGGAGCAGCGCGCCGTCGGTCAGCACCGAGAACAGCGCGATGATCAGCGCGAAGGCGATGTAGATACCGCTCGAACGCAGGTTCAGCGACAGTCCGCCGAGCGACACCCGTCCCGGCTGCCGTGGCGCTCCCCCGTCGCCCTTGGCGCCGACCTGCACGTCGGCGGGCGTGATGCTACTCATCTTTCCTGTCCCTTGGTCATCAAGTACATGAGGTGTTCCTGCGTGGCCTCCTGGCGCGGCACCTCTCCGGTGATCCGCCCTTCGGAGAGGGTGTAGATGCGGTCGCAGAGGCCCAGCAGCTCAGGCAGCTCAGAAGAGATCACCAGCACGGCCTTGCCCTCGTCGGCCAGGCGGTTGATGATCGTGTAGATCTCGTACTTGGCGCCGACGTCGATGCCCCGGGTCGGCTCGTCGAGAATGAGCACGTCGGGCTCGGTCAGGATCCACTTGGAGAGCACGACCTTCTGCTGGTTGCCGCCGCTCAGCTTGCCGACGACGCTGTTGACGCTGGGCGCCTTGATGTTCATGCTCCGGTGGAACTCTTCGGCGACCCGGTACTCCTCGTTCTCGTTGACCCAGCCGCGGCTGGCCAGGCCCTTGAGCCCGGCGGCGCTCACGTTGCGCTTGATGTCCTCGATGAGGTTGAGCCCGTACCTCTTGCGGTCCTCGGTGGCGTAGGCGATGCCGTGCTTGATCGCGTCCTGCACGTTGCGGATCTCGATCGGGCGGCCGTCCTTGAAGATCTTGCCGGAGATGTGCACGCCGTACGTGCGGCCGAACACGCTCATCGCCAGCTCGGTGCGCCCGGCGCCCATGAGGCCGGCCAGGCCCACGATCTCGCCGCGGCGCAGCGTGAGCGAGGCCCCGTCGACCACCTTCCTGCCGGGCTGGCTGGGGCTGTAGACCGTCCAGTCCTCGATCCGCAGCGCCTCGTCGCCGATCGTGGACTCGTGCGGCGGGAAGCGGTTGTCGAGGGCACGGCCGACCATGCCGGAGATGATGCGGTCCTCGGTCACCTGGTCCGTCGCCATGTCCAGCGTCTCGATGGTCCGCCCGTCGCGGATGATCGTGACGGCGTCGGCGATCGCGATGACCTCGTTGAGCTTGTGGGAGATGATCACGCAGGTGATGCCCTCGTCCCGCAGGCCGCGCAGCAGACCCAGCAGGTGGGCGGAGTCGTCGTCGTTGAGCGCGGCGGTCGGCTCGTCGAGGATGAGGAGCTTGACCTCCTTCGACAGCGCCTTGGCGATCTCGACGAGTTGCTGCTTGCCCACGCCGATGTCGGAGATCGGCGTCGTCGGGTTCTCGCGCAGGCCGACCCGCTTCATGAGCTCGCCGGCCTCGTAGTTGGTGCGGTTCCAGTCGATGACGCCACGCTTGGCGCGCTCGTTGCCGAGGAAGATGTTCTCAGCGATCGACAACTGCGGGCTGAGGGCCAGCTCCTGGTGGATGATGACGATGCCGGCGTGCTCGCTGTCGCGGATGCCGCGGAACTCGCACCGCTTGCCCTCGAAGGTGATCTCGCCTTCGTACTCGCCGTGCGGGTAGACCCCGGACAGCACCTTCATCAGCGTCGACTTGCCGGCGCCGTTCTCGCCGCAGATCGCGTGGATCTCGCCCCGCCGGACGGACAGGTTGACGTCCTGCAGCGCCTTCACGCCAGGGAACGTCTTGGTGATCCCGCTCATCCGCAAGATGTGCTCGGTCATTTATGCCCCTCACTCAGAGCAGCCCCGGGGACGCTCAGGCGTCCCCGGGGCGAAGGCCCTTACTTGAGCTGGTCCTCGGTGTAGTAGTTGCCGCCGATGATGACTTCCTTGTAGTTGTCCTTGTCGACGATCACCGGGTCGAGCAGGTACGACGGGACGACCTTGTTGCCGTTGTCGTAGTCCTTCTCGTTGTTGACCTCGGGCTTCTGACCCTTCAGCACGGAGTCGGCCATCTTCACGGTCTGCTCGGCGAGCTTGCGGGTGTCCTTGAAGATGGTGGAGTACTGCTCATCGGTGATGATCGACTTGACCGACTGGAGCTCGGCGTCCTGGCCGGTCACGATCGGGTACGGCTTGCCGTAGCCGGAGCTCTTCAGCGCCGACAGGATGCCGATGGACAGGCCGTCATACGGGGAGAGCACGCCGTCGACCTTGGTGCCGCCGGTGTAGGTCTTGGTGAGGATGTCCTCCATGCGCTTCTGCGCCGTGGCGGGGTCCCACCGCAGGATGGCGGCCTGCTTGAAGTCGGTCTGGCCACTCTTGATCACGAGCGTGCCGTCGTCGATCTTCGGCTTGAGCACCGACATGGCGCCGTTCCAGAAGAACGTGGCGTTGTTGTCGTCGGGCGAGCCGCCGAACAGCTCGACGTTGAACGGGCCCTTCTTGCCGTCCTCGACGCCCAGGCCCTTCAGGAGGGACGTGGCCTGCTGCACGCCGACCTTGAAGTTGTCGAACGTGGCGTAGTAGTCGACGTTGGGGCTGTTGCGGATGAGCCGGTCGTAGGCGATGACCGGAATCTTGTTGTCCGCGGCCTGCTGCAGCTGCGAGGTGATCGCAGTGCCGTCGATCGAGGCGATGATCAGGAGCTTGGCGCCCTTGGTGATCTGGTTCTCGATCTGGTTGGCCTGGGTGGGGATGTCGTTCTCGGCGTACTGGAGGTCGACCTTGTAGCCCAGCTTCTCCAGCTGCTGCTTGACGTTGTCGCCGTCGTGGATCCAGCGCTCCGAGGACTTCGTCGGCATGGTGACGCCGATCAGCGCGCCCGCGTTGCCGGCCGACGCCGAGGTGGAGGCCTCGGCGTCAACGGTCTTCTGGCTGGAGCCACAGGCCGTCATGGTCGCGGCGAGCGCGATGGCGGACACCACGCCCCCGATTCGTCCCAACCTCATGTATGCATCTCCTTGCGATGGGGGTCGCGGCAGCGCTGGACGCGGCGGCTGCCGATGAAACAGCGATCTTGATCACAGAACATGACAAATCAGCACAAAGTTCGCGTTTCGTTTCCGCCGATTGTTATCGCTAACAAAGCGTATGTCAACGGTCGACCATAACCTCACGGAAACTTTCCCGTAACGCCTCCCCGCAGGTCAGCGTCTTGACCGAGCCGAGAACAGACGCTGCAACAAGATGAAGACGAAGAGCAACAATCCAATGAAGATCTTCGTCCACCACGAGCTGAGCGTGCCCTCGAAACTGATGATCGTCTGGATCAGGCCCAGGACGAGCACTCCGAGCACGGTGCCGAGCAGGAAACCGCTGCCCCCGGTGAGGAGAGTACCTCCGATGACGACCGCCGCGATCACGTCCAGCTCCATGCCCACGGCGTGCAGGCCGTAGCCGGAGAGCATGTAGAACGACAGCAGCACCCCGCCGAGCGCCGAGCAGAACCCGCTGATCGTGTAGACGGTGATCTTCGTCCGCCCCACGGGCAGGCCCATCAGCAGCGCCGACTGCTCGCTGCCGCCGGTGGCGTACACGGACCTGCCGAACCGCGTGTAGCGCAGCACGTACGCCGCCACGGCCACGACCACCAGCGCGATGATCACGCTCGGTGAGATCCACATGTCCGCGAACAGGTCGATCCGCGTCTGGGCGAAGGCCGTGAACGTGGGGTCCTCGATCGGGATCGAGTCCGTTCCGATCGTGTAACACAGCCCGCGCGCCAGGAACATGCCCGCCAGCGTCACGATGAACGGCTGGATGTCGAAGGCGTGCACGATGTACCCCATCACCAGCCCGAGCCCGGACCCGATGGCCAGCACGAGCGGCACCACCAGGTACGGCGGCCACCCCGGGCCCGCCATCAGACTCGCCGAGATCATCGTGGACAGCGCCACGACCGACCCCACCGACAGGTCGATGCCCCCGGTGAGGATCACGAACGTCATCCCGACCGCCATCACCAGCAGGAAGGCGTTGTCGATGAAGACGTTGAGAATGATCTGCCCGGTGGCGAAGCCCTCGTAGCGGATGCCGCCCACCATGAACATGGCGACGAACAGGCACCCGGTCACCAGGACGGGGAGGTACTTGGCCGGTATCGAAGCCCGGCCGAGCGTGAGCGTGGTCATGCGGTCACTCGCACCTTCTCCTCGGGTGCCGGGCTGGGCGGTGCGGTGCGCCCGCGCCGGCCGAACGCCTTCGCACGGAAGGACGGGGACTGAATGAGGCAGACGGCCGTCACGACCAGCGCCTTGAACAGCAGCGTGGTCTCCGGCGGCACGCCGATCGAGTAAATGGTCGTGGTCAGCGTCTGGATGATCAGCGCGCCCAGTACGGTGCCGCTGAGTGAGAACCGGCCGCCGGAGAGCGACGTGCCGCCGATCACGACGGCCAGGATGGCGTCCAGTTCGATCCACAGGCCGGCGTTGTTGCCGTCGGCGCTGGAGACGTTCGAGCTGATCATCAAGCCGGCGACGCCCGCGCACAGGGCGGCGAAGGCGTACACCATGATGACGATCCCGCGCGCCCGGATCCCCGCGAGCCTGCTGGCCTCGGCGTTCCCGCCGACGGACTCCAGCAGCATGCCCAGCGCCAGCCGCCGGGTCAGGAACGCGGTGATCGCCAGCACGGCGATCACGATGAGGATGCCGAACGGCACGGTCAGCCAGTAACCCCCGCCGATCACCTTGTACGCCGGGCTGTTGATCGTGATGATCTGCCCGCCGGTGATGAGCTGGGCCAGGCCGCGCCCGGCCACCATGAGGATGAGCGTGGCGATGATCGGCTGGATGCCGACGGCGGCGACCAGGAACCCGTTCCATGCCCCCAGCACCACGCAGAGCACGAGCGCCGACACCACGGCCGTGAACACACTCGTGTCCTGGCTGATCTGCAGGCACGCCAGCGCGCCCGAGATCGCCACCACCGAGCCGACCGACAGGTCGATGCCGCCGGTGGCGATGACCAGGGTCATGCCGAGCGAGACCAGGATCAGCGGCGCGCCGAAGCGCAGGATGTCGATCAGGCTGCCGTACAGGTGGCCGTCCTTGACCTCGATCGAGAAGAAGCTGGGCGTGAAGAACACGTTCAGCGCCAGCAGCAGCACGAGGACCACGACCGGCCACAGCAGGCGTCTCATGAGGCTCGCCCTCCGCTCGCGTCCACATTGCTCGCTTCGCTCGCGTTCATCTGGCTCGCTCCGCTCGCGATGGTCTCCATCAGCACGTCCGTCGTCAGGGAGTCGTCGTTGGGCAGCTCCGCCACCAGCCGCCGGTCGCGCAGGACCCCGACCTTGTGGCTGAGCCGCAGCACCTCCTCTAGCTCGGCGGAGATGAACAGCACCGCCATGCCGCCGTCGGACAGCTCCGCCACGAGCCGCTGGATCTCGGTCTTGGCCCCCACGTCGATGCCCCGGGTGGGCTCGTCGAGGATGAGCAGCCTGGGCTCGAGGATGAGCCACCTGGCCAGCAGGACCTTCTGCTGGTTGCCGCCGCTGAGATTGCGGACGAGGTGCTCGGGGTTGGGCGGGCTGATCTTCAGTGCCTTGATGTACTTGCCGACCAGCTCGTCCTGCTGCTCGCGGGGCACCGGCCTGGTCCAGCCCCGCGTGGCCTGGAGTGCCAGGATGATGTTCTCGCGGACGGTGAGGTCGGGGATGAGTCCGTCGGCCTTGCGGTTCTCCGAGCAGAACGCGATTTTGTGGCCCATGGCGGCGCGTGGCGTGCGCAACGACGTCACTGACCCGCTGACGACGATCTCGCCGCTGCCGGCGTGGTCGGCGCCGAACAGCAGCCGGGCGATCTCCGTACGACCGGAGCCGAGCAGCCCGGCCAGGCCGACGACCTCGCCTTCATGGATGGTCATCGAGAACGGCTCGATCGCGCCGGTGCGGCCCAGCTCGCGGGCCTCGATCAGGGGGCGGTCGAAGACCTTGGCCTCGCCGTGCAGCCGCTCCAGCGCGGCCAGCTCCTGGCCGATCATCTTGGCGACCAGCTGGACCTGGCTCAGCTCGCGGGTGAGGTACTCGCCGACGAGTGTGCCGTTGCGAAGAATCGTCATACGGTCCGAAATTTCGTAGATCTGGTCGAGAAAGTGGGAGACGAAGAGGATGGCGATGCCTTCCTCCTTCAGCCGCCTCATCACCCTGAACAGCTGCTCGACCTCACCCGCGTCCAGGCTGGACGTGGGCTCGTCCAGGATCAGCACCCGGGCCTCGACGTCGATCGCCCGCGCGATGGCCACCATCTGCTGGATGGCCAGCGAGTACGTCGACAGCGGCGCGGACACGTCCAGGCTCAGCTCCAGCCGCGACAGCAGCTTTTTCGCCCTGGCCCGCATGCGCTTCCAGTCGATGCGCCCGAACCGGCGCGGCTCGCGGCCGATGAAGATGTTCTCGGCCACGGAGAGGTTCGTGCAGAGGTTGACCTCCTGGTAGACCGTGCTGATGCCGGCCTGCTGCGCCTCCAGGGGGCTGCCGAACGCGACCGGCGCGCCGCCCAGCTCGATGGTGCCCGCGTCGGCGGGGTAAACGCCGGTGAGCACCTTGATCAGGGTGGACTTGCCCGCGCCGTTCTCTCCCATGAGCGCGTGCACCTCGCCGGGCAGCAGCCGCAGATCCACGCCGTCCAGGGCCTTCACCCCGGGGAACTGTTTGCCGATCCCGCCCATCGTCAGGACCGGCGCGGGAACTGCCATGTCGCCCCTTTCTGTGTTGATGGCCTCACTCCGTGAGGCCGGCTCGGTCGCCACGCGCCGCCCGCACTCCGGCTGAGTCCTTTGACAGGGACCCAGCGAAGTGCGGGGGTATCGGTGGTCTCGCCGCTCTCTCCTCCCGCACCACCGCACCCCGGCCGGCGTCCGCTTCCCGAGGACCCCGGCCGCAGTGCGGCGATCGGCCTGGTCAGGCGATCAGTACTGGCGGGTGGAGAGGACCTGCTTGGCCTGCTCCTGGGTGAACGTGGTCTCCTCGGTCACCACGCGGGGCGGCACCTGCTCGCCCTTGACGACCTTCTTGGCCAGGTCCATCAGCTGCGGGCCGAGCAGCGGGGAGCACTCGACGATGTAGTTGATCTTCCCGTCGGCGAGCGCCTGCATGCCGTCCTTGACGGCGTCCACCGTGATGATCTTGATGTCCTTGCCGGGCACCTTGCCCGCGCCCTCGATGGCCTCGATGGCGCCCAGACCCATGTCGTCGTTGTGCGCGTAGAGCACGTCGATGTCCGGCTGCGCCTTCAGGAAGGCCTCCATGACCTCCTTGCCCTTGGCGCGGGTGAAGTCACCGGTCTGCGAGGCGACGATCTTGAACTTCGACTCCGCCGCGATGACCTCGGCGAACCCGGCCTTGCGGTCGTTGGCCGGGGCCGAGCCCGTCGTGCCCTGCAGTTCGACGATGTTCACCGGGTCGGTGGAGTCCTTGTACTCCTCCACCAACCACTGACCGGCCTTCTTGCCTTCCTCCACGAAGTCCGAGCCCAGGAAGGTCTTGTAGAGGGAGGTGTCCTTGGAGTCCACGGCGCGGTCGGTCAGGATGACCGGGATCTTCGCGTTCTGCGCCTCCTTGAGCACCGTGTCCCAGCCGGACTCCACCACCGGCGAGAAGGCGATGATGTCCACCTTCTGCTGGATGTAGGAGCGAATGGCCTTGATCTGGTTCTCCTGCTTCTGCTGGGCGTCGGAGAACTTGAGCTCGATGCCCGCCTTCTTGGCCGCGTCCTGCACGGACTTGGTGTTCGCGGTACGCCAGCCGCTCTCCGCGCCGACCTGCGAGAAGCCCATGGTGATCGTGCTGTCGCCGCCACCGCTGGTGCCGGCTGTGGTGCTGCCGCCACCGCCACAGGCCGCCACCGACATCGCGGCGAGCCCGACGACCACCAACGCCGAGATCCTCTTGAACACTTGGGGGGTTTCCCTTCTGGTGTGAACGCTAACATCCGGAGACCGGACGCCGGCGCCTGCTGCCTTCAAGTACGACTCAGACCCGGGCCGTGCTGACCCGGGGGACGAACGTCGGCGGCACCACGAGCCGCTGCCGCTCCTCCAGCCCGCCTTCGAGCTGCCGTACGAGCACCTCGATGCTGTGTCTTCCCACCGCGTCGAAGTCCTGTCTGATGGTCGTGAGCGGCGGCGAGAAGTACGCCGACTCGGGGATGTCGTCGAAGCCGACGACGCTCACCTGGCCGGGCACTCTCACCCCCTGCTCGGTGAACGCCCGCAGCACTCCGAGCGCCATCTGATCGTTGGCGACGAAGACCGCGGTGACGTTCTTCATGCGCGCCAGGCTGCGACCCGCCTCGTATCCCGAGCGCGGACTCCAGTCCCCGGCGAGCGGTTGCGGGGCCTCGCGGCCCGCCTGCTCCAGCGCGGCCCGCCACCCGGCCACGCGACCCTCGGCCTCCAGCCAGTCGGAGGGGCCGCTGACATGCCAGACCGTCTCGTGGCCCAGCGACAGCAGGTGCTCGGTGGCGAGCCTGCCGCCCGCGATCTGGTCCACGCAGACCACCGACACCTCCCCCGCCTGGCCGCCTTCGACGGCGACGGTGGGGATGCCGAGCGGCAGGTCGGCCAGGGCCTGGGCGGCCGAGCGCTGCGGCGCGACCACCACGACCCCGTCCACTCCCTGGTCGGCCAGGTAGTCGAGGGCGTCGCGGACGCCGCCCTTGTCGATGGACTTGAGGCTGACGATGCTGACGAAGTAGCCGGCCGACCTGGCCGCCTGCTCGATGCCGTACACCGTGCTGGCCGGGCCGTACAGCGTGGTGTCGAAACTGACCACGCCGAGCGTCCTCGACCGTTTCGTGACCAGGGCGCGGGCGACGAGGTTACGGCGGTAGCCGAGCTTGTCGATCGCTTCGAGCACCCGGGTGCGGGTCTCGCTACGCACGTTCGGGTGATCGTTGAGCACGCGCGAGACCGTCTGATGCGACACCCCGGCTTCCTTGGCCACGTCGGCCATCACCGGCAGGCGACGCCCCAGGGTAGGTCCCACTGCCATACTCCTTTCCTGGCTTGGCCACGACTGTGAACGTTAACAACGGGTCTCGTCAAGAGGTCGCCGGATTACGGTCGGGTTACGCGAGCTCTCTCCCCGAGCTCCGCTCGGCGAGCCGAGATGGATGTCCTCGCTTCGCCGGGAGATCCATCTCGGCGGCCACTTGACGTGCCCACATGGCAGTCCTTAACTTGTCGCGCATCGCAGTTGTTAACGCTCACTAAATTGTTAGCGCTAACAAGACCTCAGGAGCCCCCCACTCATGATGCGCATCGCCTTATCCGCGCTGCTCATGGCAGGCCTGCTGGCGCCGCCGCCGGCCGCCGCGCTGGCGGAGCCCATCCCGGAAGGCGCGGTCGTCGACCAGTTCGACGGCACCACGCTGGGTGCGGACTGGACGGTCCTGTCGCCCGACGACTCGCGCTGGTCGGTGTCCGCGAGCACGCTCCATGTGGACACCCTGACCGGCGACACCCATCAGGGCACGAAAAACGCCAGGAACCTCTTCCTCGTCGACGTCCCCGCAGGCGACTTCGAGGTGGTCACCAAGCTCAGCGCGCCGGTCACGCTCGACTACCAGAGCGCGGGCCTGCTGGCCTGGCAGGACTGGGACAACTACGTACGCGCCGGGCTGGCCCACGTCGGTTTCGCCGGCGGCCCGGTGATCGAGACCGCCACCGAGGCCGGAGCCGCGTTCACCTCGAACTTCGCGGCCCGGCCCGGCTCGTCGGCCGAGATCATCAAGCTGGCGCGGACCGGGGACGAGTGGGCCTCGCTCGGGCACCCCAAGCCGTTCGGCCTTGACTACATCGGGCTGGGGAACGAGGAGATCTACCCCGAGTTCTTCACGAACTACCCGAAGTTCGCGGACGCCGTCAGGGCCAAGTACCCGGACATCAAGATCATCAGTAACTCGGGGCAGACGTCGGGAGGCGCCTGGTTCGACCGGATGTGGCAGTTCGCCCGCGACCAGAAGGCCGACCTGGTCGACGAGCACTACTACAACAACCCCGCCTGGTTCCTCGCCAACAACCACCGGTACGACTCCTATGACCGCAACGGGCCGAAGGTGTTCGTGGGCGAGTACGCCTCGCGGGGCAACACGTTCCACAACGCGCTGTCGGAGGCGTCGTACATGACGGGCAACTCCGACGTGGTCGAGATGGCCTCGTACGCGCCGTTGCTGGCCAACGTGGACTACGTGGACTGGACGCCCGACCTCATCTGGTTCGACAACGACCAGGCGTACGGCTCGCCCAGCTACTACGTGCAGCGGCTGTTCTCCACGAACGTCGGCGACCGGGTGGTGCCGAGCACCTTCGAGGCCGAGGCCAGGCCGGTGGAGGACATCAAGGGCGCGGTGGGCCTCGGGGCCTGGCGAGGTGGTGTCCAGGGACGGCGACACGGTGACGCTCAAGGTCGTCAACGCCCAGGACACGGCTGTCCGCAGCACCGTTGACCTCGGCGGGCTCCGGGTCCGTCCCACGGCCAAGGTCACATCGCTGACCGGGACGCCATCGGACATGAACTCGATCGCGGAACCGGAGCGGGTGGCGCCGGTGGAGTGGCGGGCGAACGGCTTCTCGTCGTCCTTCACCTACGACTTCCCGGCCCACTCGGTGACGTTCGTGACGCTCACGGAACGGTGACGCGGGGGCGCCGTCCGGTCGGACGGCGCCGCCCGCGGCTACATGATCACCCGGTAGTGGGTGGTCATGCGGCCGTCGTCGTCGAAGACGTGGAAGGCGATCGACGGAGGCACGTCGTAGTCGGCGCAGGTGTCCGTGGACGTGCCTCCTTCCTCCCACGGCAACTTCAGTGTCGAGATGACCCCCGGCCCGACCAGCAGCGGACGTCCGGCGAAGGTGGTGGCCGCCGCCGTGTGGGCGTGACCGACCAGGACGGCGGCCACGTTCGGGTGCCGGGCGAGCAACGACTCCAGGGCTTCGTGCCGATGCAACCTGATGGCGTCGACGATCGGGCTGTGCAACACGACCGGCGGATGGTGGAAGGCCACGAACACCGGCAGCTCGCGCTCCCCTTCCAGCACGCCCTCGAGCCAGGCGAGCGTCTCGTCGTCCAGATGCCCCGGGTTCTGGCGGGGCGGGATGGAGGAGTCGCACATCGCGTAGACCGCCTTGGAGCTGCGGTAGACCTGGTTGATCGGCCTGCCGCCGGGATCGGACGCGCCGAGCAGCACCCGGCGGAACTCCTCCCGCACGTCGTGATTCCCCGGCCCGACCAGGACGGGATGCCGTGAGGTGAGCAGTTTGCGGGCCTCCTCGTACTCCTCCGCGACCCCGTGATCGGCGATGTCGCCGGTGACGAGGACGACGTCGAGATCGCCGGGCACCGCGTCGAGATAGCGCATCACGGCGTTGGCACGGTCGACGCTGCCAGGGGTGGCGCCGATGTGGATGTCGCTCAGATGGGCGATCACGATCATGACTGGAGGTCCTTCCCTTGGAGCGAGCTCCCCTACCGTACGACGAATGACCGGACCAACCGTAAGATCCGCTTCCCTGCGGAAAGGTTGGGCCAGTCCCGGAGTGGACGTGCATCTGGAGCTCTCCCGCGCTGGAGACCCTGGCGGAACTCGGCGGACCGGACGGTCGTTCTTCTCTATGAGCACCGAAGGAGGGACATGGGCTGGCACTACAACAAGTCCATCAAGGTAGGACCGTTCCGGATCAACCTGTCGAGACACGGAGTCGGCCACAGTTTCGGCAACCGGCGTTTCCACGTGACGGCCACCCCCGACGGCCGCCGGCACGTGTCCCTGCGCCTGCCCGGGGGCTTCCACGTCGGTAAGACGTTCGGCAAGCGCAAGTACTACCGGCATTACTAAACCCGATATATCGCGCTTTGTCGGGGTAGCTGAAGGTTCTCGCGATCTCACACGAGGAGTGAATGCGATGGGCTGGGGCTACCGAAAGTCGATCAAGCTCGGGCCGTTCCGTCTGAACCTCTCCCGCGGCGGTGTGGGGCACAGCTGGGGTAACCGGCTGTTCCGGGTGACGCGGACGGCGGACGGCCGCCGTACGCTGTCGGTCAACCTGCCCGGCGGCTTCCACTGGCGCAAGACCCTCGGCGGTCGTCACTGACCGCTCCAAATAGAAACGGGCCGGAGGTGAGAACCTCCGGCCCGTCCCCTTTGGATCCGCCGCGAGCGTGCCGCTCTGGCCGATGAAAGTGCTCATTCGGTGAGCACTTTGGCTGGAAGAATCGCCGTATCAGGAACCGGAGAAGGGAACCGACATGCTGCGGGGCTTCGCGACGCTCAACTTCTACGCGGCCGACTTCGAGGCGGCCAAGAACTGGTATGCCGAGCTGCTCGGCATCGAGCCGTACTACCAGGTCCCGGGCGCCTACGCCGAGTTCCGCCTCGGCGACTACCAGCACGAGCTCGGCCTGATCAACAGCCGCTTCGCCCCCGGGGGCGCGACGTCCGGGCCCGCGGGTTCGATCATGTACTGGCACGTGGACGACCTGCAGGCCGCGTTCGACCGGCTGCTCAGCATGGGGGCCCAGGAGTACCAGCCCATCACCGAGCAGGGTGAGGGCAAGGGGTTCATCACCGCGTCCGTAGTGGATCCGTTCGGCAACATCCTCGGCATCATGCGGAACCCGCACTACCTCGAGGTGCTGACCCGCACGCGGCCGGTCTGACATCCTTGACCCGTGTCGCACCCGCACATCCTGCTCACCGCTCCTCCCCGCACCGGCAAGACCACGGTGATCCGCCGCCTGGCCGAGCTGCTGCGGGAGGCGGGCGTGCCGGTGCGCGGGTTCGTCAGCGACGAGATACGCGAGCACGGCCACCGGGTCGGCTTCACGATCGAGGAGTTCGACGGGGAGAAGGCGGTCATGGCCCACGTCTCGTGGGTGTCCGGGCCGCGGGTCGGGCAGTACGGCGTCAACGTGCTCGAGTTCGAACGCATCGCGCTGCCCGCCATGGAGCGTGCGCTGACCACGAAGGGCGCGGTCGCGCTCATCGACGAGATCGGGCCGATGGAGCTGCTGTCACCCGCGTTCATGCCCCGGTGCGTCACGCTCTTCGCCGCCGACGTCCCCGTCGTGGCCACCATCCACCAGCGCAGCCGGCCGGCCTTGAAGTCGCGTGTCGACGCGGAGCTGATCACCGTCACCGCGCAGAACCGCGACGAGCTGCCCCGCACGCTCAGCCGCCTGCTGTCGGCCTAGCCAGTGCCTACGACACCGCCGGGACGGCTGATCCTGCTGTGCGGACTGCCCGGCTCGGGGAAGACCACGCTGGCCCGGCGACTGGCCGCCGAACTCCCCGCGGTCCGTCTCTGCCCCGACGAATGGTTGTTCCACCTCGGCCTCGGCCTCTTTGACGAGCCGGCCCGCGACCGGCTGGAGAAGCAACTCTGGCGGCACGCGCAGGACCTGCTGCGACTCGGCCAGACCGTGATCCTGGAGTACGGCTTCTGGTCGCGTGCGGAACGCGAGGCGATGCGGCTCGGCGCGCGTGCTCTGGGCGCGGCCGTCCAGCTGCGTTACCTCGCGGTGCCGCTGGAGGAGCTGCATCGCCGCCTGGAGAGCCGCAACGCGGCCGGTGACTGGGGCACGGCGCCGATCACCCGCGAGATGCTCGACCACTACGCGACGATCTTCGAGCCTCCGATGCCCGAGGAGCTGGCCCGGTACGACGCTTAGGGTCCTTTCTCGCCGGAGCATGTCCGATCTCGATGCGGAGGTCCGGACCCTGACGCGGAGGGTCGGGGCCGCGCTGCCGCCCTCGGGCTTCGATCAGGCGTGCGCCTGACGTCACTCCCGGGCACCGAGTGCCTCGGTCGGGTGTACCCGGAGGGCGAACCTGGCCGGGATGACGGTGGCGATCAGGGCCAACGCCGCCGGTGCGGCGATCACCGCGAGGTAGGTGAGCGGCGGCAGGTACGGCGCGGCCGACCCGGTCATCCCGACGCTGAACGCCGTCACCGTCACCAGCGAGATCCCCGTCCCGATCACCACCGCCACCACGGTCGCGACCAGCGTCTCCGTGCGCAACATCCGCAGGATCTGCCGTCGCGTGGCGCCGACCAGGCGCAGCAGGGCGAGCTCCCGTGACCTGGCCGAAGTGGACATGGCCAGCGTGTTGACCACGGCGATGGCGCAGAAGGCGATGATCAGGCCCATCGCGACATAGTTCACCGCGGCGTTGGACGTGCCGATCTCGCCCGCCTCGGCCTGGGCGCGGACGGTCACGCCGGGCAGCGCGCGCTCCAGCGCCGCGCGGTCGCCACCGGAGACCAGCACGGTGCCGCGGGGGTCGTCCACGTGTGCCGCGACCAGTTGGTGCGAGAGCGTGAGGTCGCCGAAGCCGAGACCGCGGGTGTAGATGGCCGCGACCTTCACCACGGCGGGCGTGCCGTCGCCGAGGGCCAGCTCGATCTGGTCGCCCACGCCGGCGTCCAGACGCTCGGCGGCGGTCCGGCTGAGCGCGGCCGACGTGGTGCCGAACCCGGCCAGCGAGCCCGCGGTCACGTCCAGGTCCATGGTCCGGTCCAGCCCGTCGGGCGTGACCGCCTGCACGCTGAACTTCTCGAGGCCGATCCGCGCCGTGGTGCGCAGCACCTCCGTGGCCGCCCGGACACCCGGCACCTCGCGAACGCCCGCGGCGGACGCGCCGGGGCCGAGCACGTAGTCGGCCTTGAGGCCGGCGTTCACCTCGTTCTGGCCGGCGTGCCCCATGGTGGTCTGGACGAACAGGATCGTGCACGTCATCGCGGTCATCAGGGCGAGCGGCGTGATCACCGAGGCCAGCCGCCTGGTGCCGGCGCGCAGGTTCTTCAGCGCCAGGTATCCGCCGGCGCCCGCGGCTCGCGGCGGCACCGCGGCGGCCACCCGCGCGATCGCCGGGCCCAGCAGGGCCACCGCGATCGTCCAGACCAGCGCGGTGAGCATGGTGACGGGGCTCGCGGCCGCCTCTGTGGAAAGGGAGGAGAGCACGATCGTGAGCACCACGCCGCCCGCGAGGACGACCACGCCCGCGACCGTCCGCGCCCACGGCAGCCTGGAGCCGGGCAGCGCCGCCTCGCCCAGCGCCTCGACCGGCCTGATCCTGGTGATCCGGCGGGCGGAGACGCGGGCCGCCGTCCACGCGGCCACCAAGGTGACGGCGACCGAGGCGAGCGCCGGGAACGGGCTGACGACCAGAGGCAGGTTCGCCGGCATGGCGCCCAGCGCGACGAATCTGGCCTGCAACCAGAAGCCCACCAGCATCCCCGCGACTGAGCCGAGCAGCCCGGCGGCCACGCTGACCAGCAGCGCCTCACCGCCGATGAGCTTTCTGACCTGCCTGGGCGTGGCGGCGACCGCCCGCAGCATGGCGAGCTCGCGCTGCCGCTGCTGAAGGGAAAGGGCGAACGTGCCCACCACCACGAGGATCGCCACCAGCAGCGAGGTGCCACCGAGTGCGCCGCCGAGGCTGATCAGCTTGACCCTGGCGCTCTCCGCGTCGAGGAACTCCAGCGCGCCGCGCTCGTCGCCGGTGTAGGCGAGCGCGCCCTTGACGGTGACGTCCACCTGGGGGAAAACCCCGATCGCCGTGACCAGGCCGGCGTGCCCGGCCAGGCGGCGGGCCTCGCGGGTGGTGAAGAAGATCGTGTCCTGGCTGGGCAGCGCCTGCGCGGTGACGCCGACCACCCGGTAGCCGGGGATCTTCGCCGTCGCGTTTCTGGCGTCCACGACCACCTCGCCGGCCGCGTTCGGTGCCCGGCCGCCGGCCAGCGTGAACGGGGTGAGCTGGGCCGATTCCCAGCCGTGTGCGGTGAAGCCGGCAAAGGGGAAGGTGACCTCGGTCACGACCTTGGTGACGCCGGGGATCCGGCTGACCTCCTCGGCGATCGAGGCGGGGATCCACCTGCGCTCGGAGACCGGCTTGGCCTTGGACTTCCCGCCGGCCTTCGTCTGCCTGACGAACTGGTCGCCTGCGACGATCACCGGCGTGCCCGCGTACCGCTCGGGCGCCACCGAGCCGCGCAAGCCCGTCTCCAGCAACATCCCGCACGCCGTCACCAGCGCGGCCGCGAACAGCAGGGCCACGAACGCGCCGGCGAAGCCCGCCCTGCGGTGCCTGAGCGTCCTCAACGCGATGGAGATCATCACTTCCACGCCCCGAGCCTGGTCATCCGCTCGGCCACCTTCTCGGCGGCGGGCGTGCTCATCGAGTCCACGATCCTGCCGTCCGCCAGGAACAGCGCGGTGTCGGCGTACGAGGCGGCCACCGGGTCGTGGGTGACCATCACCACGGTCTGGCCGAGCGTGGAGACGACCTCGCGCAGCAGGACCAGCACCTCACGCGCGGTCATGGTGTCGAGGGCGCCCGTCGGCTCGTCGCCGAACACCACCTCCGGCCTGGTCACCAACGCCCTGGCCAGCGCCACCCGCTGCTGCTGACCGCCGGACAACTGGGCGGGCCGATGTCCGGTGCGCCCTTCGAGCCCCACCCGGCGCACGATCTCCGCCAGCCAGGCCCGGTCCACCTTCGCACCCGCCAGGCAGAGCGGCAGCGTGATGTTCTCGATCACGGTCAGCGAGGAGACCAGGTTGAACGCCTGGAACACGAATCCGACGCGCTGCCTGCGCAGCTCGGTCAGCGCGGTCTCGTTCATGCCCGTCAGCTCGGTGCCGCCCAGCCGCACCGATCCCGAGCTGGGCAGGTCGAGACCGGCCGCGCAATGCAGGAACGTGCTCTTGCCCGAGCCCGACGGGCCCATGACCGCGGCGAAGGTCCCTCTCTCGATGCCCAGCGACACCTCACGCAGGGCCGCCACCGCGCTCTGGCCCTTGCCGTACACCTTGCTCGCCGCGTTCAACCGCACCGCTTCTGTCATGCGGACAAGCCTGCTGATCTGGGCTTTCCGGCACCAGAGAGCCGATCACGATCCGGCCATGACGTCATCATGATCCGGACAAACTGGTAGAACTTCACCTTGTGATTCGCATACTCCTGGCCGAGGACCAGCACGTCATCAGGGAAGCCCTCGCGACCCTGCTGAGCCTGGAATCCGACATCGAGGTGGTCGCGGCGGTCGATTCCGGGGACGCGGCGCTCGCCGCCGCCCTGACCCATCGGCCTGACGTGGCCGTGCTGGACATCGACATGCCGGGCGCGAGGGACGGCCTCGACGCGGCCGGCGAGCTGCGTACGCGGCTGCCGGAGTGCCGCACGCTCATGCTCACCGGGCACGGCAAGCCGGGGCACCTCCGCCGCGCGCTCGCGTCCCAGGTGGATGGGTTCCTGCTGAAGACCGCCCCGCCGGATGAGCTGACCTCCGCGATCAGGAAGGTCGCGCGGGGCGAGCGGGTGCTGGATCCCTCGCTCGCCGTCACCGCGTGGAACCTGGCCGACAATCCGCTCACACCACGGGAAGCCGACGTGCTGCGGCTCGCCGCGGCAGGCGCCGAGGCGCCGGAGATCGCCGCCCAGCTGTTCTTGAGCGCGGGCACCGTACGGAACTATCTCACGGCGATCGTCGCCAAGCTCAACGCCCGCAACCGCACGGACGCGGCCCGCATCGCCGCCGAAGCCGGGTGGATCTAAACGGACGCGGGGACCCAGGCGAGCGTCGGGGCCGTGGCGGTCAGCTCGAACCAGCCGTCTTCCTGGGAGACGGAGAGCCGCCCGTCCAGAGCCGCCAGGCGGGTGGTGAGGTTGCCGATGCCGGCCGAGCCATGGCGCCCCTTCGACGAGCGCGCTCCGTCGTTGCGCACGCTCAGCCGTACCACGCCGTCCTCCTCTGATGTCGTGATCGAGCAGTGGCGTGCCGAGCTGTGCCGCAGGACGTTGGTGACGGCCTCGCGCAGCACGGCGCCGAGCGTGGTCTCGACCTCCTGGCCGAGGGCGGAATGACCGAGGCTGAGCGAGACCTCGATGCCTGTGGCCGCCAGCACGGAACGTGCCGACTCCGCCTCCACGCCCAGCGACAACTTCCCGTGCCCGCCCGACACCGTCCGCAGGTCCTCCATCGCCCGTTCGGTCATCGTCAGCACGTCGTCGAGCTGCTGCCGGGCTCGCGCGGGCTCCAGGCGGCGGGCGAGCTCGCTCTTGAGCAGGATCGCGGCCAGCGTGTGCCCGAGGAGGTCGTGCAGATCCCGGGCGGCGCGCAGCCGTTCCTCGACGACCGCCGCGCGGGCCAGGCCGTCCCTGGACTCGCGCAGTTCCCTGGCCAGCTGCGCCAGCCTGACGAGCCCGTACACGACCAGGCCGGTCACGACCGTGCTGATCGCGTAGTTCACGGTCAGCGGGACCGGCAGGCCGAGCCAGGTGGCCGCGACCGCGACGACCGCCACCACCGCCGCCGTCAGTGGCAGCGCGGGCGGCGCTGCCCGCCACCCCCACGGCCAGGGGCCACAGCCTGGTCAGGAGCAGCGCCCCGCCGACGAAGCCGAGGATCCCGACGGAGGTGTCGAAGACCAGCACCGAGCCGTACGCCACGACGGTCTGGACGGCGAGCAACCACCACGACCGTCGTGTGACGAAGGCGACCTGCACGCCGAACGTGACCAGCGCCAGGGGCGACCCGGCCACCACGTAAACGCTCGAGAAAGCCGCGAACACCACGGCCACGATCACCTTTGCCGGCTCTTTCACGCCGGAAGCCTACGAGATGCCCCGTCAACCCACGATCATCAGGGGACGCCTCGCTCAGCACCGGGCGGCCCTCACGAGAGCGCTGCGGCCGGCGCCGGCCGACCCCTCACGCCTTCAGGCCCGACGAAAAGAGCCCCGGCCTCGCGGCCGTGGCTCTTGAGAAATCGAGTGGAGCTATGGGGATTCGAACCCCAGACCTCCTCCATGCCATGGAGGCGCGCTACCAACTGCGCCATAGCCCCTTGCGATCACCAAGTGTATCGGAATCCTGAAGCGCCCGTGTCACGCCGAAGGCCATGTGGTACGTCTTAGGTTTCATGTCCACCTTTGAAGACCATCGCGCCCTTTTGACCGGAGTCGCGTACCGGATCCTGGGCAGCGTCGCCGACGCCGAGGACGTCGTCCAGGAGGCGTGGCTGCGCTGGTCGGGCGTGGATGAGACGACGGTCGACGACCCCAAGGCCTATCTGATCAGGGTGACCTCGCGGCTGGCCATCGACCGGCTGCGGTGGGCGAAGTCGCGGCGGGAGTCGTACGTCGGCCCGTGGTTGCCCGAGCCGATCAGCACCGAGCCCGACGCCGCCGAGCACGCCGAGCTGGCCGACTCGGTGGAGTTGGCGCTGCTGGTGGTCCTGGAGACGCTGTCGCCGCTGGAGCGGGCCGTGTTCGTGTTGCGGGAGGCGTTCGACCTGCCGTTCGCGGAGATCGCCGAGATCATCGGGCGGGGCGAGCCGGCCACCAGGCAGCTGGCGCGGCGGGCGCGGGATCATGTGCGGGAGAAGCGGCCGCGCTTCGAGGTGGACAGGGGCGAGCGGAGGCGGATCACCGAGCGGTTCATCGACGCCTCCGCCAACGGCGACCTCGACGGGCTGATCGAGCTGCTGTCCAGCGAGGTCACGATGGTCAGCGACGGCGGCGGCAAGGCCAGGGCGGCACTGCGGGTCATCACCGGCGTGGAGAAGGTCGGCCGCTACCTGTTGTCGATCAACACACCGGCAAGCATCGCCCGCTTCATGGCCTCGATCGGCATGGCGGAGATCGCCGGCCTGTCCTTCGGGGTGGCCGAAGTGAACAACGGGCCGGCGATCGTGATCTCGGTGGACGGCAAGGTGATCACGGTGATCTCACTGCTGGTCGCGGACGGCAAGATCGAGACCATCTACCTTCTCGCCAACCCGGAGAAGATCGCTCACCTCAGTCCGGCGGGCTGAACGTCAGGCGGCCCGGCGGACCGGCATGCCGATCTCGCGTACCAACTCCGGGAGGTCGACTCCGGAGTCGCAAAGGATCCTGGCGGCGCCGTTGGAGCAGTCGGCCAGCAGTCCCCAGAGCAGGCGCTCCCCGGTGACCGGTCCTGGCCGACACTGGGCCACCTCGATCACCTTCCTGGCGTGCATGGCCAGCGGGATCTCGCCGAGCGGCCCGTACAACGTCACCAGGAGCGGCCGCAGCCGGGAGCGCCGCAGCCGCCACGCCGCGGGCGTGTCGGCGCCGGTCCTGGTGCGGCGGTGCACCTGGTCGAGGTCGATCCCCAGCGTGGCGAGCAGCGACCGCGCGTCGCCGACGTCCACCCGCTCCCGCACGTCGTGTGCGGACGCGGTGAACGACGAGAGCGTGAAGGGCCGTACCTCGGTCACTCCCAGCAGCATCAGGTCGGCGTCGAGCGCCGGCCGTCCGGCGTCGAGCGCGAGGATCCCGGCCCTGACCACGGCCCGGCGTGCGTCTTCGGTGAACCTGGCGAACAACGTGCTACCCCCTTGTCCGGCGAGCGTGCTTACGATGGGCGGTCTGCCGCCGAACCCCCAGCGAGTCGGCGATCTGCTCCCACGACCACCCTTGAGCGCGGGCGTTCGACACGTGCATCGCCTCCAGCTCCTCCAGCAGGGTCCTGAGCGCGGCCACCGCGGCCAGACCCACCCCGGGATCGTGATCGGCGGCCGCCTCGGCCAGTTCGGTGACTTCCATAGCGTCAGCATATGCTGACACGGACCGCTTGTCAGCATATGCTGACGATTTATCGCCGCTCGGTGAGGCGCTGACGGCCTGTCCGCGTCTAGCCGGGGAAGGTGGTGGTGCGCATGGTCAGGGCCGCCTCCTCCAGGGACAGCGTGACCTCGACCCGGCCCAGCTCCGCCGTGCGAGCGACGTGGGTGCCGCCGCACGGGATCGACGCCTCGCCCTCGGGCAATGCGCAGTGCCAGGTACGGCGGGCCGTCAGACCGGGCCCCGGCACGTCGAGCCAGACGGGCGCGTCGGCGGCCACCCAAGCCTTGAGCCGGTCGTTCACCTGCTGAGCGACCGGCTCGAGGTCCAGGTCCTCCGTGGCGAACCCCTTCTTGCGCAGCGACTTGCCCAGGCGGTAGACGTCCACGCTGCCGTACTCGGCGATCCGCGAGGAGGTGATGGCCGCCTGGTCGAAGTCGGGATGCCCGAGCGCGTCCAGCGGCGCCTCCTTGCGCCACCGGCCGGCGAGGGCCGCGTTGAGCGCGAGCGCGGCCAGGTGGCAGGCGGTATGCCCGGCCGAGAGCGCCGCACGGAATCCGGCGTCCACCTCCAGCTCAACCTCGGCCCCCACGGGCAGCGGTGTCTCGGTCACGTGGACGACCAGCCACTCCCAGCCCTCGGCGCCGCGCCGCACCGGGATGGCGTCACCCAGGAAGAGGTCGCCGGAGCTCGATCGCGCCCCGGTCACGCAGTCGGCCACCGGCACGCCGCCGATCGTGCCGCGATCGGCGGGCTGGTCGGGCCAGGTGTGGTCGAGGGGGTGGAACGGCGTCTCGGCGACGACGAGGCCGTGCCGGTCCCCCGACGGCACGGTCCCGACGATCGTGGAGCGGCCCGAAACCCGGCCGCTCGGAAAGGTGACGGCAGTGGATATCACCTCGTCATTGTCCCAGCGGCCGCTCGTCCTCCAGGTAGCGGTCGCGGCCGGCGTACAGGCCGGTGAGGAGCTGGACGACGAGCACGCCGAAGATCAGCAGGTACGGCAGCGTCCAGTCGCCGGTCCGCTCGTGCAGCACGCCGACCAGCAGCGGCCCGGCACCGGCGATCAGGTAGCCGCCGCTCTGGCCGAACGCCGACAACGCGGCCGTGGTCTCCGGCGTACGCGTGCGCAGGCCCAGCATCATCAGCGCCAGCGGGAACGACCCCATCCCGACGCTGATCAGCACCGCCCACACCATCGCCCACGAGATCGGCCCCAACCAGAGCCCCAGGAACCCTGCCGCGTAGAACACCACGAGCCCGACCACCACGGGACGCTGGTCCTGGAACCGGGCGGCGACGACGGGCACGAGGGCCGAGACCGGGATGTTCAGCGCGGTGAACACCCCGAGGATCAGCCCGGCCTGCGAGGTGCTGTAGCCGCCGTCGACGAGGATCGCGGCGAGCCAGCCGAACATGATGTACGCGATCATCGACTGGGTGCCGAAGTAGACCGCGATCACCCAAGCCATCCTGCTGCCGAGCATCCGGCGGATGCCCGAATCCCTGCTGCCCGCGTCCCGCTCCGGCTCACTGCGCAGCAGCGCAAGCCACGGAATGGCGGCGACGGCGGCCAGGGCCGCCCACACGCCGAGCGCGATGTGCCAGTCCCCCGAGGCACGCTCGATCGGCACGGTCGCGGCGGCGGCCAGCATGGTGCCCGTCGCCAGGGCCGTGGTGTAGACGGTGGTCATGATCCCGGTACGGGCCGGGAAGTGCCGCTTGATCAGCGTCGGGATGAGCACGTTGCCGACGGCCCCGCCGGACAGCGCGACCGCGCTGCTCAGCAGGAACACCGGCGCGGACTCGACCAGCACCCTGACCAGCATGCCCACGCCCAGCGTGAGCAGCGCCAGCAGGAGGAGCCGGTGCTCGCCGACCCGCCTGGCGAGGGCCGGCGTGACGACGCCCACGCCGGCGAAGGCCAGCACGGGGAGGGTGGTGAGCAGGCCGGTGCCCACGCTCGACATGCCGAGCGCACCGGACAGCTGGTCGAGGAGGGGGCCCACGCTGGTGACGGCGGTGCGGAGGTTGAGTGCGGCGAGGACGATTCCCAGCACGAGGAGCCAGGCGAGGGGGGTTGTTCTGCCTCTGGACTCTTGGGCGAGCACGCTCATGGCGGGCGATGTCCTCCACTCATCTAATCATGGGATGAATCGCCATCTTAACAGGACCGAAACAGGTGTTTATTCCTGGCCGCCGTGCCCGGTGTCGCGTTCTTCGTAGCGACGCGATCAGTCATCAAGGGCAACGGGCTGGAGGTGAGCGCCGGTGGACGAGGGCGCGGGGTCCGTCTCGCGGATGCGATCCGCGGCGTGCGGGAGGAACCGTCCGCGGCGATGGAGCACGCGGACACGCGGCTGCAGTTCGAGGGGGTCCCCGGCCTCGCCACCTCACTCCACAACCTGGCGGTGGACGATCGAGGGGCTTGGCATCGCCCTGGACATGGGGGATGGACCCCTCGCGCGGGCGACAAGGTCCGCATTATGGACGCTTGTCGCGAGCACCCCGCTGAAGGGGACGAAACCTGGACGGCCATCACCGGGACTGATCCTGCAGAATGGCCGGTCACGGGCTGAGCACCCCGGTGGTGGGGCGCGGCCCCTTGCCAGGGGCCACGCCAGGTGGGTCACATGACCGGGCGCGGCCCCTCGGGGGGTTCGGTGCCGGGAGGGGTCGGGCC
>NZ_VCKY01000440.1 GCF_005889735.1 Nonomuraea turkmeniaca
CACACCCCCTCCCGCGAGAGGAAGCACGAGATGCCCGGAGGCCCGCCCACGCTCGGGTTCAGCCTGATCATCTACGCCACGATCGGCCTGGTGGCCTTGATCGCCGTCAAGCTGCGAAGGAGGCGCAGGTGAAGCCTCTGACCCTGACCGTCATTGTCCCCGCCCACAACGAGGAGCACGGCCTCCCGGCGACCTGAAGTCCATAGCCGCCCAGACCATCCCACCGGAGAAGGTCATCGTCGTCGACGACGGCTCAACCGACCGCACGAGCGCCGTGGCCGCCGCCCACGGCGTGGAGGTCCTGCGCCCACCCCACAACCTGGGCAGCAAGGCCAGAGCCCAGAACCACGCGCTCCCCCACTGCGACACCGACCTGGTCCTGGCCGTGGACGCCGACACGGTGCTCGCCCCCGACTACATCGAGCGGATCAAGCCCGCCTTCGACGACCCGGAGGTGGGCGTGGCCGCGGGAAACGTACAGACCCGCTTCACCCGCACCCCGTGGGAGCGTGGCAGATCCACCGAATACCTCTTCGGCTTCCACTGGCACCGCCCGATCCAGCAACTCGCCAACAGCCCTATGGTCTGCTCGGGCTGCTGCTCGGTGTTCAGGCGCACGACCCTCGCGGCCTTCGGCGGCTTCCCCGAGCGCACCATCGTCGAGGACATGGACTTCACCTGGAGCCAGCAACTGGAGGGCCGCAAGGCGGTCTACGTCTCCGACGCCATGGCCTGGGCCGCCGACCCGGAAACCCTGACCTACCTCCGCAGGCAGGTGTGGCGCTGGATGGCGGGCTTCATGCAGAACGTCCGCTTGCACCTCCCCCGCCTCCTCACCCGCAAGCCCATGCTGGCGACCTGGATCGTGGTGGCTCTCCTGGAGATCCTCCTGGCCCCACTCTGGTGGGCCACCCCGCTGATCCTCACGCTGGCCCTGCACGAGCCGGTGGCCCCCACGATGACCTGGTGGGCGGCCAGCGAGCTGCTCCTTACGACCCCCGCGCTCCTCTACGCCGCCGGACGCCGCCGTCTCCCCCTCCACCAGGTCCTGTTCAACCTCCCTTTCGTCTACCTGAACAAGGCCGTCAACCTCTACTACGCCTGGAAGGCCATGCTGGTAGAGCTGATCTTGGTCCCTCTGCGCCTGTCCCGTGGCCTGCTCATCTATGAGAAGGGCCGGTGACCAGACCCACGCCGAAACAACATTCGTCGACTTGCATCCCCGCTCGGCCATCGTGGTCCTCGCCGCAACGCTCGGCTCGATCCCCGCGACCCGGTGGCGGGCCTGGCCCTGGAGTCGTCCGTGGACTGGTTCAGGGGCATGGCTCGGGCAGCCGGCAACCTGCTCGGCAACTCGGTGTCCACCGTGGTCATCGCCCGCGCGTATCCCTCGACCAGCCGCAGGAGCACCGCGTGACCGCATCGCCAAGACCCCGACCGGCCCGCAAGAGGACGCTGACCGCATCGCTCTATCCCACGGGCCAGATGCTTCGCGCAGGGGTCTCCGCCGGCCTCCTGAAGCGTTGTGGCTCTTAGAGTGCGTTAAGCGAGCTAATGCCCCTTTCGTCGTTGCGGTTGGTTGGATGAGGTCTGCTGGTCGGTCAGCCACCGTTTGGCCTACGGGCGCGGCTGGCGCGGACACCGGACCGCTCGTGAGCAGGTTCTCTGCGTATACCGCGACTGAGCTGGTCACGGTCGGCCCGGTGTCCGCGGCGGCGGGCTTCACGCCGTAGGGCTTTACACGGACACCTACTGTCGGAGGTCCTGTCGAAGGTCGGTCGTCGCGGGACCGGCTGGGACGGCGGGGGTTCGAGGCCATGTCCAGGCGGAGCGCAGGATGAAGGCCAGGAGCAGCACCTCGATTCCGATGGAGAGGCCGTAGAAGGGGGCCCAGTTCCAGGACTCCCCTGCCGCGTTGACCGCCGAGTAGGGGATGTAGAGCGATGCAACGACGAGGTTCGTGGCGCGGTTCACCCGGGCGGGCAGCGTCATGGAGAGCATCACCATCAGGGCCGGGATCGCCACGGACGCGAGCATCATGGTCAACAACGTCGGGCTGATGTCGAACTCAAAGACGACGCCGGCGCGGAGGTTGTCGATGACGCCGGGCTTGTGGAGGTGGAAGTAGTCGACGTAGATGTAGAGGAACATGATGCTGGTCCATGCGGCGGCGAGCTTGGCCTGCACGGGGACCGGCGGGTTGTCGAGCAGGTTCGGGGTTTTCGTTCGGATGGTCATCGGTTCTTCTTTCGAGAGGAGCGGTCCCTCCGCCGGAGTGGCGGCAGGGATGTACCGAAGCCGCGCCCACCTGGACGAGCACATCGCCTCGACCGGGCAGCGGTAGCCCGGACCTCGGACGACTCGAGCGCTGAGGGCAGGCCGTAGCGGTGCCGGTCGGCGGCCCGCATCGTCGTCGCCCCGGCGGACTCGCCCCCGGCACCAGGCGTACTCCGGCACTCGATCGCTGTTCGATTCCCACAGAAGCCTCCTCACGTCCGAGCTACGACTCTCGCTGGTTCGTACATCGTACGTCGTACGCTGTACTACGAGTAGTACGCTGTACCATGACCGTGCGCTGGACGATTGTCAAGCCGCTCGAGCGAGCGAGAGGAGACCCGTGTCTGCGAGGGAACAACGCCAGGTGGCGTCAGACGCGGCGCTGAGCAAGCAACGGGTGGTGGTCGAGGCGGTCCGGCTCGCCGACCGAGAGGGGGTCCACGCGCTGAGCATGCGCCGGCTGGCCGGCGCGCTCGGCGCGGGCGCGATGTCGCTCTACTACTACGTAGCGAGCAAGGAGGAGTTGCTGGACGCCATGATCGACGTCGTGTTCGAGGAGATCGAGCTCCCGCCCGAAGAGACCGACTGGCAGTCAGCGATGCGACGTCGGGCGGTATCCGCCCGACAGGTTCTCGCACGCCACCCGTGGGCGATCGGCCTGATGGAGTCGCGGACATCGCCGGGGCCCGCGCACCTCCGCCACCGCGAAGCGGTCACCGCCTGCCTGCGGAGGGCCGGCTTCCCGGTCTTGATGGCGACGCACGCCAACTGGTTGCTCGACAGCTATGTCTACGGTTTCGCCCTGCAGGAAGCCAGCCTGCCGTTCGACACCGCCGATGAGTTCGCGGACATGGCCGAGGACGTCTACCTGCCCCAGCTTCCTCCTGACGAGTTCCCCTACCTCAACGAGTCCGCCGCGGTGCTCGCCGCTGCCGGCTACGACCCGGCGGAGGAGTTCGCCTTCGGCCTCGACCTCGTCCTGGCCGCCCTCGAGCCCCTGAGAGTGCCTACGTGAGCCTCCATCCGTGATGTCGTTATGTGATCGTGTGGATTTGTAGTGTTACTGCCAGTCTGCGGGTCCAGTGGTGCTGGGATGGCGCGGTGACTGAGCGTAAGCCGTACCCGAGCGACTTAACCGACGCGCAGTGGGCGTTGATCGAACCGGTCCTCACGGCATGGAAGGCCGCGCACCCCTCGGTCAGCGGCCACGAAGGCAACTATGCGCTGCGGGAGATCGTCAACGCGATCCGCTACCAGGGACGAACCGGCGTCCAATGGGACTATCTTCCCCATGACCTGCCGCCCAAGGGCGCGACGTACTACTACCCGCC
>NZ_VCKY01000441.1 GCF_005889735.1 Nonomuraea turkmeniaca
CTTCACCGCCTCCGGCGTCCACCCCGGACCCGTCACCCGCACGGAAACCGGCAAACTCCTGGAATACGACACCCCCGCCGGCTCCGTGAGCTGGGAGCTGGCCGAAGGCACCGGCCACGGTGCCCGCCTCATCCTCACCTGCACCGGCGACGCCTCTGCCGTCGTCGCTTGGCGTATTCGGATAGAAATGTTGATATCTAAACTGACGTCCTTTACAAAGTAGATCATTCGGTGAGGCCCAGCGCGGCCGCCGTCGCCGCTCTGGCACGCCCGGGGGCCATCAGCAGATCCGTCGAATCCGACAGCTGATCCACGCACCCCACCACCGGCAACCCCTTGATCACCGGGTCCGACACCGACGCCATCAACGCCTCGGCGAACCGGTCCCCGCCGATCACCCGGAACGGCCGGTCGAAAAACCCCCGCACCCCCTCATCCAGCCGCTCGGCCAGGGCCACCCGGTTCTGCAGCGCCGCCACCCGCGCATACGCCCCGCTCAGCCCCTCTTCGCGCTGCCGCCACGACCGCGCCGCCACCGCCGACCCCAGGCACTCCCCCAGCTCCGTCGAGCCAGGCAGCCGGGCCAGGGCACTGCCGAGCCATTTGGCGTACGGCGGGTACCGGCGCCGCAGCAGCAACGCCAGCCGCATCACCTCCCGCGCCAACCGCGCCCCCACCACCGCCGAGCCCAGCTCATCGCCCACCTCGCCGCACCGGCCGAGAAACGGCTCCTCCTCCCCGATCCGCCGCCACTGACAGGCCAGCACATACCGCCACACATCCTGCGGGTACCAGCGCAACACCGCCCTGGCCGCCTCCAGCGCGCCGAGCCCATCGTGGAAGACCTCCCCCCGGGTCACCTCGGCCAGGCGCTGCCACGGCACCGCCAGCCAGTCCAGCAGCGACATCCCCGCCCGCGGGTCGAAGCCCAGCAGGCGCTCCAGCCACGCGCCCGGCTCCGCCACCGTCACCCCGGGCCGCACCTCGCCGTGGTAACCGAACACCGTCGGCAGACCGCGGAAGCGCTCCGGCAGGCCCGCCACCACCTTGGCCTCCACCTCGGCCACATCCGCCGCCGCCGTGAACAACAACACCCGCGGCCCCCAGTCATGATCGGCCGAGCGCGCGGTGTCGAACGCCAGCACCTCCGACCCCGGACCGATCAACGCCGCGCTGTGCGGCACCTGAGGCAGCAACGGCGCCACGACCTCGTGGTAAAAGGCTCGCGACAACTCAATACCAGGCACAAAGTTGGACATCACCCCGTCAACTGTGCACGAGCGCCGTCCGAACCACACCCGATTTTCCCCGCAGCACGCGCCAGGTCAGACGCAGCCCCACACGGCCAGCCGGTCACGCCGCGACACCGCCGGGCAACCGGCCACCACCGCGTCCCCCAGCGCCCACGCACGGGCGCCGCCGCGCAGCCCCTGCGCCACCCACATCACCAGGTCGTCGTCCCCGCACGCCGCCCGCACCTGCTCTTCGGTGCGCAGCTCATGGAGGCCGCGAATCACAAGATCGAGCCGGGACGGTACGCCGCCGCCTCCGGACGCGCCGCCACGACCTCGCCCACCTGCTGCGAGACCGCCTCCACCTGGTCGGCCGCGGCGCCGGTGAACGAGACCCGGTCGGCCAGCAACGCCTCGAGCTGCTCGCGCTCCAGCGGGAACCGCGCGTCGCCGGCCAGCAGGTCCAGCAGCGCGTTACCGGCGCCTCGCGAACGCATCGCCAGCGCGGCCGCGACCGCGTGCTCCTTGATCAGCTCGTGCGCCTGCTCGCGACCCATCCCCGCCCGCACCGCCGCCATCAGCATCTTGGTCGTGGCCAGGAACGGCAGGTAGCGGCCCAGCTCCGCGGCGATCACCGCGGGGAAGGCGCCGAACTCGTCCAGCACCGTCAGCATCGTCTCCACCAGCCCGTCGAAGGCGAAGAACGCGTCCGGCAGCGCCACCCGCCGCACCACCGAGCACGACACGTCGCCCTCGTTCCACTGATCGCCCGCCAGCTCGCCGGCCATCGAGGCGTAGCCGCGCAGCACCACGGCCAGACCGTTGACCCGCTCACAGGAGCGGGTGTTCATCTTGTGCGGCATCGCCGACGAGCCGACCTGCCCCTCGGCGAACCCCTCGGTGACCAGCTCGTGCCCGGCCATCAGCCGGATCGTCTTGGCCAGCGACGACGGCGCCGCCGCCAGCTGCACCAGCGCGGTCACCACCTCGAAGTCCAGCGACCGCGGATACACCTGCCCCACGCTGGTGAAACGGGAGGCGAACCCCAGATGCGCGGCCACCCGGCCCTCCAGCTCCGCCAGCTTGCCGCGATCGCCCCCCAGCAGATCCAGCATGTCCTGCGCGGTGCCGACCGGGCCCTTGATGCCACGCAGCGGGTAACGGCCGATCAGCTCCTCCAGCCGCCGGTAGGCCACCAGCAACTCGTCAGCCGCGCTCGCGAACCGCTTGCCCAGCGTGGTGGCCTGCGCCGCCACGTTGTGCGAGCGGCCCGCCATCACGCTCGCCTCGTGCTCCTCGGCCAGCGTCGCCAGCCGCGCCAGCAACGCCACCGTACGGTCGCGCGCCAGCAGCAGGCTGTCGCGGATCTGCAGCTGCTCGACGTTCTCGGTCAGGTCCCGAGAGGTCATGCCCTTGTGCACCTGCTCGTGCCCGGCCAGCGCGTTGAACTCCTCGATGCGGGCCTTGACGTCGTGCCGGGTGACACGCTCCCGCGCCGCGATCGACTCCAGATCGACCTGCTCGACCACCTTGTCGTAGTCGGCGATCGCGCCTTCCGGGACCGCGATCCCCAGCTCGGCCTGCGCCCGCAGCACCGCCAGCCACAACCGCCGCTCCGCGACGATCTTGTACTCGGGCGACCACAAGCGGGTCAGCTCAGGCGAGGCATAGCGGGCGGCCAGGACATTCGGGATACGCGGCTTCGACGTCACGTCGCACAAGTCTATGCATCCGCCCGCAACACCTCGCCGCGCGCCCACGCTCAGCGTCCCGGCGGTAGGAACACATACCGCCGCTTGCCGCCGGCCGGCCGCAACTCCACCGGAGTCCAGGACACCAGGAAGGGAGCCGCGGGCCGCCGCGAGGTCGTCAGGACGCCCACCCAGTCGCCCCGTCCCAGCGCGGCCCTGATCGACGACGGCACCGACGAGCGGCCACCGTAATGGCGGAAGACGCCATGCGCGGTGCACCGCGCATGGAAGGCGATCTGCACGGCGTCGTGACCGTACAGGAAACACGGAGGGCGCATGCCCAGCTGCTGCAGCCGGGCGGCGACCGCGGGGACGACCGCGCGGGCGGCGTGGACGTCCCCGCCGTGGACGACGACGGACCTGGCCTGCAGGCCGAAGTAGCCCAGCACGCCGGCGACGGCCAGCACCGCGGTGCCGCGCCACCGGCACAACCAGACGACACCCGCGGCCACCGGCAGGGCCAGCAGCGCGTAAGCGGGCAGCAGGAACCGCGGAGCGGCGTAGCCGACGGTGAAGAGATAGGCGAAGGCGAGCGACAACCCGCAGGCCACGGCCGCCACCACAGCGCGCCGCCGCGCCGCCCACACCCCCAGCCCCGCCA
>NZ_VCKY01000442.1 GCF_005889735.1 Nonomuraea turkmeniaca
AGGTCTCCCACCCTGTGAAGGGGTAAGGCCCCCTATAGACGATGGGGTTGATAGGCCGGAGGTGGAAGCGCGGTAACGTGTGGAGCTGACCGGTACTAATAGGCCGAGGACTTGACCACAAAGCATAATGCTTTGGTGTGTGCTGCGCTCTGTTACTCTTCGCCGGGTCCAGAGCTGCGCCACACCAAAGAAATTCTTGCTCGCGTCCACTATGCAATTCTGAGACAGCAGACAGTGCTGTTTCTCAGGGTTACGGCGGTTATGGCGGGAAGGAAACACCCGGTTACATTCCGAACCCGGAAGTTAAGCTTCCCTGCGCCGATGGTACTGCACTCGGGAGGGTGTGGGAGAGTAGGTCACCGCCGGACAATCTTTGAAAGAGAAAGGCCCCCGACCAGCACGGTCGGGGGCCTTTCTCTTTTGTGCTGCCGTCCTGGCGCAGGTGCCGGCGCACGAGGGACCTAGCCCCGGGATACGGAGCATTCTCCGCCAGACCGGGAGGGTGAAAAGCGCAAGCGGAGCTGGAGGGCAATCATCCGAGCGACAACGTCTGATCAGGCGTATAGTCGCACGGCCGAATTCCCGAGATTCGCCCGTGGGAGCGCTTCAATTCGCGGAACCCAGCGACATGGCGAGCAGCCCTGCCGGGCCTAGTCATTATGGACGGCCGATTTATGGGCTTGAGTCGGGCTCGTGGACGTTCCCCGGCTTGCTACGCTGGAGGTACCGGGCCACCCCACGGGTGGCCTTCGTCGCGTAAGGCCCGAGGACGGGCGGCGACCAGCCACGGTGGACCGTTGTTGTGAGTCCGCTGGGTGAGCCCAACGAAATGGACCAGAAGTGAACAGAGATAACGGATCGGACGGCGGACAGCGCGGGCGCGGCGACGGTGAGGACAGGCGCTCTGGCGGCGACAGGAGCGGTGGGTACAGCTCTCGCGGGCGAGACTCCGGCGGCGGCGACCGTCCGTTCCGTTCCGACGACAGGGGACGTTCCTCCGGCCGCGACGACAGAGGTCCCCGCCGGGACGAGGGCCACCGGGACGATCGGGGCTCGCGTCGAGAGGGCGGCTACGGCGACCGCCGCGAGGGCGGTCGATCCGGCGATCGCGGCGACAGTGGTCGATTCGGCGATCGGGGCCCCAGGCGCGAGGGTGGGTTCCGCGACGACCGTGGGCCTCGTCGTGAGGGTACGGATCGTGGATCGCGTGGCGATGACCGCCGCACGTACCGTGACAGGGATGACCGTGGCCCGCGGCGTGAGGGCGATGAGCGGCGTTCGTTCCAGGATCGGGATGACCGCGGGGCGCGTCGTGAAGGTGGTTACACCGACCGCAGCGAGGGCGGCGGCACCGGTGAGCGGCGCGGCGGCGGGTTCCGTGACGATCGGGGTCCTCGGCGTGAGGGTGGGTTCCGCGATGACCGTGGTCCTCGGCGTGAGGGCGGGTTCCGTGACGATCGGGGTCCTCGGCGTGAGGGTGGGTTCCGTGACGATCGTGGTCCTCGGCGTGAGGGCGGGTTCCGTGACGATCGGGGTCCTCGGCGTGAGGGCGGGTTCGGTGACCGTGGTCCTCGGCGTGAGGGTGGATACGGAGATCGCGGTCCCAGAGGTGAAGGCGGCGGCCGCGAGGACCGGGGCCCCCGGCGTGAAGGCGACGAGCGGCGTTCGTTCCGGGATCGGGATGACCGCGGGGCGCGTCGTGAGGGCGGTTACGGCGACCGGCGCGAAGGCGGCTACGGTGATCGTGGCCCGCGCAGTGACGGCGGTTTCCGTGACGACCGGGGTCCCCGTCGTGAAGGTGGTTACGGCCCTCGGCGTGAGGAGGGCTCCGGTGATCGTGGTCCTCGTCGTGAGGGTGGGTTCCGGGATGACCGTGGTCCTCGTCGTGAGGGCGGGTTCGGTGACCGTGGCCCTCGGCGCGAGGGTGGATACGCGGACCGTGGCCCTCGGCGTGGGGGTGGCTCCGGTGATCGTGGTCCTCGTCGTGAGGGCGGGTTCGGTGACCGTGGCCCTCGGCGCGAGGGTGGATACGCGGACCGTGGCCCTCGGCGTGAGGGTGGCTCCGGTGATCGTGGTCCCCGTCGTGAGGGTGGGTTCCGTGACGATCGGGGTCCTCGTCGTGAGGGTGGGTTCCGGGATGACCGTGGCCCACGCAGGGAAGGCGGCCAGCGGCCGTTCTCGCGGGACGACCGCGGCGGCCGCGATGAGGGCGCCGGTGAGGGCACCCGCGCCAGGTACGGCAGGCCCGACCGGGACAGCGAAGCGCCCCAGCGTGAGCGGCTGCCCGATGTGGCGCCCGACATCACCGCGGACGAGCTGGACAAGGAAGTGCTCGAGGAGCTCCGCCCCCTGCCCGGCGACCTGGCCGACCTCGTGGGCCGCCACATGGTCGCCGCTGAGCGGGCGCTGGAGGACGACGACCCCGATCGGGCGCACGAGCACACGAAGGTGGCGCGCCGGTTCGCGGCCCGCATCGGTGTCGTACGGGAGGCCGCCGGCATCGTCGCGTACCGCGCCGGGCACTTCTCCGAGGCGCTGAGCGACCTGCGGGCGGCGCGGCGGCTGACGGGGTCGGAGGCGTACCTGCCGGTCATGGCCGACTGCGAGCGCGGTCTCGGCCGTCCGGAGCGGGCCATCGACCTCGTGCGCTCGCCGGAGGCCGAGCGCCTCGATCGGGCCGGGCGCATCGAGCTGACCATCGTCGAGTCCGGCGCTCGCCGCGACCTGGGCCAGCACGACGCTGCCGTCATCACCCTGCAGCGCCTGCCCGAGCTACGCGACCCGCAGCCCAAGCCCTGGTCGGCGCGGTTGGCGTTCGCGTACGCGGACGCGCTGGCCGAAGCGGGGCACACGGACGCGGCGACCGACTGGTTCGGCCGGGCGATGGCGTTCGACGAGGACGGTGAGACTGACGCCGCGGAGCGGTACGCCGAACTGACCGGTGCCGTGATCGAGGACGTCGAGGAGGACTTCGACGACGAAGACGACTTCGACGACGCCGGTGTCGCCGCTGTCGCCGAGGGCGCGGAGGCGGTCGAGGAAGTGCACGACGCCGAGGCCCTCGCGGAAGCAGACGATCTGCTGAACGAGGAACCGGAGCCGGCCGGTCTCCAGGAGTCGGAGGGTGCGGAGCCTGCCGACGTCCAGGAGTCGGAGGATGACGAGCCTGCCGACATCGTGGAAGGCACGGAGGACGCTGACGAGCAGAGCTCCGACGATTCCGAGGGCGAGCAGGGCGCCTCTGAAGTGGCGGCGCAGGCCGAGATTCGGGGCATCACACCGGCGTTCATCGAGCCCGACTTCGGCGACGCGGTGGACGAGGACGATGACCCCACCGAGAAGCAGCTGAAGTCGGACGACTAGACGAATGAGTCCAAGGGATCGCCTGCGGAAATAGGGTGAGGGTGTCCAAGATCATTGTGTGACGAACGACCTGAACACCCTCGCCACCGCACTCTATGTGAAGATCGACGACACGCTGAAGGC
>NZ_VCKY01000443.1 GCF_005889735.1 Nonomuraea turkmeniaca
GACGCGCCCCCCGGCTCGCACCCCCGCACCTGGCCGGTCAGGACCTGCGGCGGGCCGCCGTGAGGTCGCCGGACAGGTAGGCGGCGCACTCGTCCCGGTAGTAGAGCGTACGGCTGCGCAGCCGCTTGGGATCGGCGAGCACCGCCCGGGAGACCGACGGCAGGACGGCGTGTCGTACCGAACCGAACAGCCGGGCCACGTCGGCGGGCGTGGCCCCCTGCGCGCCCAGCCCGGGCGCCAGGATGGGCCCGTTGAGGCCGGTCAGCGAGTGCTCCAGCTCGGGCAGCGTGGCGCCCATGACCACCCCGACGGGTCCGAACGGCGTGTGCCCCGCGTTCGCCGCGGACGCCCCGGCAAGCACCTGGTCGGCCACGAGCTGCTGCATCCCGGCCGCCTCGGGGTTGGAGGTGCGGGCCAGCACGAACACGCCCGCGTCGTTGGCCACCGCCGACGTGATCGCCCTTTCCAGCGACCCGAACCCCAGGTACGGGCTCAGCGTCACGGCGTCGACGGCCAGCGGGCTGCCCCGGTCCAGGTACGCCTCGGCGTAGGCCGCCATGGTGCTGCCGATGTCGCCGCGCTTGGCGTCCAGCAGCACCAGCGTCCCCGCCTCCCGCAGGTCCGCGATGGTGCGTTCCAGAACGGCGATGCCGCGGCTGCCCCACCGCTCGAAGAACGCCGACTGCGGCTTGACCACGGCCGCCACGTCGGCCACGGTCTCGACGACCGTGCGGCTGAAGCGTTCGAGACCGGACGGTGAGTCGTCCAGCCCCCAGGCATCGAGCAGCGCCGGACTCGGATCGATGCCCACACACAGCGGTCCGCATTCGTCGAGCCTGGCTCTCAGGCGCGTACCGAACGACTCGTTCATCATTGGGCCCCTTCGCGTGTTCCTGCGGCGACCATATGGGACAGGCCGCCGCGATGAACAGGAGCGAGACCGTTCCCGTTGGGCAGTCTTCCACGAGTGGCCTCCGGGGTAGATCAGCTGACATGTACGAGATCGCCCATCGGGTGCTGGCGCTGCGCAGCGAACCGCCCCGTGACGTGGTCGTCACGGTCGGCGTACCGTACGAGGAGCCGACCGGGGAGTGGTCGTGCCCCTACCGGATCGACGGGCTCGACGGGTGGGAACATGAGAGGAAGGTCACAGCGCTCGACTCGCTGGGCGCGGTCGAGCTGGCGCTGGCGATGACACGGGCCGCGGTGGCGGGCTCGCACGAGGCCAAGGAAGGGCTGCTGATCTGGGAGGACGGCCCGTCGGAGCCGCAGGCGAAGACGGTGTACGTCACCTGGGACAGGGAACACGACATCGCCTATATCGCGATAAAGCGTGAAATAGTCCCAGGTGAGGCGGTACGCCAGGTCGTGGCGGAGGACGTCGTCCTCGACTTCGGGGACTCCGGGCGGCTCCTCGGCCTGGAGCTCATGAACGCCGCCACCCGGTTCCCCTCCGAGATGCGCATGTGAGCACCTCGCGTACCTTACCTTTCCATGATCCTCCCCCGCATCGTCGCCACCGACCTCGACGGCACCCTCCTCACCTCCGACGGCACCGTCTCACCCCGTACGAGGAGAGCGCTCCAGACGGCCCGCGCCGCCGGCGCCGAGATCGTCTTCGTCACCGCGAGGGCGCCGCGCGGCGTGCGCGGGATCGCCGAGCAGGCGGGCGTCGCGGGCACCGCCATCTGCAGCAATGGCGCGATCGTCTACGACGTGGCCACCGACGAGATCACCGGCCGCCTGCCGCTCGACCCGGCCTCCGCCAGGAAGGCGGCCCAGGCTCTCGCCGACGCCCTGCCGGGAGTGGGGCTGGCGGTCGAGACCGGCCGGGCGATCCTGACCGAGGCCGCCTACACCAGGCGGATCGCCGACGACCTGGCGTACTACCGCGAGGTGCGCTCGGTGTTCGAGGAGGACGAGCCCATCGTCAAGCTGCTCGCCCTGTCGCAGGCGCACACGGCGGACGAGATGGCCGCGGCCGTGACGGCCGTGCTCGCCGGGGTCGTCGAGGTCACCCACTCCGGCGGGCATGGCCTGCTGGAGATCAGCGCACCGGGGGTGACGAAGGCGGCCACACTCGACCAGCTCTGCCGGGAGCGGGGCGTGGACGCGGGCGAGGTGGTGGCCTTCGGGGACATGCCGAACGACCTGGCCGTGCTCGCGTACGCGGGCGCCGGCTACGCGATGGCCAACGCGCACCCGGCGGTGCTGGCCGCGATCGAGCGGCGCACGCTGGCCAACGACGAGGACGGCGTGGCGGTGGTGCTGGAGCGGCTGTACGGCTGAGGGTCGCCGTGCCCGCCCGCCCCCGGGGGAGCGGGCACGCCGACCTCAAGCGTCGTCGTCGGAGACGCGCGAGGCGCCGTGGCAGTCGCTGGGCGCCCGGCTGAGCAGCGACAGCACGCCGCCGCACGTGCTCACCGGCAGCGACACCGGCTCGACGATCTCGTCGTTGAACACCGTCACGTCGCCGATGAGGGGAGCGGGCCCGCCTTCGCGGGCCCCGTCGTCGGCGTACGCGGCGCCGGCGGGGAAGAGCACGGCCGCGACGGCCGCCACCGCGACGCTCTTCATCCTTCTCACCACAGGCATCCTCCGTACGGACCGCACCCGCTCAGGCGGCGACCCGCTCGTGCGGCCGCTCCGAAGGTCGTTCGCCCGGACCGGCGCCGTGGTCGCTGCCCTGGTTGCTGCCGTGGTGCGGCCGCCCGCCCGCCATGATCCGGTCGATCAGTGCCAGCGCCAGCGCCGAGATCACGAACGTCAGGTGGATCAGTGTCTTCCACAGGAGCTCCCTGTCGGTGATGGCCGGTCTGGCCGCGTTGATGAAGATCTGGAGGAGGTGGATGGACGAGATGCCGATGATCGCCATGGCGAGCTTGACCTTGAGCACGTTGGCGTTCACGTGCGAGAGCCACTGCGGCTGGTCGGGATGCCCCTCGATACGCAGCCGCGAGACGAACGTCTCGTAGCCGCCGACGATCACCATGATCAGCAGGTTGGAGATCATCACCACGTCCACGAGGCCGAGGACGATCAGCATGACGGTGGTCTCCGGCGGCGAGCCGCCGAACCCGAGATGCACCAGGTGGACGAGCTCCGCCATGAACCGCCAGGTGTACACGATCTGGGCGACGATCAGCCCCAGGTAGAGCGGCACCTGGAACCACCGGCTGAGGAACATGATGTAGCCGACGCGGGCGAGCGGCGTCCGTGACCCGGCCGGCGTGCGGGCCACGGACAACTGCGCGAGCCCCACTACGACGTGAGGACGTTGACGTGCTGAACCCATGCCTGGACGTCGAGGAGCGGGGGGCCGCCGCTACCGAGCCGGTAGTCGAAGAGGATCGGTGGCGCGGTTGCGGCCGCCAGCGCGAGGGCGGCGACGGCGGTCAGGACTCGGGCCTTCAACGGAACTCCTTGCTGCTGCTCTTGCGCTTTGTCGGGGGA
>NZ_VCKY01000444.1 GCF_005889735.1 Nonomuraea turkmeniaca
CGCCCACCCCGTCCTGGGGCCGGATGTTGCAGGAGTCCCAGGAGCTGCTGTTCTCCACCCCGCGCCTGGCGCTCTGGCCCGGCGTGGCGATCGCCCTCGCGGTGCTCGGCTTCAACCTCCTCGGCGACGGGCTGCGCGACTATCTCGACCCCAAGCTCAGGAGGATCCGTGCTGAAGGTTGAGGGGCTGAGCGTCCGCGCGGATGCCGTCGAGCTCGTGCGGGACGTGTCGTTCGAGATCGGGCCCGGCGAGCGGGTCGGGCTCATCGGCGAGTCCGGGTCCGGCAAGTCGCTGACCGCGCTGTCGCTCATGGGGCTGCTCCCCGAAGGCGTCACCGCGTCCGGAGGGGCCTCCCTGGACGGCCGCGACCTGGTCGGCGTGCCGGAAAAACGGCTCAAGCGGCTGCGCGGCCGGGACCTGTCCATGGTCTTCCAGGAGCCGATGACCGCGCTCAACCCGCTCATGCGGATCGGCGCCCAGGTCGCCGAGGTCATGACCCTGCACGGCACCGCCGGCCGGCAGGCCCACGCGCGGGCGTACGAGCTGCTCGAACGGGTCCGCCTGCCCGAACCCCGGCAGATCGCCCGCGCGTACCCGCACCAGCTGTCCGGCGGGCAGCGGCAGCGCGTCATGCTCGCCATCGCCCTGGCGAACGAGCCCCAGCTGCTCATCTGCGACGAGCCCACCACCGCGCTCGACGTCACCGTGCAGAAGCAGATGCTCGACCTGATCGCCGAGGTCGCGCCCGCGCTGCTGTTCATCACCCACGACCTCGCCGTCGTCGCCTCCGTCTGCGAGCGGGTCCTGGTCATGTACGGCGGCCGCCTCGTCGAGAGCGGCCCCATCCGCGAGGTCTTCGCCCGGCCCCGCCACCGCTACACCGAAGGCTTGCTGGCCGCGTCGAAGCTCACCCCGCGCGGCACCCGCCTGCCCACCATCCAGGGCAGCGTCCCGGCGGCCGGGCACTTCCCCGGCGGCTGCGTGTTCAGGAACCGCTGCCCGCACGCCACCCCCGACTGTGAGACGGCACCGGCGCTGACAGGAGACGGCCATGCCTACGCATGCTGGCACCCCGCTGATTGACGCCCGCAACCTGACCCGCGTCTACCGCCGCCCCCGCACCTCGCTCACCAAACAGGGCGCCGCCGTGCACGCGCTGAACGACGTGTCGCTCACCATCGGCAGGGGCGAGCGGTACGGCATCGTCGGCGAGTCCGGGTCCGGCAAGTCCACCCTGCTGCGCCTGCTGTGCGCGCTCGACCAGCCCACGAGCGGCACCATCACGTTCGACGGCCGGCAGATCACCGGCCGCCCCGAGCGCAGCCTGCGTTTCCTGCGCGAGAACCTCCAGATCGTCTTCCAGGACCCGATGAGCTCGCTCGACCCCCGCATGCGGGTGCGCGACCTCGTCGCCGAGCCGCTCGTCGCCCTCGGCCTGCCCGTCGGCAACCGGGTCGCCGAGCTGCTCGACGAGGTCGGCCTGCCCGCGGCCGCCGCCGACCGCTACCCGCACCAGTTCTCCGGCGGGCAGCGGCAGCGCATCGCCATCGCCCGCGCGCTCGCGCCCCGGCCGGCGGTGCTGGTCGCCGACGAACCCGTCAGCGCCCTGGACGTCTCCGTCCGCGGGCAGATACTCAACCTGCTGGCCGACCTCGTCGACGAGCTCGGGCTCACGCTCGTGTTCGTCTCGCACGACCTGTCCGTGGTGCGGCACGTATGCGAGACGGTCGCGGTCATGAGCCAGGGCGAGATCGTCGAGACCGGGCCGGTGGACGAGGTGTGGGCCGCGCCCGCCCACCCCTATACGCGTACGTTGCTGCAGGCCGTACCGACTCTGGAGGGATTGTTGTGATCGACGTCGATGCCGATGGAGTGGTGGCGTTCACGCAGGCGCTGGTGCGCGTCCCCAGCACCAACGACCCCGGACGGCGGGAGCAGCCGGCCGCCGAGCTGGTGGCGGCCCTGATGCGGGAGTGGGGCTGGGAGCCCGCCGTGTACGAGGTGGCGCCCGGCCGGCCCAACGTGGTGGCCGTGGTCGAGGGCGGCGGCGGTGACGGGCCGACGCTGATGTTCGAGGGGCACACGGACGTCGTCACCGAAGGCGACCTGTCGGAGTGGACCGTGGACCCGTTCGGCGGGGAGATCCGCGACGGCAGGCTGTGGGGTCGCGGCAGCGCCGACATGAAGTCCGGCCTCGCCGCCACCCTGTACGCCACCCGCGCCCTGCAGCTCGCCGGGCCGTTCCCCGGCAGGATCAAGGTGTGCGCGCTGGCCGACGAGGAAGGCCTCATGATCGGCGCGCACCACTTCGTCTCCGAAGGGCTCGCGACCGACGTGGACGGAGCGATCGTGGCCGAGCCCGAGGCGGGCGAGATCTGCGCGGTGGCCAAGGGCGCGCTGCGGCTGCGCGTGGACCTCGCCGGCAAGATGGCGCACGGCGCGATGCCGCAGCACGGCCGCAACCCCGTCCAGGCGCTCGGCCCACTGCTGGTGGGGCTGCGAGCGTTGCAGGAGGAGCTGCAGGCGCGGCATCCGGCGCACGAGCACCTCGGCGAGGTGTACGTGACGCCGACCGTGCTGCGGGCCGGCTCCGAGGAGCAGGTCAACGTCATCCCCGCCGCCGCCTCCGTCTTCGTGGACGTGCGGACCATCCCGGGCGTCGAGCACAAGGACATCGCCGACCGGGTCGCCGCGCTCGCCTCCTATGACGGGATCGGGGCCGAGGTGTCGGTGCTGGTGGACCGGCCGCCGGTGGACGTGCCCGTGTCCGACCCCGTGGTGGCCGCGCTGGCCGCCGCCCACCGTGCGGTCACCGGAGAGGAGCCCGTCTACGGCGGGGTGCCCGGGTCGACCGACGGAACCGTGCTCACGCACTGGGGCGGGATCCCGTCCGTCGTGTACGGGCCCGGCGGGAAGTGGATCGCGCACCAGGCGGACGAGTACGTGGAGGTCGAGGAGATCGTCCGGTGCACCCGGGTGTTCACCGAGGCCGCCCGCCGGTTCCTGACCGGTGACGTGTGATGCGGGCCGGCCCGACCAATTCGCTGGTGGACGTGGCGGGGCTGCGGGTCGGCCACGCCCACCGGGTCGGGGGCGGCCACCGCACCGGCACCACCGTCGTCCTGGCCCCCGCTGACGGTGCCGTGGCCGGGGTCGACGTACGCGGCGCCGCGCCGGGGACGCGGGAGACCGAGCTCCTCGACCCGCGCAACCTGGTCGAACGTGTGCACGCCGTGGTGCTGACGGGCGGGAGCGCGTACGGGCTGGCGGCCGCGTGCGGGGTGGTCGACCGGCTGGCGGACGCCGGCATCGGCTTCCCGGTGAACGGCGGCGTCGTGCCGATCGTCCCGGCGGCCGTCATCTTCGACCTGGGCCGCGGCGGCACCTTCCGCGCCGTCCCCGACGCCTCCCTCGGCACCGCCGCCTACGACGCCGCCACCCAAGCC
>NZ_VCKY01000445.1 GCF_005889735.1 Nonomuraea turkmeniaca
ACCCCGACGGCAGCGTGCACTTCCCCGACGCCGACCCGAACTCACCCCTCGGCGCCGCCACCCCGCCCTTCGACACCGTGGAGATGGAGGTGCCCGAGGGCAGCCTGCTGGTGCTGTACACCGACGGCCTGGTCGAATCGTCCACCCTCGACATCGACCAGGGCATGGCCCATCTCGCCAAGGCGCTCACCGGCACGGTCTCCGGTGCCTTGCCGGGAACGCCGTGCCCGCACCAGAATGACGGCGCCGCGCCGGACCCGGCGGGGCTCCACTGCGTCGAGTGCCTCGAATCCCTGTGCGACAGCCTCACCTCCACCCTGCTGCCCAGAGAGGGGACCTCCGACGACGCCGCCCTGCTGATCGTCCGCACCCACGCGCTGTCCGGCGACGACATGGCCAGCTGGCCGCTGCCCGAGCACCCCAAGGCCGCCGGCCAGGCCCGCGAGCACGTACGGACCCAGCTCAGCGCCTGGCACCTGGACGACCTGTCGATGACCACCGAACTCCTGGCCAGCGAACTGGTCGGCAACGTCGTCCGGCACGCCAAGGGCCCCATCCAGCTCCGCCTCCTCCGCAGCAACGTGCTCACCTGCGAAGTCTCCGACGGCAGCCTCACCACGCCCCGCATCCGTCGCGCCGCCGAGACCGACGAGGGAGGACGCGGACTCCAGCTGGTCTCCGCGATCTCCCATCGCTGGGGCACTCGCTACACCGCCACCGGCAAATGCATATGGACCGAACAACTCCTGAAGGCCGCGGCCTCCGCCCTGCTCACCGAGCCGCCTGACCTGGACCTGTTCGACGTGCTCGGCGACTAGGGCAGCGTTTACAGCAGTCTTAGGCGGCTTGATGCACTGTTGTCCCGTTGCATAGCTATCGGGAGGATGAGCATGACCCCTGGGCCGGACGGATTCAGCACCACGGAAACACTGGAGAACAAGCCGCCCAGGCGCCGCTTCCCCCGCTCGCTGCTGCTCGTCGGCACCACCGCGCTCGTCGTGGTCACCGGCGCCGGCGTCGCCGCCGCGGCGGTGTTCTCGCCGTCGCCGTCCCCGACGCCCACCAGCACCGCGACACCGTCGGTGAGCCCGTCCGGCACGCCGTCCGACCCGGCGCCCGGACACGGCCGGGGCTGGGGCCACAAGATGGGCTTCGGCGGCCGCGCCCTGCACGGCGAGTTCGTCGTGCCCGACGGTTCGGGCACGTACACGACCATCGCCACCCAGTACGGCGACGTCACGGCCGTCGACCAGGACTCGATCACGGTCAAGAGCGAGGACGGCTACACCAAGGAGTACGTGGTCAACGCCGACACCCGCATCAACCGCGGCGGCGACGGCATCGACGCGGTGAAGTCCGGGCAGAAGGTCGTGGTCAGGGCGAAGGTGGACGGCGGCACGGCCACGGCCGTCGCGATCCGTGACACGACCCTGCGCGACGGGCAGGGCTGGCGCGGCAAGGGCGGCCGCTGGCACGGCGACCACCGGCCCGGCCAGCCGCCGACCTCGCCCTCACCGAGCTCCTCACCGACGAGCTCCTCACCCACGAGCTCCTGATCGCCGAGCGCGACTTCTCCGAGCAGGCGCGCGGCGCCGCGCGCCTGCTCGGCGCCGGCCGACGCATCTGACGGGTGCCCGGCTCGTCACACCAGGAAGATCAGCTCGAGTCCGATCAGCACGTCGAGCACACCGCACCACTCGGCGTAGGAGCGGGCGACGACCTTGCCGCGCCGCAGGTGCACGAAGTCCCAGACGCCGTGCAGCAACCATCCTGCCCCCACCACGTACCGGCCGGCCTCCGGATCGAGCGCCAGCCCGGCCAGCGCCAGCGCGCCGAACCCGAGCATGCCGATCGCCTGGATCCTGAATTCGCCCGACCGGCGCGAGTGCCCGTCGATCATGCCCCAGACCAGCACGATCAAGGCCAGGGTGAGCAGGACGGTGGACGGCGCGACCAGGTCCAGCAGCCGCGCCCCGATGATGATCACCATGCCCACGCCGAGCAGCGGCCACGACAGCGCGGGCCGGCGCAGCTTGGCGACGACGAGGTAGAGCAGCGGCAGGGCGGGCAGAACCTGCGCGAGGCTCATCACCTCGCTGCTCAGGCCGCTGCCGCTGCTCGCCGAGAGGAACGTCAACCCGATGGCGACGGCGGTCGGCCAGCGGTCCTTGAGCACGTGGATCCAGCTCTTCGGGGTGGGCGCGGTATTCGTGGCTTCCATGGGAGGCCGCCTCCTTGATACGGGGGTGAGGTTTGGAGGCCTCCAGGCTCGCCGACGTGCGCCGCCACTCGGTAGGGCCGGAACCGCACGTCCGAGCATGGACCTGTCACATGATCGCGTGACATTTGTCATCAGGCCGGGCGCGGCGGCAGAGGGCCGGCGCGGTGGATTGCTGCCACAATGGCCGCGTGCGTGACGTGCCGGTCGATCCTGGGACGGGGCTGACGAACTTCCGCCGTTACACCTGGTGGAGTCTCTTCGGCGTCACCGCGTTCTTCCTGGTCTTCAGTGTCAGGAGCCGGATCGTGGACGCGGCGGTGCCGGTCGTGGTCCGGCTCGCCGCCGTGGCCGCCTTGGCGCTGACGGTGACGGCCATCGCCGCGTCGATCAGCCGCCGGATCCCGCGTGTCCCCCTCGCGTCGCCGGGCACCAACCGGGCCGGGCCGCCGCCGGTGAGATGGCTGGTGGCCGGGAGTGTGGGCGCGGTGGTGCTGGGCGGGATCCTGCTCGCGGTGCGGGACTACGGGCTCTGGTCGTTCGGCCCGGCCATGATGGTCTCGATCATCGCGATGTTCCTGCCCGGCCGACGTCGGTGGTCGCTGATCGCCGTCGCGGCGGCGGTCGCGGCGGTCCTCGGCGGGGTCACGGCCGCGGTCTCGGGGCAGGGACTCGTGTTCGCGGCGGCGTTCCCTGCCGGGCTGGTGCTCTTCACCGGGTGGGTCACGCTCGGGATGTTGTGGGCGTGGGACGTGGCCGAGCGGCTGAACGCGGCCCGCCGGTTGTCGGCGGAGCTGGCGGTCAAGGACGAGCGGCTGCGTTTCGCCGCCGATCTGCACGACATCCAGGGCCACCATCTGCAGGTGATCGCGCTCAAGAGCGAGCTGGCGGCACGGCTGGCGGGGGCCGACCCGGCGCGGGCGGCGGAGGAGATGAACGAGGTACGGCGGCTGGCCGCGGACGCGTTGCGAGACACTCGCGCCGTCGTCCAGGGGTATCGTCGCGTCACGCTGGAGGAGGAGATCGCGAACGCGACCAGGGTGCTCGCTGCGGCCGGCATCGACGCCCGGATGGAGCTCGACCCCGCCGCCGCCCCAGGCCTCCTGCCCGATCCGGGCCGGCGCCTGCTGGGACTGGTGATGCGGGAGGCGACCACCAACGTGCTGCGCCACAGCCGCGCCCGGCAAGCCGAGGTGTCCTTGCGGATCACCGGCCACCAGGCC
>NZ_VCKY01000446.1 GCF_005889735.1 Nonomuraea turkmeniaca
TTATCCGGCTAATGACGCTGGTTCTGGGCGTTGGCCGGTTAACGCTTTCAGCTGACCCGGGTGGTAAGTCGGCGGAGTTGCTCTTCGTGGCGCCGGACGCGTGCAGCGACGGCTTCCAGGGCGGTGTGGAGGTTTCGTATTTCGTCGAGGAGGCCGGTGAGGGTGCCGTTGGTGGCGGCGCGGCGGCGGTTTTCCTCGATGATGGCGCGGAGGGTGGCACTGCGGTAGAGGGTGGTGCGGCCTAGCCCGGTGAGGTTGGCGACGGCGATGAAGGTGACGGGTTGGCCGTCGCGGTGGAGCTGGGCGCATGCCTTCTCGACGCGGTGGAGGGTGTCGCTGCTGGTCATCCGGCGTGGGCCTCGCTGATTAGGTGGTCGAGTCGGGTGATGAGTCGGCGGTGTCGTTCGGCTTCGGCGATCCAGCCTCGATTCTCGGCGTCCTGGGCGAGCGCGTCTGCGTCGACACGCTGGGCGGCGAGGATGGGCAGCGAGCTGGGTTCGGTGTGGAAGCTGGGGCAGTGTTCGCAGATGTTGGCGTAGGTGCAGGCGCCTTGGGCGGGTGCGCGTAGGCAGAAGCCGCCGGCCATTCTGGATTTGATCAGCGGGGTGTCTTTCCAGTCCCTGCCGCCGGTGATGTCGGCCAGGGGCAGGTGGACCCGGCCGGGGGCCGGGGTGCGGGCTTGTTGTTTGGCCAGGTCGAGGGCTCGTTCGTATTCGGCGCGGACGGTGGTGTCGAACAACCGTCCGTAGCGCAGGCTCATTTCTGCGGAGGCGTGTCCGAGCAACGCCATCAGCGCCTGCAACGAGACTCCGGCGTTCACCAGAGCGGTGGCGTAGGTGTGGCGGAGCTGGTGGGAGGTGATGTGACCGAGTCCGGCTTGCTGAGCGGCGCGATCGAGTTCGGCGCGGACGGCGCCTTGGCCGAGGCGGCGACCGTGGTGGGTGAACAGGAACTGAGCCGGACGCCGGTAGCGGGGATGTGGCATGGGTCTGCCGTGTGTTCGGAGCTCGATGATGCAGTCGATCAGGTCGAGGATCTCTTCATCGAGGGGGACCATGCGTTCGGTCTCCAGCTTCCCGAGGCCGATCTTCAGCCAGTTGCCGTGGCCGGGAACTTCATGGACGCAGTCGAGCTCCAGGTCCAGGAGTTCCCCGATGCGTAGCCCGCAGGCGCGTTGCAACCTTAGGGCGCAGGCGGCCAGCTGGTTGCCGGGACGGTCGCGGAGCTCTTCGGTCAGGCGGCGATCGGCATCGACGGGCAGGTAGCGGGGCAGCACCTGCGGGAGCTTGGGGTTGTCATCGCGGAACACCAGCTTGCGGGCGGGCGCCTCGGCCCAGCCCCACTCGGTGATGTCGGTGAGGAAGCCGGTCAGCGCGATCACCCGGCGGGAGCGGTCGGCGACGGTGATGGCTTCGCCGTTCTTGGGGTTGACGGCGTCGACCAGGGCGGTGAGGTAGGGCTCGATGTGACGCTGCCGGTCCAGCTTGGCGATCGAGGTGAGTCCGGGATCGATGTGGGTGAGGAAGAGGCCGAAGTGTTTGAGCCGGGTGGCGATCGCGGAGACGGTCTTGGGCTGGCAAGTGGCGCGCTTGCGTTCCAGGTAGGCGATCATCGTGGTGCGGATCGGTTCTGCCACCTCGGCCAGCCGCTGTTCGAAGGGGACCGGCCCGCCCATCCTCGGCAGCGTGTCGATAATGCCCAGGTGGAACAGGACTCGCTGGGCGTTGCTGAGCGCGGACAGGTAGTGGCGGTGGTCCTTGCCGGTGCGGGCGCTGCGGGCGACGCAGGCGGCGGCGAACTCTTCCAGGTCGGCCAGGGTGAGCTGTTCAAGGACGGGTCCGGCCTGGATGAGCAGCCGGGCCGGCACCTGAGAGCCGGTGGCCAGACGCACGCGCAAGGAGAAGCCGAGGTCCTCGGCGGCGGTCACGAAGCGCTGCACTCCCGCAGCGACGGGCGAGTCCTCCATCTCTCGCCAGAACGTGGACAGTTTGCGTTCCAGCAGGTAGTCATAGCCGGGTCGTAGTCCGCGGTGCAGCATGAGGAAGGTAATGATCGGCCGAGTGTGCGCATCAGCCGACAAGCGGATCTCCAACGGTTCGGCGGCCCAGCACCCGGGGTCGGGCCAACGCGCGAAGAACACCCGCGCGGCCTGCTGATAGGGACGGTTGCCTCGCCCGGTCCGCTGCAGATAGTCGAGGTAGTCGGCGTGCAGGCTATTGCTGGGCGCGGATGCGGCTGCGTGCGGCATCGAACTCGGCTTTCACGTGGGCGGGTGCCAGATGGATATAGCGGGCGGTGGTGTCGACGTGCGCGTGACCGAGCAACGCCTGCATCACCGCCAGGTCGACTCCGGCTTCGGCCAGTGCGGTGCCGAAGGTGTGCCGCAGCGCGTGGGGATGACCTGCGGTGATCCCGCTGACGGCGCGGTGATAGCGGAAGATCGTGCGCAGCCCTGCTGCCGTGAGCGGTCGTCCCCGGTTGGGGCCCTTGGCCACCAGGAACAGCCGCTGCTCGGTCGACTCGGGCCGCTCGGCCAGCAGATATACCTGGATGACCGAGGCGACGTCGGCGTCCAACGGGACGCGCCGCTGCCGATCACCCTTGCCGAGCACGCTCGCCCAGCGGCCACCGATGTCGGCGTCGGCGACGTTCAAGCCGAGCACCTCGGCCGAGCGCAGCCCGCAATACAGCATCAGCCCCGCGATCGCTCGGTCGCGCCAGGTGTGGAAACTGGCCAACAGCTCCGCCGCCTGGGCCTGGGACAGTGCTTTGGGCAGGCGCCGGGGCTCACGCAGCCGTAGCGAGGAGCGATTCTTCGGGCGGCGGATCGTGTGCGCGAGCATCCCGGACCGCTCGCCGGCCACCCGCCAGCGCGCCTCGCGTCCTTTCGGGACCGGGTTGATCGACTCCGGGTCGCGCATCGTGACGAACGTGAACAGCCCCGAGATGGCCGCCAGCCGCCGATTGATCGTCGTGGCGGCGTACCGATCAATCCGACGGCCCGACAAGGTGACCACGTTCGGGCCACCGCGACGCCCGGGAACCTTGGCCTCACGACAGGCGTGCAAGAACTTCAGCAGCGTCTCGGTCGTCACCTCACCCAGCGACACGTCCTCGGCCACCAGCCAGCGGCAGAACGCCAGCAGGTCATAGCCGTAGGCGCGGACGGTCTTGGGTGAGTAGTTCCGGTCGGCCAGATACGCCAGATACTCATCGACCAGAACGAACTGCCCGGCGGACGGTCCTGCCAGCATCCAGCTGTTCTCACGCTCTTCCAGCCGGAGCCCTTGTTCGATCATGAGAACAGATGTACCCGCGATGACCCCATCCGGCCAGCAGGTACCAGATCACGGCGTGTCGCTGACCTGGGGAAACATGCGCATTAGCCGATTAAGAGGGA
>NZ_VCKY01000447.1 GCF_005889735.1 Nonomuraea turkmeniaca
CCCTTGGGCCCTCCAACAACGTGGCGCGGCGCGGCGGGCGGCTCAAGTGACACTTGCCTGTCCACTCCGCCCGAGGTCCGGCCGAAAATCAGGGGTTATCCCCAGGTGCCGCCCTAAGGCGCGAGGCCGCCCGCACTCCCTACGCTCGCGGGCGTGATGCGCTTCGTGGTGGATCTGGAGTACGGCGCGGACGGCGTGCAGGGGCAGGTGACCTGTGAGGGCTCCGACCGGCCCGAACCGTTCCACGGTTGGCTGGACCTGCTGCGGGTGCTCGAAGGGCCGCAGACCAGGGGAAATCCCCGGGACGCTCCCTGACGCGACGCGCGACCCGGCTCGCGTGCCTTGCCGGAGCTTTACCTTTCAGGGCCTCACGCCATCATTGCACAGTGTGATAGTAATGTGACACTGCGTATCCGAACGTGTTCGGGAGATCTTCATGGTGGCATACACGCTCTCGATCTTGGCGGCGGTAGGCGTGGTGATGGTCACCGCGCTGATGTTCAGGCTGTTCAGACGGGGCGGCGAGGACCGCGACCCCGGGGGTCCATCCGCCGCTCACGCGGGGGCGATGTTGTCGGCCATGTTCCTGCTGGTGTTCGCCATCGCGATCATCGTGCCCTGGACCAAGGCCGACGCCGCCCGGCAGAACACCCATGCGGAGAGCCAGGCCGCGATCGACGCCTACTGGGCGGCCCAAGGGCTGCCGGGCGACGCGGTCCGGCAGGTGCGCGTCGCGCTGCGCGAATACGTCATCTTCGTGGTCAGGGACGAATGGCCGCTCATGGCCCAGGGCCGGATGGACCCGGTCGGCGCCGCCAGGATGGACGAGCTGCGCGGCCGGGTCAGCGACCTCGAGGTGAGCGGCGAGGACGAGGAGGAGGCCAAGGGGGAGCTGCTCGAGCACATCGGCGCGATCTCCACCGCCCGCGCCCAGCGCGCCGCCGACGCCGCCGCGACGCCGCCCGACGGGCTGCTCTTCCTGACGGTCCTCACCGGCGTGGTGGTCATCGTGTTCCCGTTCCTGGCCGGAGCCCGGCCGCGGGGGCTGACGATCATGCCGATCGTGGCGATGGCGGCGTTGCTGGGCTTCGGCACGTACCTGACATGGGACATCTCCCGCGCCTTCGACGGGCCGCTGGCCGTCGGGCCTGAGGCGTTCCAGGGGGCGTTGCAGGAGTTCGTGCGCGTCGGCGGGGGAGTGTGAGCGTGGCGGGAAGGCGGCGGGCGTCCCGTTCGGCGGGCCTGCGGTGGGGCGCGTCGCGTTATGTGGGCGTCCGGCGGGGCGCGTCCAGGAACGCGGGCGTGCGGGGCAGGCGGACGCCGTTGCTGCTCGCCGTGGGCCTGGTGGCGATCGGCGCGGCCGGTCCCGCCGCGGCCGACCGGGAGCGGCCGCCGGGTGGCCTGCCCGAGGTGTCCGTGACGATCCCTGAGGTGGTGATCCCCAAGGTGTCCGTACGACCGCCGAAGGCTCCCCGCAACGTCTCCGTGAACGGGTCCGTGCCGGGGGTGAAGGTGTGGCGGTCACCGGTCCCAGGGGTGTCCATCGCCGGGCGGCGGCCGGGGAAGCGGCGGCCGGTCCCCAAGGTCACGGTGCCCGGGATGACGATCTACCAGGACGCGGTGTGCGGAGAGCGGGTGCAGGTGGGGGAGTGCCCCCGAGACCGGCCGCGCGTGCAGCCCCGGCCGGTGGCCCAACGAGCCACACCGGTGCGAGTGCCGTCCCCGTCCCCGTCCCCGAAGCCCACGCCGTCGCCGACGGCCACGTCCCGGGTCCGGATCAAGCAGGTCATGCTGCCGCCGCGCCGCGACAACCCGCTCGGCACCGTCCTGGTCATGGTCGTCCTGGTGTCGGCCATAGCCTCCACGACGGCAGTCGCCTTCCGCAGCCGCCGCTGACGGATATTCGGACGCGATGTCCCCGCGCCGCATGGCACACTGACGACCAGGCGATGATCACCCGAGGAGCGGGTCGAGCGGGGGGAGCCGCAGCGTGCGGACGACACCGGCCGGGAGCCGGGAGACGCGGGTCACACCGCCGGAGACGGACGTGGAGGTGCTGGCCGGTGGGGGCGTCAACCACGTCGTGCGGGCCGGGGACACGGTGCGGCGGCCGACGGGGCCGTGGACGACGGCCGTGCACGCCGTGCTCGGCCACCTGGCGGCTCGCGGGTTCGGGGGCGCGCCGCGGAGCCACGGGATCGACGACGAGGGCCGGGAGGTACTGGACTTCGTGCCCGGCGACGTGCCCGACTACCCGCTGCCGGAGTGGGCGCTGTCGGACGGTGCGCTGGCGGCCGTCGGCCGGCTGCTGCGGCAGCTCCACGACGCCACCGCCGATTTCCCGAAAAATGAGGATGTGACCTGGTATTGGCCGGCCGTCAGCCCGGCCGAGGTCATCTGCCACGGCGACGTGGCCCCGTACAACTGCGTGTTCCGCGACGGCCGCCCGGTGGCCTTCATCGACTTCGACACGGCCCACCCCGGGCCGCGCGTCTGGGACGTCGCGTACGCCGCCTACCGGTTCGTGCCCCTGACCGACCCCCGCCAGATGGACACGTACCCGGTGCCGGAGCAGGCCCGCCGGCTGCGCCTGTTCGCCGACGCGTACGGCCTCGAGGCCGCCGCCCGCGGCGAGCTGACCGACACCGCGCGGGCCCGGCTCGATCACCTGGTACGCCACATGCGCGAGCAGGCCGCCGCCGGCCACGAGGCGTTCGCGAGCCACCTCGCCAGGGGCGATGACCGCTTCTACCAGGTCGACGTCGAGCACATCGCCCGCCACGAGGCGACGTTCACGGCCGCGCTGACGGACTGACGCCGGCGCGCGGGCGGTGCCTCGATCCGGGCCGAGGGAAGACCACAGAGGCGGCGGCGGTTGCATCTGATCGTGGAGGAGAGCGACGTCGTGGTGATCGGCGCCGGACAGGCAGGGCTGTCCGGCGCGTACTTCCTGGGGCGGTTCGGGTACGAGCCGGTCGTGCTCGACGCCGCGCCGGGGCCAGGAGGGGCATGGCGGCACCGGTCGCCGTCGCTGACCATGGACAAGGTGCACGGCGTCTTCGACCTGCCGGGTGTACGCCGCCCGCGGGAGGCGGACGCCGGGTCGCCCGCCGCCGAGGTGGTCCCCGCCTACTACGGCCACTACGAGCGCACGGTCGGGCTGGACGTCGTGCGGCCGGTCAAGGTGGGCGCCGTCCGGCACGGCGCGGACGGCCGGCTGGTGATCGGGACGGACGCCGGGGAATGGGCGGCCCGGGCCGTGGTCAACGCCACCGGCACGTGGACCCGCCCGTACTGGCCCTACTACCCGGGCGCGGCGTCGTTCGCGGGACGGCAGTCGCACTACGCGGAGTACCGGGGGCCGGAGGAGTTCGCGGGGCGGCGGGTGGTCG
>NZ_VCKY01000448.1 GCF_005889735.1 Nonomuraea turkmeniaca
CATCTCGCACGACCTGGCCGTCGTGCGGCACCTCGCCGACCGCGTCACGCCCTTCGATCAGCAGCTCCCAGTACGCCTCCGGGCCGTGCGCCCCAGGGAGCCGGCAGCCGACTCCGATCACGGCCACCGGCTCCCCGGCCGCGACCCGCGCCGTAGGTGTCTCCTGGGGTGTGGACAACGCGCGGGCCAGCATGTTGATCGTCGGGTGCTCCCAGACGAGCGTCGGGCTCAGCTCGCGGCCGAGCAGCTCGCTCAGCTCGCCGGCCACCCCCACGGCCTCGCGCGAGGACAGCCCGTGCTCCTCCAGCGGCCGGTCCGGGTCCACCTGACCGCCGAGCCGCTCGGTGAGGAACCGCCGGATCTCGCCTTCACCGGGTACGTCCACGGAACACCCCCTGTCGTGGGTGATCGGCCAAGATACCCACGGACGCATGGGGACGGCAGGCCCGTACGGAACAATCCTCGGTCGGGATTTGTCACGCCGGTGATAACCACAGCGGGATTTGTCCGGCAGAGCACAACGGGCGGCGGGTTTCGTTGCGTCACGTCATAGCCGCCCGGCCGCGTACACCCCTACCCTCGCCTGCACCCACAGCGAAGGGACCCTCATGCGTGCACTGGCGGCAGTGGCGACACAAGGGGCACTGGCGACACTGCTCCTGGTCAGCGCGAGCCCCGCCCACGCCGCCGATCCCGGCTGGTCGTTCGCCCCCGAGGACGAGCGGCCGTCCACCGGGCAGAAGGCGCCGCCCGGCTACGCCCCAGGGCAGCCGGCGCTGCCCGGACCCGCCCGCGTGGTGAGCGAGCGCCGCCTCGACGCCCGCACGCTGGACCTGCTCATCTCCTCGCCGTCCGTCGGCCGGATGACGCCGGTCCGCCTGCTCCTGCCCAAGGGCTGGTCGCGGGGGGCGAAGCGGACGTGGCCGGTGTTGTACCTGCTGCACGGCGGTGCCGACGACTACACGTCGTGGACGCGCATGACGGATGTGAAGACGTTCACCGCGAATCTGGACGCCATCGTCGTCATGCCGGAGGCCGGGCGCGCGGGCAACTACTCGGACTGGCACAACGGCGGCAAGGGCGGCAGCCCGGCGTGGGCGACGTTCCACACCTACGAGACGCGGCGGCTGCTGGAGATCGGCTATCGGGCCGGGACCCGGCGGGCCGTGGCGGGGCTGTCGATGGGCGCGTACGGTGCGATCAAGTACGCGGCCCGCTACCCCGGCATGTTCCGCTTCGCCGGGGCGTACAGCGGCGTCCTGGCCACCCGGCTCCCGGGCGTCCCGGCGCTCATCATGAACGCCCAGTCCAGCGAGAAGCAGGATCCGCTCGCCCTGTGGGGTCACCCGAAGCGGGACAAGCAGGTGTGGGCCGCCAACGACCCCGTGGCCCTCGCCCCGAACCTCCGAGGCGTGAGCATCTACCTCTCCAGCGGCACCACCAGCTTCCAGGGGCCGCTGGACCCCCCGGGCTCGCCGTGGCATCCGGCACACCTGGGCGAGCCGGTCTCCGCCTACACCGGCAAGGCTTTGAGCGCGCGGCTCAAGCAGCTGGGCATCGAGCACACGATCCATCTGTACGGGAACGGCACGCATACCTGGCCGTACTGGATCAGGGAGTTCAAGAGGTCGTACCCGATGATCGTGGCGGCACTGGGGCTGCGCGCCGGGTAGCGCGGACGTCCCAGCCTGGCAAGGGCCAGGGCGCGGGACACCGCGCTCCTGGCCCCGGACATGCTAGGCGGCGTGCAGGTAGACCTGGCCGAACACCTCGGACAGGTTCTTGAGGTCCGTGGCCACGTCCACCTCGGGGTTGGCCGGGTCGTAGATGGTGGCCAGGCGGGCGCGGACCGAGCTCAGCTTCTTGAGCTGGTCCCAGGTGGCGTTGGCGGCCCACTTCTCGCCGTACACGCGGCTGACCTGGCCCTGGTCGTTCTGCCAGCGGGTCCACAGGGTGACCGTCTCCGCGGCGTCGTCCTGGAGCGGGGCGGCGATGCGGTCGGTGATGGCCTTGGTGGCCTGCTCCTCGGTCAGCTGGCCGCCGGCGAAGCTCGCGTCCTCGACGGCGATCTGGGCGTAGGCGTCCCAGGCGCGGGCGCGTACCTGGATGGCCTGGTTACGCTGGGCCTCGGCGGCGTCGATCTTCCAGGTGGCGTACTCGGTGCCCAGGTTGCCGCTGTCGAGGGCGAGCTGGTCGATGTACCCCTTGGCCAGCCAGGCGCCGAGGCGGTCGGGGTCGAGCAGCGGATACTTCTTGGCGATCTCGATCTTGCAGGCGTCGTTCGCGCCGCAGCCGAACACCGGCACCAGCGTGTGCGCGGCCAGCTTCTTGCCCGGGGCCAGACCGCGCAGCGCGGCGGCGGTCTCGGCGACGAACTTGTCGAGCTCGTCCGCCGTGGCGAACGTCTGGTTGTAGCCCAGCTGCGAGGTGAAGCGGATGCCCACCACGCCCGGCTGGGCGACGGCCAGCGCGGCGATCTTCTTGGCGGCCTCGGTGAGGTTGCCTGCCTTGTAGTCGTCGGCCAGCTCGGTCTCGATCCACAGGCGCATGTTCGTCTGGGCGGCGGCCTGCGTGGCCTGGCCGGCCGGCGTCTGCTGGGCGGCGCTCTTCTCGGCGGCGGAGATCCCGTCAGGGTCGACGTAGCACTCCTCGCCGTTCTGGCATTCCGGCGTGCCGCCGTCCTCGGCTCCGTCGACGTCCGGGTCGCCGCCGTCGCGCGGCTGGCCGTCGCCCTCGCCGTCGGTCGTGCACTCGTTGCCCGGCTGGGTGCAGTCCACCGTGATCGGGCCCACCGGGCCTGCGTCCTTCAGGTTCTCGCCGTCGTTGTCAAGCCAGAACCGAGCGATGTCCGCGGCCTCTTCGGGGGTGGCCATCCAGGTGCAGACCACGTACGCCGGGGTGTCCGCGGCCAGCAGGTCGTTGCAACTGCGCGGGTCGTCCGCCGACCACGCGGGAAAGCCGACGCCCAGGAACGAGAGAGCGAGTCCGATGACGAGGAGCTGCCGCAGCCGCTTTCGCATGGCACCTAACTTCCAAGGGGGTGATCGTGGGCATATGCACCATATCTGGACGATCAACAACGTTCAATGAGATCGACGGCCCTCTTCACGCCGCTCTCGACCCGCAGTAGCCGCGCCAGTTGCTCCGATTTTTCACGATATTTCGGTACGGAGCGGAGCCGCCCCGCCAGTTCCCTCCCGCTGAACCGCCCGATCGGCAACGGCGGCGGCCCGGCCCCGAGCGCGGCCACCCTGCGCCCCCAGACGGGCACGGCAGCTGCTCCCCCCGGATGCCAGCTGTCCCTATTCCTCTACGACGGTGAATACACCCACTCCACCACCGTCACGAACGTCACCTTGTACGTGACGGGCGGCTGGTTCTATCC
>NZ_VCKY01000449.1 GCF_005889735.1 Nonomuraea turkmeniaca
ACTGGCGCGAGTGCTCGCGCTGACCGCGGCCATCTGGCACAACGACAAGACCGGCCAGCCAATCAAGCGATCGCTGACCGCCTACGACCACTAAACGTGACCACACCCCTTGGACTCATTCGTCTAGGAAGGAGCCCGGCTCACATGCCTGCGGTGAGCCGGGCCACCGTCCGCATCTTGTTCATCGCGTCCAGCGCCGCCACCTTGTACGACTCCGCCAGCGTCGGATAGTTGAACACCGCGTTGACCAGGTAGTCCACGGTCCCTCCGCAGCCCATCACGGTCTGCCCGATGTGCACCAGCTCCGTCGCCCCCGTGCCGAACACGTGCACGCCGAGCAGCCGCCGGTCCTCGGAGGACACCAGCAGCTTGAGCATCCCGTACGAGTCGCCGATGATCTGCCCCCTGGCCAGCTCCCGGTAGCGCGAGATGCCCACCTCGAACGGGATCTTGTCCCGGGTCAGCTCGTCCTCCGACTTCCCGACGAAGCTGATCTCCGGGATCGTGTAGATCCCGATGGGCGGCAGGTCGGCCAGCTCCTCGACCGGCTCGCCGCACGCGTGCTGGGCGGCCAGCCGGCCCTGCTCCATCGAGGTGGCCGCCAGCGCCGGGAAGCCGATCACGTCGCCGACCGCGTAAATGTGGGGGACCGGTGTGGCGTAGTTGTCGTCCACCGAGATCCTGCCCCGCGCGTCGGCGGCCAGGCCCGCCGCCTCCAGGCACAGCTCGGTGGTCTTGCCCTGCCGCCCCGCCGAGTACATGACGCAGTCCGCGGGGATCTTCTTGCCGCTCTCCAATAAGGTCAGCGCGCCCCCGGGGCGGCGCTCGACGGCTGCCACGTTCTCGCCGAACCTGAAGGTCACGGCCAGGTCCCGCAGGTGGTACTTCAACGCCTCGACGATCTCCAGGTCGCAGAACTCCAGCATGCGCTCGCGCCGCTCGACCACCGTCACCTTGGTGCCGAGCGCGGCGAACATGGAGGCGTACTCGATGCCGATGACCCCCGCTCCCACCACGACCATCGTCTCGGGCACCCGCTCCATGTGCAGGATCGCGTCGGAGTCGATGACCGTCCTGCCGTCGAACTCGACGCTGTCCGGGCGGGCCGGCGACGTGCCGGTGGCGATCACGATCTTGTCGGCGGTGACCTTCTTCTCCGCGCTCTCGTCGTCGTCATGGGCGATCCCGATCGTGTGCGGGTCCAGGAACCGGCCGGTGCCGTGCAGGACGGTCACGTGGTTGCGGGCGAGCTGGCTGCGGATGACCTGGATCTCCCTGCCGATGACGTGTTGCGTGCGCATCCCCAGGTCCGCGACCGTGATCTCCTCCTTCACGCGGTAGCTGGCGCCGTACAGCTCGCGCTGGTTGAGACCGGTGAGGTAGAGGACCGCCTCGCGCAGGGTCTTGGAGGGGATCGTGCCCGTGTTGATGCACACGCCGCCGATCATGTGTCTCTTCTCGACTATCGCGACGCGCTTGCCGAGTTTCGCCGCCGCGATCGCGGCCTTCTGCCCACCAGGTCCGGAACCCAGGACCACAACATCAAAGTCCGCCACACGTACAGTCTGGGGGCGGCATGTCAACGGGGAAAGGCCTGTCTGGGAGACTCCGACGTATGGTGCGTACTTTCACCCAGGTCGATGTGTTCTCCGCCACGCCGTACTCCGGCAACGCGCTCGCGGTGGTGCTGGACGGCGAGGGGTTGAGCACGGAGGAGATGCAGCGGTTCGCCAAGTGGACGAACCTGGCCGAGACCACCTTCCTGCTGCCGCCGACCGCTCCCGAGGCCGACTACCGGGTACGGATCTTCACCACGGAGGCCGAGCTGCCCTTCGCCGGGCATCCGACGCTGGGCTCCTGCCATGCGTGGCTGGAGTCCGGGGGCGAGCATCGCGCCGAGGGGGAGATCGTCCAGGAATGCGGAGCGGGGCTGGTGCGTCTGCGCAGGATCGACGGGCGGCTGGCCTTTCAGGCGCCGCCCCTGGTGCGCTCGGGATCCGTGGACGAAGAGCTGGTCGAGCGGATCGCCGAGTCGCTCGGCATCAAGCGGAGCGACATCGTGGCCGCCGAATGGGCGGACAACGGCCCCGGCTGGGTCGGCGTGCTGCTCGCGGACGCCGACTCGGTGCTCGCGCTGCGGCCGGGACCGGTGCCGTGCGAGGTGGGCGTGGCGGGACCGTACCCGGAGGGGGCACCTTGTGCGTTCGAGGTGCGGGCGTTCATCCCCCGCCAGGGCTCCACCGTGGAGGACCCCGTGACCGGCAGCCTGAACGCCTCCCTGGCCCAGTGGCTGCTGCGTGCCGGCCGGGCCACGGCTCCCTACGTGGCGTCCCAGGGCACCGCGATCGGGTGTGCGGGCCGGATCCACATCTCCGCCGGCTCCCCGGACGACGTCTGGGTGGGCGGCGCGGTCATCACCTGCGTCACCGGCCACGTCGAACTCTGAGCCGTCATCCGGAGGAATTTACACAATATTATTCTTGGTGACTTCGACATAGCGGCTATCTGACGTAATAGGGCCTTGCGCAATTCGCGTGCACGCGGCCATTCATTGTGCGGCTTCCGTGGCGCCGAGCCCTCGAATGAGAAGACGCACGGCGGTTTCGGAGCCATCGTGAGAGGCCGCGGCGATGAGCAGGTGGAGTAGCGATGTCGATTCCGGAATGTCGCGGAGCTCGCCCCGGTCCTCCGCTCTGACCAGTGCCTCCTCCAGAAGGAGCCGGCGTCCGTCGATGAGGGCCATGAGCCGGGTCTCAGTGCCGGCGTTCCGCCTGGCGAAAAGGCGGAGACTCGGCAGCAGTCGCGCGACGGGGCGGAGCGACTCGACCAGACGGGCGAGATCCTCGGCCAGGCTCGCCCCGGGCTGGTCGGGCGGCCGGTCGAGGAAGTCGACGGTGTCGGCGAGGAGGGCGTCGCCGTTCGCCCAGCGCCGGTAGACCGTGCTCTTGGCCACCCCCGCCCGCTCGGCGACCGCCTCCATCGGCAGCGTGGCGAGCTCCTGCCGGGCGAGCAGGTCGGCGGCCGCCGCGATGACGGCGCCGTCTATGCCGGGATCGCGCGGCCGACCGGCCATGCCCGCCTCCCCTCCACCAGTTCCATGATCATGCCGGCGCCGACTGTGCCGTTCGTGGCCTCGTCCACCAGGATGAAGCCGCCCGTGAGCCGGTTGCGCCCGTAGTCGTCCACGAACAGCGGCTGCGTGATCCGCAGCGACACCCGGCCGATCTCGTTGAGGCCGAGCGAGGTCGCCTCCTCGTCCCGGTGCAGGGTGTTGACGTCGAGCCGGTAGTGCAGGTCACGGACGAGGGCGCGGGCCGTGCGGGTGGTGTGCTTGATCGTCAGCTTGGACCGCGGCGCCAGTTT
>NZ_VCKY01000044.1 GCF_005889735.1 Nonomuraea turkmeniaca
GCAATGAGGTCATCGCTGCCTGCCGTGACAACGACACCCGCTTCTCGGTCACCGCCAAACTCGACCCCAAGGTCAAAGCCGCTATCGCCACCATCAGCGAGGACACCTGGAATTCGATCAAGTACCCCCGTTGACGCCTGGCGCTGGGTGACAGTTGGTGATGCTGGAGTTACTCCAGTGACGGGAGTCTCCTCCGATGTCGTTCGATCCCTGTCTGCTCAACGGCCGTCCCGACCCTGCCCATCCCGGTGTGGTGCGCCTGGGGCATCCGGCGCTGGATGACCATCTAGAGTTGGTGGCGGCCCGGGCCCGGCCCAACACGTTGATCGCGACCGCGTATGACCTGAAGGTGTTCTTCAGCCAGATCCGCAAGGACCCGGCCGAGGTCACCACCGTGGATGTGCTGGCCTTCATCAAGATGCAGCGTTCGCCGCGCATCGATGCCAAAGTGGTCCGCCTGGAGGACGGGGAGGCCGGGCTGTCGGCCCGGACGATCAAACGTCGGCTGGCGAGCATCTCTGGGCTGTTCAACTTCCTGGTGGTGCGCGGCGACGTGCCGGCTAACCCGGTGCCTCAGGGACTGGCCGCCCGCCGCCCGGGCCAACGCGTGATCCGGCAGGTCCCGCTGATTCGTACGCCCCGGACACTTCCCCGGGTACTCGAGCCCGGCGAGGTGTCGGCTTTCGTGGCCGCGCTGCGTACTCGTCGCGACCGAGCGATGGCCGAGGCCATGCTGCTGGGCGGGCTGCGCCGCTGCGAGGTGCTGGGCGTGCCTCTTGGCGATCTACGACCCGGAGAGCATCGCGTATTCATCGCCGAAGGCAAGGGCGGACACCAGCGGATCGTCCCGATCTCGGCCCGGTTTTTCGCCACCGTGGCCGACTATCTGGCCACCGAACGGCCGCAGACCAGCACCACCGATCGGCTGTTCGTCGTCCTCAAGGGACCACGTCGCGGCCGGCCACTGTCGGCATCCGGCCTGGATGAGATTGTCACCGGTGCCCGTGACCGGGCCGGAATCATCCGCTTGACCTGCCATCAACTACGTCACACGTGTCTGACCCGGCTGCGCGAGGCGGGCATGGCGTTGGAAGCGTTGCAGGCCCAAGCCGGTCACCGCTCCATCGAATCCACCCGGATCTACCTCCACCTGGCAGGAAGCTGGCTCGCGGAGGAGTACCGGCGCGCCATGGAGGCGATCGACGCCCAGACCATCCAGGAGCGGTGATGGAGGCGAGGGCATCGCTGGCGGCCGAGCCTGACCTGGTCGAGCACTACTGCCATGACGCTCAACAGGCGGGGGCGAAGATCTGGCCGTCGCACCGACTCGCGGCCGAGACGTTCCTGCACCGCGTCGCTGCCTGCGGAGAATGGGCGGGCATGGACCTGACCGAGCGGCTGGCCGCCACCCGAGAGCAGATGCGGACCGGGCCGTTCGTCAGCTGGCTGATCGTCACCGGCCGGTGCGTCGTGGACGCCGCCTTCCTGGTCACGGCCGGGCTGCGGCTCGGGGAGGCTGCTTCCCGCTATCAGCCCCTGGCCCGGCTCCGGTTCGAGCAGGCCACGGACCGCCTGTCGATCGCTCTGGCCGACACTCGGTTGCAGTGGCACATGCTCGCCTTGCTGGCCGCGGCCACCGCCACCACCGTCGACCGCATCGACACCCAGATCTTCTTCGCCGGCCGTGAGCTGCTGCTGGCCGCCTATCGCCGGCGCGGACACCCTGACTCAGACCGCAACCCCGCCGCCATCCTTCATCGCCTGCAGGCGACGCTGTTCCATGACCAAGTGATCGACACCCTGGAGCGGCCCGGCCGCATCCCGGTCAGCATTGCCGGCTGGAACGGCGTCACCACCTCATACGCCCTGGCCGCCCGCCGCTACGTCGAGCAGGTCGCCCTCAGCCTTCGCCCTTCCACCGTCAAGGCCATCGAGCGCGATCTGCGCCAGTTCGGCCACTACCTGGCCGACCGACACCCCGACGTCACCACCTTGGCCCAGCTCAACCGCAGCCACATCGAGGACTACAAGCGTCACCTCGCCTGCGACCCGCGGCCCTCCGGAGCGCCGCTGGCCAAGCCCAGCATCAAGAACACGCTGATCAACCTGCGCTGCTTCTTCACCCGGATCACCGAATGGGACTACCCCGACGTCCCACCCCGGCCGCTGATCTTCGACGCAGATCTGCCCATCATCGACCGGCCACTACCCCGTTTCCTCGACGACGCCGCAGCCACCAAACTGCTGCGCACCGCCCGCGCCGAACCTGATGCCTTCACCCGACTGGTCGTCGAGCTTCTCGCCCGAACCGGTATGCGCAAAGGCGAACTGCTCGCTCTGACCGTTGACGCCGTCGTCCAGATCGGCTCGGCCTACTGGCTGCGCATCCCGATCGGGAAACTGCACAACGACCGCTACATCCCGCTCCACCCGGAACTGAAGAGCCTGCTGGACGCCTGGCTCCATGACCGGCCCACCGACCTGCGCTCGGACAAGATGTTCCTGCGCCGCGGCGGGCGCCCCATCCTCCCCCGCCACATCGACCAGGCCCTGGCAAAGGTCGCCGACACGGCTGGCATCGGCCACATCACCGCACACCAACTCCGCCATACCCTGGCCACCCAGGCCATCAACCGCGGCATGTCCCTGGAGGCCATTGCCGCCCTGCTCGGCCACAAGACCCTCGCCATGACCATGGTCTACGCACGCATCGCTGACCGCACCGTTGCCGAGGAGTACTTCTCGGTGACCGAGAAGGTCGAGGCGCTCCACACCCAGCCCGCCCAACTCCCCGCCACCGACGAAGGGCACCAGATGCGCCGCCTACGGGCCGAGATGCACCGCCGCATGCTCGGCAACGGCCACTGCGCCCGACCGGTCGAGATGGACTGCCACTTCGAGTCGATCTGTGAATCCTGCCAGTTCTTCGTCACCACGATCGAGTTCCGCCCTCGCCTGCAGGCCCAACGCGACGACGCCAAGGAGAAAGGACAGATCGGACGTCAGAAGATCTTCGACGGCCTGCTCGACAGACTCGACTCAACAGGCACTTGACTCGATCATCTGCATAACTACAACCACCGGCGCCTGCACTCCGCGCTCGGCTACCGGCCACCCCTGGAAGTACTCAACGAATCCCTTTCAACCCAAACAGCCGCATAGGCTACGCCCATAAGACGGCTGTCCGGAATCTCCGTGGCGCCTCACTCGTAATCAGGGCCACATGGTGATGCCTTATTCGAAGATCAAGCTGACCTCAATGGCGACTGGTCCAACCCGCCATTGAGCAGCACATCCCGGACGAACTCAGCCGCGTTACGCGCAGCGATCTCGTGCCAATCGTCGTTCTTGCTCATCCCCCAATCGCAGATGGATTTCACCACGATCCAGTCCACCTTCTCCTTGGCCGCGGCAGCGTAGACGCCGATTCCCTCCATCTCGCCACCGATCGCATCCGGATTCGCGTCGATGAGCTTTTGACGTGCTGTCGGCAAGTTGCGCAACAGGCTCCGGGAAAGCATGACGCCGGAATGAACTTTCGGGCCGTCCCTCGCCAACCTGGCGCTCTGGCACCGGTCGAGCAGCGTCACCGACGGGACAGCACGCTCACCCCTGCAGATCTCGATCTCTGTCCCGACGTGGGCTCGATGATCTTTTGTGATCGATGCCTCGCAGTCGGGTACACACCAGGATGTCTCCGAGCCGTTGCTCGCCTTCGCGCAGGCCATAGCAGATTCCGATGAGCAGGAGATGGTCAGGCCCCAACTGATCGATCAGCGACTTGGCGGTCAGCTGGGCGCCTCCCGGATCCACGGCCGCCGGCCGCGTCTGCGCCAGCAGGACCCGGGAACGGCGGTTATCGGGTCTTCACATTCGGCCGGGACGCTGACGCGGTCCTGCGCCAGAAGCGGCACACCAGGGGTTTCAATGGTGCCGAGCGCCGGGCGGTGGTCCCTCGGCGATCCGGCAGCTGTTCGATCGGGCGCATCGCAGGCGCTGCGAGTCCGGCACGTTTCCGCGGGCCGCGCTCCCGCGGCCGTGGTCACACCGAACCCTTTTCTCTGAAAGATTCAGGAGAGAAGGGCGAAAGTTTCTCTGCGTTTCCTCACTCCCTTCGCTGACCTGGCCGAAAATGTTGGGCGGTCTGTCCGATCCCGGGAATCTCAGGCTGAGCCGGCCTACGTGGTTGGCGGTGATTCTCTCCGTCACTACATTATGTTTCGCGTCAATCGATAGAAAATTTCACTGGCCCCGTCCGATGTTCAGGATCGGGCCGCAGGCCGCGCCTCGGCGATGGGAGAGCAGATGGTCATGTCGGTGCCGCCACGTGCGAGCGGCGAGAACGGCATCACGATATGGCTCCTGCTCGTAAGGTCTCGCCTCAGGCCCCGTGACCAGAGCCTCTGCCGGCCGAATCGGGCCTGAGCGCTGCGTCGGCACCTGCCACGCACATTCCCTCATCCATAGGTTCGTCCAACGTCGTTTTCCAACGGCAGCCGATCGGCGCGGTCGAAAGGGCGACGCGCCCAAGGGAGTGAGAAATGCACAGCTTACGTAAGGCCCGCCAACGGATCGGCGCGATCGCGGGCATCGTCATCGCGTTACTGACAGCGGGAACGATGACGGCCGTGAACGCGCAGGCGGTGGCCGGCTGCGGTGTCGTCTACACCGTCTCCACGCAGTGGCCGGGCGGCTTCACCGCCAACCTCAATGTCACCAACCTCGGTGACCCGATCAACGGCTGGAGGCTCGCCTGGGCCTTCCCCTCGGGTCAGCAGGTCACCCAAGCGTGGAACAGCACGGTCACCTCCTCCGGCGCGCAGGTCACCGCGGCGAACACGAACTGGAACGCGGCCATCGCCACAGACGCGACGGTCTCCTTGGGTTTCAACGGATCGTGGACGGGCGTCAACACCGCGCCCGCGTCCTTCACGCTCAACGGTGTCACGTGCACGGGAAAGGTGGTCGGCCCTTCGCCTTCGCCCAGCCCCTCGCCGTCGCCGACGACCGCGATGGACACCGTGGCCGCCATGCAGCCGGGCTGGAATCTCGGCAACACCTTCGACGCCATCCCCGACGAGACGGCATGGGGCAACCCACTCACCACGCAGGCGCTGCTCCACCAGGTACGGTCCCAGGGGTACAAGAGCATCCGAATTCCGATCACCTGGAGCAACCACCACGGTCCGGCCCCCGACTACGCCATCGACGCCGCGTGGCTGAACCGCGTCCGCCAGGTCGTCGAATGGTCCCTGGCCGAGGACTTCTACGTGCTGATCAACCTTCACCACGACTCCTGGCAGTGGATCAATACCTACCCGTCGGACTCGGCAACGGTGATGAACCGCTATACCGCACTGTGGCGCCAGCTCGCCGGCTCCTTCCGCAACCACTCGCCGAAACTGCTGTTCGAGAGCATCAACGAGCCACAGTTCGCCGGCACCTCCAGCGACGAGCAGGGCGACCAGCTGCTGAACACGCTCAACACCAAGTTCGTCCATGTCGTCCGTCAGTCGGGCGGCGCCAACGCCACTCGCGTCCTGGTTCTGCCTACGCTGCACACCAGCAGCGAACAGGGTCGTGTGGACGCGCTGGCCGCCACCTTCACCGCGTTGCGCGACCCCAACCTCGCCGCGACGGTCCATTTCTACGGCTGGTGGCCGTTCAGCGTGAACATCGCGGGCGGCACCCGATACGACAGCAATGTCGAACAGGACCTCATCGCCGGGTTCGACCGGGTGCGTACCGCCTTCGTCTCCCACGGCATCCCGGTGATCATCGGGGAGTGGGCACTGCTCAGCTGGGACCACACCCGCCCGGGCATCATCGAGCGCGGGGAATTCCTGAAGTTCCTCGAGGCCGTGGGCTATCACGCCCGCATCCGCAACCTCACCACCATGCTCTGGGACGCCGGTCAGTTCCTGAACAGGAACGAACTGCAATGGCGTGACCAGGGCGTGTTCGACATGATGAAAGCGAGCTGGACCACTCGTTCCGGCACCGCCTCCACCGATCAGGTGTACGTTCCCTCCAGCGGCACGATCGCCGGCCAGACGCTCACGCTCAACCTCAACGGCACCACGTTCCAGGGCCTGTGCCAGGGCAGCACCCCATTGAGCCAGGGCAGCGACTACACCGTGTCGGGCACCACGCTGACCCTCACCTCGGCCGCCCTCACCCGCCTGGCCGGCAACCGGGCCTACGGGGTCAATGCCACCATCGAGGCACGGTTCTCCCAGGGCATGCCCTGGCGGATAAGCGTCATCTCCTCCAGCACGCCGACACAGGCCGCCGCGAGCGGAACAACGACATCGTTCGCCATTCCCACCCAGTTCCGCGGTGACCAGCTCGCCACCATGGAGGCCAAATACGCCGACGGCAGCCCGGCCGGACCGGCCAACTGGACCACCTACAAGGAGTTCTGGCAGAACTTCCAACCCGACTACAGCGCCGGCACCATCATCATGAAGCCCGAGTTCTTCGCCGAGGTCAACGATGACCGCATCACGCTCACCTTCCACTTCTGGAGTGGAAAGCAGATCACCTACTACGTCACCAAGTCCGGCACGACGGTGACCGGCGCCACCACCTGACCACCACCGTGACGGGTGCCGCGCTTCTTGGCGCGGCACCCGAACGGCAGACGGAGGCCAACTGGCCTCCAGGTGGCTCGTTCGAACCACGCAAGGATGCCGTCGATCTCACGCGGGTCGGCGTGGCTCCGTGGCACACCATGGAACTCGTCGGAGACGATTCGTCTTCCGCGCGATGGAAACCGCGGCCTTACGCAAGATCTCCTTCTCCTCGCGCAGCGGCTTGACCGCACGGCACGGCCGGGCCGTCTCGTCTTTCTCGCCGCTGGTCCAGACCGTCGGCGCGGCGGCCGTCGTCAAAATCGGCCTGGCGCACCCGGAGACAGATCGACCGCGCGGAGGGCTCGAATGCCTTGGCGAGTTCCTCCGGCGGCCGGCCCCGCGCGCATCGGCTCCACCATCTGCCGGCGAACTCCGGCGGATGGTGGTTCGGCACGGTGAACTCCTTCCTCCGGGAAACAGGGTCCCCAGAGATTCAGGTGTCCACCGAACCGGGTCGACTCGGGGCGGACGGTGTCAGGCTCGGGTCCACTGCTGGTTGGTGCCACCGTGGCAGGTCCAGATGTGCAGTTTGCTGCCGTTGGCGGTACCGTACCCGGACACGTCAAGACACTTGCCGCTTCCGACCGCGGTGATGGTGCCGTCGGCGTTGAGCCGCCACTTCTGGTTGTTCTGCCCGTTGCAGTCCCAGATGATCACGGCGGTGTCATCGGCGGTCCCGCCGCCGTTGACGTCCAGGCATTTGCCGCCGTACACCCGCAGTTCACCGGCGCCGGTGGAGGTCCACCGCTGGTTGGCCTGTCCGTTGCAGTCCCAGATCTGTGCTTGTGCGCCGTTGGCCTGCGAGGCGCCGCTCACGTCCAGGCAGCGTCCCGATCCGACGCCCTTCAGCGCGCTGCTCGTGCCGCCCGAGGGCGACGGAGAGGGTGACGGCGAGGGGGTGCCGCCGCTGTCGAGGCCGAGGAAGGTGATGGCATAGGCGAGTTGGCCGCTCATCGGCAACTGGTGGCCGACCCCGCTGATGCTGATCCCCTCCACCGTGGCCTGGGCCGAGGTGATGCCGTACCTGGTCCGGGTCCAGTTCCACTGCGGACGGTCGGTGAACGCCGGGGTCTGGCTCAGCCCGTGCAGGTTCGTCCACTGCTTGATCTCTTCGCCGAAGTTGTTGTAATGAAGCGTCGTGTCCGTGCTGCCGTGCCACAGTTGCATCCGAGGCTGACGGCCGGTGTATCCGGGATACATCGACCGGGCCAGATCACCCCACTGCTGCGCCGTCTTGATCACCTGCCCGCCCGAGCACTGGCTGTTCCACAGCGACCCGTTCGTAGTCGCGAAACACCCCGCGGGAACCCCGGAGAACGCCGAACCGGCGGCGAACACATCCGGATACTGTGCGGCCAGCACGTTGGTCATCATCGCCCCCGAGGAGAACCCGCTGACCACGATCCGCCCCGGATCCACGTTGTAGCGCTGTCGCACCCAGGCGACCATCGCCATGACACCGGTGGAGTCGCCGCCGCCGTCACGCCGCAGCGCGGCGGGGGTGGACACATCAAAGCATTTCTCGCTGCGGGTGACCTCCGGCACCACGATGACGTACCCGTACCTGTCGGCCGCGGTCACGTAGTCGTGGCCGTTGCCGTTGAAGATCCCGCCGGCCGACCCGCCGCAGTAGTGGGTTAGCACCAGCAGTGCGGGCTGTGCCGCGACCCTGTCCGGTACGTATACGTACATTTTGAGGTTCGTCGGGTTGGTTCCGAAATTCGTCACCTGGGTCAGGGTCGCAGCGGACGCCGACGGTAGCCCGATGAGGGCGCCGGCGGCGGCCAGGCACAGGACGACGGCCGCCAGCACCGCTCTGATCACGTGCTTCACCCATTTGCCTTTCGTTTCCGGTCTACCGCGGCGGGCGCGCACGCCGGTTGGACCCGCCGTTCGCGTCCCGCCTCCGTGGACGGCCGTTTTTCGCTGCCCTATCGCAGGGTCAGGTCCGGGTCCACTTCTGGTTGTTACCTCCGTGGCAGGTCCACAAGATGGCCCTGGTGCCGTTGGCGGTGCCGGCGGCGTTGGCGTCCAGGCACCTACCGGACTGCACGCCGGTGATGCTGCCGTCGGCGTTGAGGGTCCACTTCTGGTTGGCCCCGCCGTTGCAGTCCCAGATGACGACCTGGGTGCCGTTGGCGGTTCCCTGGTTGCTGGCGTCCAGGCACTTGTTGCCGTAGACCCTGAGCTCCTGGGCGGGGGTCAGTGTCCACTGCTGGTTGACCTGACCGGCGATGCAGTCCCACAGCTGCACCTGAGCGCCGTTGGCCTGGGAGACGTTGGCGACGTCCAGGCACTTGCCGGCGTTGACGTTGCGCCATGGGCCGCTCGTGACGGCAGGGGGCTTCATCGGCCCGTTGAAGGTCAGCTTCACGACGTAGGCCAGCGCCGAGTAGGGCTGGCTCGGCAGGCCGATGTGCAGACCGGTGGCGTCCTGCGTGCGAGTGGGCAGGTTGATGTAGGTGCCGGCGGTGTTGCCGATGAGCTCGGCCCTGCTCAGATTGGACAGGTCCATCCGGCCGCCGGCCAGCGAGGCGAGGTTGAGGGTGGAGCCCGGCCAGCCCAGCACGGTGGCGTACAGCACGGTGTTGTCCTTGCTCCGGGTGTAGCGGATGTCCTGTGCCGTACCGGCTCGCGGTTCCACGAAGCTGCCGCCGCCCATTTTGGTCGGCCCCTCGCCGTAGGTGGTCCAGGCCCTCGTGGAGTAGATCGACTCACCGTTGCGCCGCAGGTAAGTGCCGATGGCGTTCAGCAGGTCCTTCTGCGTCTGCGGGATCGACCCCTCGGCCCTGGGCGAGATGTTCAGCAGCATGTTGCCGTTCTTGCTCACCCGGTCGATCAGTGCGTGGACGAGCGCCGCCGAGCTGTAGTACGAAATCCCATTGGTGTAGGACCAGGACGGGTTGCTGACGGCGTCGTCGGTCAGCCAGTAGGGATTGCGGATGTCGGCGGGGCCGCCGCGTTCGTAGTCGAACACCTCGCCGTTGGTGTTGAAGCCGTCCTTGTAGGCGACGACGACCTCCTTGCCCCACGCGTTGGCCTGGTTGTAGTAGTAGGCCAGGAAATTGAGGCGCTTGGACTCCTCGACGAGGTAGAGGCCGCCGTCCTGCCAGATCATGTCCGGCTGGTACTTGTCGATGACCTCCTTCAACTTGTCGTACCAGAGCTGCTGCTCCGCGGCGGAGCCGAGCTGCCCGTACAACTTCTTCAGGGTTGTGGTCGGCTGGGAGGGCACCTGGTCGTAGTAGCCGGTGAAGTTGTACAGGTGGTGCAGCGTGACCAGGAACTTCAGGTTCTTGGCGCGGATCGCGTCGGCGAACAGCCGAACCAGGTCGAGCTTGGGCCCTTTGTCGACCGAGTTCCACTCGTTGACCTGGCTGTCCCACATGGAGAAGCCGTCGTGGTGCTCGGCGACCGGCCCGGCGAACCTGGCCCCGGAATCGGCCACCAGCTGCGCCCACTCGCCGGGATCGAACGCTCCGCCTTGGGACTTGAGCTTCGGCGCGAACTGCACCCAGTTGCCCGCCCTGTCGCGGGCACCGTCGATGAAGTTGTGATACGGCCACGCCGAGGGATCACCGTAGACGCTCTTGTGGTGGTTGTTCTCGTTCGAGCCGTTGAGGTACATGGTGCGCGGATACCACTCGGTGCCGTACTCGGGCGTCGCGAAGGCACCCCAGTGCCAGTAGATGCCGAACTTCGCGTCCTGAAACCATTCGGGAGAGGCCGGATGCTGATCCACCGACGCCCATGTGGGCTCGTAGACGGCGGGGGCGGCTTCGGCCGGCTCTGTCACCGGGGAGACGGTGAGGAGGGCCACAGCGAGCAGAGCGGTTCCGGCCAGAGCGGCCCGATTGCGTAACCGCGACAGTTTGGTGGGGGGCACGCTGGCTCCTGTCGGTGTGCGGTCGTATCGATTCGATCCCGTGAGGACCTCAGGGTAGGAGTCGGTCTTCCGCTGTCAAGGCGGCATGTTTCCGCCTCCGCCATGACTCGTGCCGGTGGCGATGATCACGCATGGTCGACAGCGGCGACAGGCTCGGCGTTTCGACAGGCAGACGGGAAAGCCTTTCCCGGCGCAGGTCTCGCGGGCAGGCACAGGGGCAGGCACAGCCCTCCCATGCGGGAGATGAAAGTTTCACATTTATTGTGCGTCAGCGCGACGAGGCTTGTCTGACTAAAACCTTCCGAACTAGAAGGAGTGAGCCGCCCATGATGCGGTTGTGACTCACGACAGCACGGTGCAGGAAAGGGAGCAAAAGATCAACGCAGTGTCGCGAAGGGCGTGTGCGTGTTCATGGATAAGCCTGCTTAGAAGGGCTCTTAGGTACGCCTATTTCGCCGCCGGAACGGATCCGCCCCTCTCGCTGGAGCCTTCCTGTCGCTCACGCCAGACGCCGTCCAGTAGCGACTTCTGCCAGGTTACGCTCCCCGGAACAAGCGGGTGGTGACGACCCTCGCGAGAGGGTTCTGACCTTGACAACACATCATACGTCATATGTGCTGTGCACACCGTAAGGCCGTGCCGGTCACGGATCTGGAGCACATCCTCCCTCGAGAGGTTCGGTCATGCCCTCGTCGTCATTCGCGATCAGAAGCCACCGGTTGCTCACCACAGTCCGGATCGCTCACGCACCGGCCGCGGCGCTCCGCAGGTTGGTGGGAGGAGCCGCTGCTGCGGCTCTGATCGTCGTGGCCGCGTTTGGCGGCTCGAAACCATGCGTTTACCTCCATTACACACATTATTGACATCACTGATAGCGAGATCTAGTCTGCAGTCGAATCGATTCGATTCGATGCAGGACATTCTGGTTTTCGCGCCACCTCCCCCACGAAGCCGTTCCACTCACATGTGCGCACAGCACCCACGAGTGAGGAGGGTCCACAATGAACGTTGGCGACCTCGTCCGCCGAGTCCGACCGTGGCGTCCCACAGCATCCCTCCCGGTCCATCCGCCGGGCCCCCGCGTGTCTGAGGAGTCAGGTGTGGGCATCGCACCCGGCAGGCGGCGCAGAAGCCGCCGCGCGATCATCGCCTTTCTCGCCGTCGGCGCACTCGTCGCGGGTCCCGTCGTGACGTCGGCCACGCCGGCCCAGGCCGCGGACCAGTCCATTGCCGTCGACTTCTCCGCCGGCGGAGGCACTCCGACCTACCGGGCCTCCGGTTGGATCTACGGCATGACCGAGAACGCGTCAGGCCCGCCGGATCAGTTCTTCACCGACGTGAAGTTCCGGTACATGCGGGCCGGTGGGGCACAGCTCGACAGCCCGGGCGGCTGGGTGTCGGGCAAGTACGACCGCCGGTGGAACGCCACCCGCGCCCAGCTGCTGCGCACCCGGTCACTGGGCGGGGAGTTCATCCTGCTCGTCCATGATCTCTGGGGCGCCGACGGCTACCCGATCTCGCGCTTTCCCGGCGACAACGGCAACTGGACGGACTACGACAACTTCCTCACCCGCCTGATCAACGACGTGCGGGCCACCGGCGCCCCGGTGCAGTGGGACCTGTGGAACGAGCCCAACATCACTTTGTTCTGGAACCGCCCCCAGTCCCAGTACTTCGAGCTGTGGCGACGCACCTACCAGCGCATCCGGGCCGCGTTCCCGGCGCAGCTCATCGTCGGACCGAGCTGCGCGTGCGTGCCGTCCACCGGCCACGCCTTCTGGAACCAGTACCTGGACTACGTCAAGGCCAACAACGTGGTGCCCGACATCATCAGCTGGCACTCCCTGCCCGGTGACCCGGTGGCCAACGTGGCGGCGGCCAACACCACGCTCAACTCACGGAGCATCCCGCATCCGCGTCCATACCAGATCAACGAGTACGGGGCGTCCAACGAGCAGAACCCCGCGGACGGCGCCTGGTACATCGCGCGCCTGGAGAGGGCCGGCGCCGACGGCCTGCGCGCCAACTGGGCGGGCGGAGGAAACCTGCACAACGACCTCGGCAACCTGCTCATCCGCAACTCTTCCGGCCAGTACCAGCCGAAGGGCGAATGGTGGGCCTACCGCTTCTACGGCTCGCAGACCGGCCAGATCGCGTCCGTCATCCCCAGCTCCTCATACGACGCGTTCGCCACCAAGACAGCGGGAACGGCCAAGATCCTGGTCGGCGGCGGCACCACGACCGGCAACATCGCCGTCGACCTGCGGCGCCTGGACACCACGAGCGGCATCGTGCAGAACAACCAGGTGAGAGTCGTCGCCGAGCGCATCCCCTACAACGGCGGCGGCGCCGTCACGGCTCCGGTCACCGTCCAGAACTCCGTGGTGACCCTGTCCGGCAACGGCGCAACGGTCAACCTGCCGCACACCGCCATCGACGACTCCTACACCATCACGCTGCTGCCCCCCTCCTCCGACCCCGGCAACGGGTCGACATCGGTGTTGCGCAACGTCAACGCCGGCCGGTGCCTGGACGTCCCCAACTCGACCACCGCCAACGGCACCCAGCTCCAGCTCTGGGACTGCGGCACCGGCAACAACCAGCATTGGACCCTGACCTCCTCCAAGCAACTGCAGGTGTACGGCAACAAATGCCTGGACGCCAACGGACAAGGCACCGCCAACGGCACCCAGGTGATCATCTGGGACTGCAACGGCCAGACCAACCAGCAGTGGAACGTCAACGCCGACGGCACCATCACCGGTGTGCAGTCCGGCCTGTGCATGGAGGCGAGCAACTTCGGGACCGGCAACGGAACCAAGGTGCAGCTGTGGTCCTGCACCGGCACGAGCAGCCAGAAATGGACCAGGAGCTGACCCGGTGACCGGCGGGGATCACCGGGGTTTGTAAGGAATCCGTTTCTTCGACGAGCCGCGCCTTCGGAAGTCACAAGACGACCCCGCACATCCGAAGGACGCGGTCTGGCAAGGAGGCATCATGCCCCTGGCAAGCTTGAGAAGGACGCTCGCGGCCGGTGCGAGCGCGTTGATCGCCACCGCCTGCCTGACCGGCGGCGGTACCGCCGAGGCCGCAGCGGCGCAGCCGTGTGATATCTACGCCTCGGGCGGTACGCCGTGCGTGGCGGCGCACAGCACCACCCGGGCGCTGTACGGCGCCTACAACGGCCCGCTGTACCAGGTCAGGCGCTCTTCGGACAACACCACCCGCGACATCGGCGTGCTGAGCGCGGGCGGAGTCGCCAACGCGGCCACGCAGGACTCGTTCTGCTCCGGCACGACCTGTCTCATCACCATCATCTATGACCAGTCCGGCCGCAACAACCGCCTCACCCAGGCGCCGCCCGGCTACTGGCCCGGCCCCGGTCCCGGTGGATGGGACAACCTCGCCGACGCGAAGGCGGCCCCGATCACCATCGGCGGCCAGAAGGCCTACGGCGTCTACATCGCTCCCGGCACCGGCTACCGCAACAACAACACCAACGGCGTGGCGACCGGCGACCAGCCGGAAGGCATCTACGCCGTCGTCGACGGTACCCACTACAACCAGTGGTGCTGCTTCGACTACGGCAACGCGCAGACGGATGGCCAGGCCGACGCCCCCGCCATCATGGAGACCGTCTACTTCGGCGCCAACAAACAGTGGGGCTACGGGGCCGGAGCCGGTCCCTGGATCATGGGCGACCTGGAGTGGGGACTCTTCTCCGGGGTGAACGCGGGCTACAACAACCTCCCGTCGATCAACCACCGTTTCGTCACGGCCATCGTCAAGGGCGAGCCGAACCACTGGGCGATCCGGGGTGGGAACGCGCAGTCGGGCGGCCTGACGACGTACTTCGACGGACGGCGCCCCAACGGCTACCACCCGATGAAGAAGGAAGGCGCCATCCTGCTCGGCATCGGCGGCGACAACAGCAACGGCGCCCGCGGCACCTTCTACGAGGGCGTGATGACCTCCGGCTACCCGTCGGAGGCCACCGAGAACGCCGTACAGGCCAACATCGCCGCCGCCGGCTACGCGCCGGCGGCTGGCAACCCACAGCAGAACGTCCAGATCGTCGGCGGCCAGTCCGGCCGCTGCCTCGACGTACCCAACAACAGCACCACCAACGGCACCCAGGCGCAGCTCTGGGACTGCGGCAGCGGCACCAACCAGCGCTTCACCTACACCTCCGGCAAGCAGCTGCAGGTGTACGGCAACAAGTGCCTGGACGCCTACGGACAAGGCACCGCCAACGGCACCCGGGTGATCATCTGGGACTGCAACGGCCAGACCAACCAGCAGTGGAACGTCAACGCCGACGGCACCATCACCGGTGTGCAGTCCGGCCTGTGCATGGAGGCGAGCAACTTCGGGACCGGCAACGGAACCAAGGTGCAGCTGTGGTCCTGCACCGGCACGAGCAGCCAGAAATGGAGCATGCGTAGCTGACCCGCCGCAACAACCGGCCGGTCGTGCCGCCCTTCGCGGTGATGACGGCGGCTGTGAGAGGCCCGGCGGCGACATCCTTCTCGCCGCCGGGTCCGTTGTTTGCGAATCGATTCGGCGAGCCGGAGAACGCGCATCTCCACCGACAGTGCGCCTGCCGATAATGTTATCCGCCCAGGTCATGGCCTTGCAGGGCTTGGCGCTGGGTGACGCGATTTCCGGCCACTGGGAGGGGGACCAAGTGCGGCATGATGATCGGCCGTGCTCCTTCGCCTGGCCTACCTGACCGTCACGAACGCCTTCGCCGCGCTGCGGTTGCTGCCCATGGGCGATCGGGACAAGCCGCCGTACCTGGCGGGCATCGAAGGCGCCGGTGAAGTCACCGCCGTCGGCGAGGGAGTGACCCACCTGGAACCCGGCGCCCACGTCATCGGCGTCAGCGTCAACGGCGGCGCCTTCGCCGAGTACATGGTGCTGCCCGCAAACGCCGCAATCCCGGTGCCGGCGGGCTGGGCCGACGAGCAGGCGCTGGGCCTGGTCGTGAACTGGCCGACCGCGCTTGCGGCGCTCAGGCCACTGGGCGGCCTCACCGCAGGTCAGATCGTGCTGATCCACGCCGCGGCCGGTGGAACCGGCCAGGCCGCGGTGAAGATGGCCAGACACTACGGCGCGACGGTGATCGCCACAGCCCCGCCGGGCAAGCACGAGCTGGTACGAAACTGGTTTACAAGCACCAGATCCACGTCATAGGCCTGAACATCGGCATCCTGATCCAAGCCGCACCGCAGATCTTCGGCGAGGTCATGGGCCAGTTGTCCGGACTCCTCGCGGCCGGGGTGCTCGGCCCTGGACAGCCCACCGTGTACGAGCCGGCCGAGGGGCCGAAAGCACTCGCGGAACTGGAGGCACGGACCACTGTGGGCAAGCTGGCTGTGCTGCCCTGAACAGATCACGACACCCGATGCGGATCGTTCACTCCTGCTCGTCCACCACGACCCGCCGTGAGGCTCGTTGGCCGGCGGTGTCACTGATTCCGAGAGCGGCCGGTGAGCGGGCCGGGGAAAGGATTATGATCACCGAATGCCTGCCTCCCGCTCACCACGAATCGCGCTGATCGCCGGCGTTGCCGTCCTGGCAGTCGCCGTTGTCGCCGCTTTGACCGTGTTGCTGCTGTCGAAGAACGAGGAGCAACGGGCGCCCGACACGAAGGGTGGCGGAGAGAACTCTCCCCAGCACTATGCCGCCATGGCCTCTCGGGAGGGCAACTTCTTCTTGATCCAATGGATGGTGCATCCCGACGGAGGGCAAGTCCAGGGACGGCAGACGCTGGTCTACTTCAGCGACAGCGGCCGCCTGGTCCGCGAGGACGGCTCGGACAAGAACTTCACCGGCACCGCCGGCAGCGACGGCTCGTTCCAGAGCCAGGATCTGGAGGGAAGCCCGAACACGGCTACCGTCAGCGGGGCCACGCTGACCTTTGCTGTGTCGGTCTTCAACGAGAAGGTATGGAAGATGATCCCCTCGGCCGCCGTCTTCGACCAGGCGTGGCGACAGTACGCCTGCGAGCACCAGTACCCGAGCTGCTCGTCCCCGGACTCCAACGGCACCTGAACCCCTGTTGTCGCAGCGGCTGTGGCCACCGCGCCCCATCTGAAGCGACCGCCTAGTTCGCAGGGCCGAACAGGTTACAGAATCGCCGTGCGAGGTCTTCCTCGGTGACCGCGCCCTCCACCCTGAGCCCCCTGCGGGCTCAGCTGCCGGGTCTGCTCGGCGAGCCGGTCGGTGAACAGCGCGTCACGCTGCAGCAGGTTGTGCAGGACCTGCCGCGGGTCACGGTCTTGGCGAGAAACCGCCATGCCGGTTCACCGCGGCCGTCGAACACCGCCTGGCGGAACCGGGAGTCGGCAGCAGCCATACGGCTTGGCCCACTGCGGCGAGCAGGGGACGGACAAGATCGGGCGCCAGCCGCACACCCTCCGCGACCACCGGCCGGTCGGCTGGCAGGGCGAGAAGGTCTTCAATGATCAGGGCGAATCCTTCGCCGCGGGATGGATGGAATTTTCGGCAGACGCACAGCGGCTAACGTCACGTTCGTCCAGGAACGGATGGGCGAGGGGTTGACCCAGAGGGCGATTGAAAATAGGTTGACCAGGAAAAAGTGATCGATCACTCTTTGGCCGTCCGAAGGAGTCACGCATGTCTGCGTCTTCGTCCCCGGTTCGTGTCGCCGTCGTCGGCGCCGGGGGCATCGCGAAAGCCTGTCACGTGCCCGCCCTGGCCGCGGCGGGCGACGCGGTACGGATCGTCGCCGTGTGCGACATCGACTCCGGCCGCGCGAACGAACTGGCCGACGCCTACGACATCCCCGCCCGCCACACCGATCCCGCCGAGATGCTGGCGACCGAGAGCCCCGGCCTGGTGATAGTCGCCACGCCGCCGGTCGCGCATCGCGCGGCGGTGAGCGCCGCTCTGGACGCCGGCGCGTGGGTGTGGTGCGAGAAACCGCCGACGCTGTCGCTGGCCGAGTACGACGAGATCGCCGCCCACGAAAAGGACGGCGGCCCGTACGCGAGCTATGTCTTCCAGCACCGCTTCGGCAGCGCGGCGCGGCGGCTGCGGCAGCACATCGTCGAGGGCGAGCTGGGCGCGCCGCTCGTCGCCGTGTGCAACACGCTGTGGTACCGCGGCCACGACTACTTCGAGGTGCCGTGGCGCGGCAAGTGGGAGACCGAGGGCGGCGGTCCAACCATGGGCCACGGCATCCATCAGATGGACCTCCTGCTCAGCCTGCTCGGCGACTGGAGCGAGGTGCACGCCGTGGCGGCCACGCTCGGCCGGCGGGTCGAGACCGAGGACGTGTCGTTCGCGATCGTCCGCTTCGCCTCGGGCGCCATCGCCTCGGTGGCCAACAGCGTCCTGTCCCCGCGCGAGACGAGCTACCTGCGCTTCGACTTCACCGACGCCACGGTGGAGGTCGAACACCTGTACGGCTACGAGAACTCCAACTGGCGCTGGACGCCCGCGCCGCACGTCACCGACGCCGGCAGGATCGCCGGCTGGGCCCCCGCCGACAACACGCCCAGCTCACACCGCGCCCAGCTCACCGCCCTGCTGGCCGCGATGAGGGCCGGCGAGCGGCCCGCCGCCAGCGGCGCGGACGGCAGGCGCGTCATGGAGCTGATCACGGCCATGTACCAGTCCGCCATCACGGGACGTCCCGTCTCCCGGACCGAGCTCGGCCCCGCCAACCCCTTCTACCACTCCCTCAACGGCGGCGACACGGCGACCGCCGTCGCCCGTCTCCAGCAGAAGGACCCCCACCATGCCTGACACCACGCTCACCGTCCGCGACGAGGACAAGTCCCTGGTCATCGCCGCCGGCGACGTGCGAATCGCCCAATACGTCTACCAGCCGGACGCTCCCGACGCCGAGTCCCCCAAGCCCTACATCCACCCCATCCGCAGCCTGTCGGGCGCGCCCATGTCGGTCTACCGGCCGCACGATCACCGCTGGCACAAGGGCCTGCAGATGACCTGGGCCCACCTGTCGGGGCAGAACTTTTGGGGCGGCCCGACGTTCTCGGTGGAGCGGGACTATCACTGGGAGGACAACCTCGGCCACATCAACCACATCGCCTTCACCGAAGTCTCCTCTGACGGCATGCGGGTCATGGCCGAGGAGAGCCTGCACTGGGTCTCCGCGCCGGGCGAGCACTGGATCACCGAGCAGCGCCGCCAGGTCTTCCACGGCGTGGACACCACGCGGGGCATCTGGGCCCTGGACTTCACCACGAAGCTGCGCAACGTCCGCGGTGCCCCGCTCAGCTTCGGCAGCCCCACCACGCACGGTCGGCCTATGGCCGGGTACGCGGGCTACTTCTGGCGCGGCCCCAGGTCCTGGACCGGCGGCACGATCATCGGCGCCGATGGCCTGGGCGGCGAGGAGATGATGGGCACCGAGGCACGATGGCTGGCCATGGTCGGCCAGCACGACGAGATCGACGGCGGCGGCACCGTGCTGGCCATCGCCGGGCACTCCAGCGCGTCCGTGCCGATCAAGTGGTTCGTCCGCAGGGAGGCGTTCGCCGTGATCAGCCCCTCCCCCTCCTTCGACGAGGAGATCGCGCTGGCCGACGGCGACACCCTCGAACTCGCGCACCGCTACGTCTTCATCGACCACATGTGCGACCGGGCCGAGCTGGACGAACTCGGGGCGGAGTTCGCCCTATGACCCCGCTGTTCCCCGGCGGCACCTCGATCAGTGATCTGGCGGTCTACGACTGGGAGTGCGCCGACGGGCTACGCGGCGGCACCCCGCACCTGCACACGGCCTCGACCGAGGCCTACGTCGTGACTGCGGGCCGCGGGGAGGTGCACACCCTCAGCGCCGCCGGCTTCGCCCGCGACCGGCTCGAAGCGGGCACGGTCCTGTGGTTCTCGCCCGGAACGATTCACCGCCTAGTCAACGAGGACGGGCTCCGGCTGGTGGTAATCATGCAGAACGCGGGCCTGCCCGAGGCCGGGGACGCCGTGCTCACCTTCCCCGCCGACGTCCTGCGCGATCGCGACGCCTACCTCGCCGCGGCGGCGCTGCCGGCGCAGGGCTCCGAGGATGAACGGGCAACGGCCGCGCGGGCCCGCCGGGACCTCGCGATCACCGGGTTCCGGCAGCTTGTGGAGGACGTCGAGGAGCGTGGCGGGCAGGCGCTGGCGGACTTCCATCGGCTGGCGGCGGCGATCGTCCGCCCCCGGGTCGCGTCCTGGAAGGAGTTGTGGAACGAGACCGTCGCCACCGAGACCGAGCGCACCAAGTCACAGCTCGACGCGATCGCGGGCGGCGATCCCGCCCACCTCGGGCAGGCCACCGTGGTGAGGACCACGCCCAGGCCGGGTCTCCGCGCCTTCGGCATGTGCGGCCGGCTGCGGACCTGGGCGCCGCTGCCCTGATGCGACGGCAGCACCGGGCCGGGCCGCGACTCAGCGCAGGACGATCGTTGTCAGGGCACGCGGCGGGAACGTCACCGCCCCGTCCCGGACGGGAACCGGATCGAGCGAGGCGTTCACGTCGGTGCGGTACACCTCGGCCTCCTCGCTCACGCCCGCCCAGGTGCGAGGGGCCACGCCGGTGTTGAGCACCACGATCACGCGCGAGCCGTCGGGGTTGTGGAACGCGCACACCTTCAGCGAAGGCACCGCGCCCGCGGCCCCGATCCTGACCGCGCCCGGCCTGACGAACCTGCTGAACGCGGCCAGCGCCCACAACCGCTTGGAGACCCGGTACGTCCCCGCCTCCTCGTCGATGCGCAGCAGCGCGCGGGTGTTGCCCTTCGAGGCGCCCAGCCAGTACAGGTAGCCGGAGACGCCGGCGAAGGCGAGCGCGTCGTGCACGGCCGAGGCGATCGTGTAGCCGTCGGACCCGCTGCCGTCGTACCAGCTCTCGTTCCAGGTGGTGCCGTTCGGGTTCCACTCCGACATCCAGGTGGGCCGCTTCGTCGGCAGCGGCGAGTCCACCGGGGTGCCGTAGCCGTGGCCGCTGTAGAGCTTCACCCAGCGGCGAGCCCCAGGCTCGGCCGTCGCCGCGATGTACGCCTTGGTCTCCTCCCACCCGAGCGACTCGCAGCACACCAGCCGCACGCCCGAGGCGAGGGGGCCGAGCACCTTGACGAACTCGGCCGCCTCCTTCGGAGTGAAGCGCATGGACGGGTGCGGGGCGGTCCAGTCAGGCTCGTTCGCGAAGGCGAGGTCAGTGATCCGGATGCCTTCCCGCTGGTAGAACCTCGTGTACTGCACCAGGTAGTCGGCGTAGGCGCGCCACCACTCGGGCTTCAGCCTGCCGCCGTTGTCCTCCTCGCCGTTGTCCTTCATGTACCCGGGTGCGCTCCAGGGAACGGCGAAGAACCGCCTCACCCCATATTCCTGCGCGGCCCTGGCCACCCAGACCTGGCTGTTGTCGTCGCCGTCCCAGATGTACTGCGGCGGGGCGTCCGGGCCGCCGGGATCCTGGGGCTGGATCGAGACCATGTCGTCGTACGGGCTGCCGGCCGGCGCCGAGCCGATGCCCAGTCGCAGGATGCTGAACCCGGCCCCCTTGCCGCAGTCGAACCACAGGTCCAGGACCTCGCGCCGCCTGTCCTCCGGAAGCGCCTTGAGCAGCTCACCTCGCCGGAACGCCGTGGAGATCCCGAACCCGTCGATCGTCTGGTGCCGGACCTTCTCGTCGATGGTGATCAGCGGTGGATCGGCGGACCGCAGTTGGCTCATGGCCGTAGCTCCAGGCGGGTAGGGCTCATGGCGTCAAAGTGTTAGCACGTGGATGCCGTCCGGCTCAAGACGTGCGGACCGTCCTCACACGGGTGGTGGGCCGACCGTCTCGCGGATGATGACCCGGTTGATCGACCGTTCGGAGGCCGGCGGCGGGGCCTCGCCGCGCACCGCCGCGATGAGCCTGGCCATCGCCTCCCGTCCCTGAACCTCACGGTCCACCGCCACGGTGGACAGCGCGGGGGTAGCGAAACGTCCCAGCTCCTCGTCGTCCCAGCCGAACACGCTGACATCACCGGGAACCCGCCAGCCCCGCGACAGCGCCGCGCGTACGGCCCCCATCGCCACGTGGTCGTTCACCGCGACGATGGCGGTCACGCCGCATTTGTCGGGCAGGCCGCGGACGGCGTCGTAGCCGGACTGCGGGCTCCAGTCACCGAGCGCGACACCGTACGAGGTGAGCCCGCGGCGCTCGATCGTCCGCTCGAAGACAAGTCTGCGGTTGCGGGCCGAGGCCCAGCTCTGCGCGCCCGCGATGTGGAAGAAAACCTGGTGGCCGAGCGAGGCGAGACAGTCGATGATCTCCTCGACCGGGGAGGCGTTCGCGAGTTCGTTCGCCCCGCGCAGCTCGTCGTCGTAGTCGCCACTGACGACAATGGGCACCGGCGAGGCTGCGGGGTCGATCTCCAGGGGTGTCAACGACAGAACGCCCTCGACCTGCCCCGAGCCGGCCAGCTCCAGCACCCGCTCCGTCCTGGCGCGCGGATCGCCCTCGACGCTGAGGACCTCCAGCTGGAAGCCTTCGGCGTGCGCCGCCGCCGCGGCGGCGCGTAGCAGGCGCGCCGGCCACAGGTAAGTGGATGCGGGCAGGGTGATCGCCAGCCGGTTCGTGTGCCGCGTGCGCATGGAGCGCGCGACGAGGTTCGGCCGATAGTTGAATTCCTGGACGACCAGGTCGATCTTGGCGCGGGTCGCCGGCTTCAAGGTCTCGTTCTTGCGGAAGTACCGGGAAACGGTCTGGTGCGACACGCCCGCGCGCCGGGCCACCTCGTGGATCGTGAGGCGCGGCGTCTCACCTTCGTCCACGGGACCCTCCTCGCTCTGCTCACCACAGCCTAGCCGCCCTCGTTTCACCAGGGCATTGACGTCGAAGTGATCGATCACTAACCTACCACGGGCAAGAGAAGTGATCGATCACTTCTATGGCGCCATCAATCGCCCGCCTTCACGCCGAACAACCGAGACTGCGCCTGCCGATAACTACATCCGCCCAGGTCATGGCTCTGCGAAGGCTTCGCTTGGTGCACGTGAAGATCCCAGCGCGGTCGCCTCGCGCGAATGCATTTGCCGAGCGATGGGTACGGACCGCACGCACGGAATGCACAGACCGACTGCTCATCTTCGGCGAGCGGCATCTTCGCACCGTGCTGGACGAATACGCCCATCATTACAATCGTCACCGGCCACACCGCTCTCTCGGCCTCCGAGTGCCCACCGATCACGACTCCAACGTAATCCCGCTGCCGACGGGTCGGATCGAGCGTCGCGTAGTTCTCGGTGGGCTGATCAACGAGTACCAGCGAACTGGCTGATCAACGAGGCACCGTCACGAATAAGCAGGTCAGCGCCATGGGCCTGGTTTTGACACCCTTCACGCTCCGGATGCTGGAACAACGCACAGCTCCTTCGTAATCGGGCTGAGTGGGAAAGGCCTTGCCGTGCCGGCGATGGGGTTGGTGGGCCGCCCATACATACGGCGGCCCACCAACCCTCATGCTTTGCCGCTATACGCCAGTTCCGTCGTTGTGGTTCCGGCGGTGGCTGGCGCCAGGAGCAATTGGCCGGAGGCGCTCCCGCCCGCAGGACTGAGCGACAGTGACGTTCTCGAACGAGCTCTCCGTGGATGCGTAAAGCCCGACGCCGCCGCTGCGGACAACGGTGTCGCGACCCTTCAGGACCTGAACGCCGTTCAACGTCACGGTGATGCGGTCGCCGTGAATCGCCGCACCCAGTCGCACGGGACCTGTCAACGGGTTGCTGATGGATGCCGTGGCCACTGTGACGGGACCCGACGCGTGAGCCTCGCGGATGATGCTCGCGTACTGGGTTCCGTTGCTCGTCTTGCCGACGTGGATCCGATACCCGTACGCGTCCGTGGTGTCTCGCAGCGAGATTCCCGCGTTACCGACGGATCCGTCGATCGTGACCGTGGTCTCCACGGCATAGTCGCACGCCTCGGAGAAGCGCGACGGCAACGTCGAGTCGGCCAGTACGTGCGCCCGGCCACCGGCAGGCGGCGTGAGGTGCAACTTGCCCGAGGCGACGGACACAGACCCTGTTATTCCTCGCCAACTGGCCCGATCGAGCCCTTCCCTGATCACGATGTTGTCGAAGGTCGCGGCCCGCCGATGCGTAAAGGCGGCGGCACCACCCGTCGGCAGCTGTCCGTCGTCCGCGGAGATCGACGTATCGCCGACTTTGGCGCTCAGATGCCTCCCGATCGCGGATACGACCAGCTTGTGCGGGACGTTGGCACCGATCGGCAGTGTGGTCTCCGCGAGAACCGTGGTCGTCGAGTTGTATATCTTCACGAGCTGCAGCGTCGCTCCCGACGTGGAGTTGAGCACTTCGGCCCGGTAGTAGTTGCGGGAATCGTGGTAGCGGAACGCGAGACCGGTACGGGCCGTCGTCTGGCCGCGTACCCCGGGAACGATGTCCGCGGCCATGACCACGTCATCGGGTACGTCCTGCAGCGCCGCGAACGACACCATGTCCGCAGTCGAGGTCTGTGCCAGCTGCGTGTCCGGCTGTGCGCCGGTGAGCGCCCAGGTCCCCTGGACCGGCGCCCAGCCGCCAAAGGATCCGTTGAAGTCATAGACGTCACGGTCCAGGCCGGCATCGTCGAACTCGTCGTTGAGCACGGGTGCCGGGGCAAAGTGTTCCTCGAGTGACACGGTAATGAGGTCGCCCGTGCGGGTGAACGCGATCGGGGTGTCGTTCACCGTCACCGCGTTCGCGTTCGGCGCGTGGATGGAGAGCGTGCCGGTGAACGGGTCTCCAAGCGAGATCCGGGCGGTCGAGCCGCGCAGTTCCACGCTGATATCGGACACCGGTGCGGATGCGCTGATAACGGTGTTACCTTGGTCGATCAGCGACGACCCTCGGGTCAGCGCGTACCTGGTAAGCCCGCCGCGCGAAGCACGCTCGAGGTACGCGGTCTCGGCGTTGGTCGTGGCGGCTCCGAACGCCCTCGACGAGGGAGTCGCCTCGCGCGAAAGGTAGAAGCGTCCGGTCGCGTCCGGCAGGGCGATCTCCATCGCCGTCGCCACGGAGTGACTCACCCCGGGCATGGCGATGCGCTTCGCCGTCACCGAGGGCGCCGCGCCGGCCTTGCCGGGAACCACGACCGTGTCCAGTCCCGTCGGTCCGGTGGAGGACCAGTCGTACGACAGGTAGTCGACGTTGGTGAGTACCTGCTCGCCGACGCGTACGGCGCCATCCTCGTGGACCCTGGGGGTTACCGCGGCGCCGGCCGTTGCCACCGGGATGAGCTGCACGCCGGCAACGGGTGCGGCTCCGGGCACGGTGTCGAACCCGACCGTGGCGACCTTCGTGGTCGGATTGACGGTCACCGGATCCCCGGGGAAGTGCCAGAGCTGCCGGTAGTTGTGCGCGGCGGTGTCACCGGTGAGGTCGTCGGAGACCACCCAGAAGCCGGGCTTGACGAAGTAGACCGCGCGATCGTGCGCGACCGGCCGGTAGCCCATCGCCGCACCGCGGTAGATGTCGAGGCCCGCGTTCGAGCGCCACAGCGACGTTGTGCGGGGGACGCCGGCGGTCTGCGGGAGTCCGTCGACCTCGATGGTGTTGTGCGCCTCGGTGGTACGGCGCATCCAGTCGTTCGTCGGAGTCGCGCTGTAGTCCCCCACCCCGGAGTCGACGATCAGCGGACGCCCGTACGCCGCCATCACCAGGCTGAGGTCGTCCGGATGCCGATGCGAGGCAGTGTAACTGGAATTCTGGTTGTTGATCAGCATGTACCGGGCATCGGCGTCCCACCCGGAACGCTGAACCGCGAAGCTGATCGGAAACACCGTGGACGACAGCGTCGGGGCGGTCCCCTCCGTTCGGCCGGAGGCGACCCAGGTGAAATCGGGCCAGGAGTTGCGTACACCGCTCCTGCGAATGGCCGACGTACCCGCGTAGTTGTTCGGCGTGTCGCCAATCGCCGCGGGTTCAAGATTCGGCTGACGGGTCGCGAACAGCGAATCCGCGATCCAGTCCGCCCCCTGCACGAGCGAATCAGGAGCGGTTCGCCCGTTGGCATTCGCGACTGCTATGACGGAGTTGAGCATATCCGCCACGTATGCCTGATAGTTGAACGCCGGCTCGCGGTACACACCGTCGCCCTTCAAGTACGCGCGCAGGAACCGCTCGACCGAGCGCACCGCGAACCACTCCCAGCCAGGCGATGACGAGAACTCGGGCAGAAACACGGCTGCCGCGTGGACGGAGCGGGCCATCGACACGTACCAGTTGTTTCCGACATGTATCTGCATCACGCCGGCGAGGAAGTCCGTCGTGGCGTGCACGCCGGACAGGTACGCCACGAGATCGCTCGCGTCGATGCCAGGATCGGTCCGGAACACGGAAAACGCGCTGACCAGCTGGGCGAGCCGCTTGGCTGCCGACAGGTTGCGGCCCTGCGGCCAGCTCTGATTGTCGGCGAAGAAGTCCAGCGAGATGTCCATCCACGCCGCCGCGTACGCCGCACGCTTTGCCGGGTCACTCTCGGACACGTAAGCGAATGCCAGTTTGGGCATGAACGTGAAGTCGCTCATCAAAGTCTGCGCGCTGCCCGGGGTGGTCTGCGTCCCACCCCAAAGGTCCTGCCAGTCGATGTCGATCCGCTGCTCGGCGCTGTTGTAGAAGTTGCGGGTCTCGGCGCCGAACCGGAAGATCCCCGCCGCGAGCTCGTCGGGGCCCGAGTCGCCACCGCCCAAGCCCTCGGCCGGAGCCGGGTACTGGACGTCGGCGCGGCCCGCGTAATACACCTTGAGCTCGCTCGCGGCGCCCGCTTCATCACCGGCGGCCAGCTTGGCCGCCACCGCGCCGAGCCCCGGGCGCGTCAGGTCGAGCAGCCCGCCGAGATCCGACATGTCGGCGACGGCGGCACTGCCCGGCGACAGAACCGCCGCCACCAGAGCCAGCACGACCGCCGCACGGGCCCGACCACGCGTGTACCAACGTAACTTGCTCCGTCTCACCACTGTCTCCTCCCTAACCCCGTGAGAGTGTTGGCTGAGTCCAGCGCGTCAACCACCCGCCTGCTCCTCGTACTCGGCCTTGATCTTGTTGCCCACCCGGTCCATGAACTTCTTGATGGCCGGCTGCCACGCCGAGACGGGCTTGTTCCCCAGCTGGATCTCCAGCAGCACCGAGTCCAGTTCCTGCTGCTCGCTGGCAGCCTTGCTGGCGGCGGTCTCCGAGTACAGCCCGAGGGTCGGGTCCGCGACGGCAAGCGGGACGCCGGCGACCTGGTGGTCGTGCTGGTCCTGTACGGCCTGGCGGTTGCCCTGCTCGTAGATGACGGGCGATGCTTCGGCGAGGTACCGCACCGGCAGGAATACCTGGCTGCGCCCGCTCTCGGTGAGGGTCGGGTCGGAGCCGTTGCGGGTGAACGTCTGGCCCTCGACGCCGTACCGGAGGGCCAGGTACTCGCCGCTGCCGAAGGGTGAGCACAACCAGTCGAGGACCTTGAGGATCTGCTTGATCCGGTCGGCGTTGTCGGTCTTGGCTATAGCGGTGAAACTGGACAGGGTCGGGCCGGGCGTGCGTACCTGCGTCCCTGTGCCGTCGCGGGTGGGCGAGAGCATGCCGGTCAGGCGGAAGCCGGGCACGTCTTTCGCCTGGCCGTAAAACTTGCCCCACCCGGCGTACCCGCCGATGGTGAACGCGGTCGTGCCGGCCAGCATCCACGCGTTGCGCTTCGTGTTGGGCGCGCCCGCGTGGTCGGGATGTATCACCCCCGACTTCACCAGCTCGACGGTGTCCTCGAGGGCCTGCATGAACTGCGGTGTCGTCCCGGAGTGGGTGAAGACGCCACCTTCGGCCTGCCAGGCGCCGGTGCCGCCGGGCCAGTTGCCGGTGATCCCGTTCATCTCAAGGATCGTGTTGAACGGGATCTGTCCGAACGCCCACCGACCGGCCCGCTCGTCGGTCAGCGCGGCCGCCATCTCCTTGAACTCGGCCCACGAATTGGGCTGGAGGCTGAGTCCTGCCCTGGCCAGCAGGTCGGCCCGGGTGTACAGCACGGTGCCGATCCGTGCCCGCGGCACGGGGATGCCCCAGATCCGCTGGTCGTAGACGGTGCTGCGCCAGGCATCGGTGGGCAGGGCGGCGAGGTTCGGGTAGGCGAGGACCGCGTCCCCGGACAGGTACTCGGTGAGGTCGGTGAATGTCGCCTTCAGCATGGCCGGCATCTGCTGGACAACGCCCTGGATAGCCACCATGTCGGGCAGATCGCCACCGGCAATGGTCGTGGCGACCTTGCTCTTGTAGTCAGTCGAGGGGACGTACGTGATCTTCAGTTCGGTGCCGAGTTTGCTGTTGAGGTTCTGCCAGTAGGGGTTCGAGCCGAGCGCGGGGGCGATCGGGTCGTAGGTGTACGTCAGTGCCGTGACGGCTTCGCCCTGCACCGGTTGTGATGCGGCGCTGGAGGCGGTCGGGTAGGTGAAGTATCCCGGCGACACCCCGGCCGGCTCGGCGGCCAGGTCGGGCGTGGCCGCGGTGACGGGCTTGTAGGTGGGCAGCTTGACCGACCCGGTCGAGCTGTTCGGCGAACTCGGGCTGCCGTCGCCGCAGGCCCCGAGCAGCGGGGCCAGCCCCGTTGCCGCGCCGAGTGCCAGGACGTGGCGGCGGCTGAAGGTGGGTGCCATGACGTCTCCTTGCCACATTGCGTGGACGACCGGTCAGCCCTTGACGGCGCCGACCATGAGTCCCTTGGCGAAGTGCTTTTGGATGAAGGGGTAGATGAACAGGATGGGCAGGACGGAGATGACAAGAATCGCCATCTGGACGGAGATTTGTGGTGGCAGGTTCTCCAGGTTCGAGCTGAGCTGGTCGGACCCGATCGGGGTGTTGTTGACGACGTAGGTGCGCAGCACCAGTTGCAGCGGCCACTTTTCCGACGACTGGAGGTACAACATCGCGGAGAAGAAGGCGTTCCAGTACGCCACTGCGTAGAACAGCCCGATCACGGAGACGACCGCCTTCGACAGTGGCAGGACGATCCGCAGCAGGATGCGCATCTCCCCGGCACCGTCCATATAGGCGCTTTCCCGCAGCTCGCGTGGGATTTCCTGGAAGAACGCGCGCATGACGATGACGTTGAACGCGTTCACCAGCACCGGCAGGATCAGTGCCAGGTAGCTGTCCAGCAGGCCAAGCTGTTTGACCGTCAGGTACATCGGGATGATGCCCGGGTTGAACAGCAGGGTGAACACCGTCATCAGCAGGATCGGCTTTTGCAGCAACGAACCTGGCCGCGACAGCGCGTACGCCAGAGCGATCGTGGAGACGAGGCTGAGTGCCGTGCCGACCACGGTGATGCCGGCGCTCACCAGCAGCGCACGGGTGACGATTCCTCCGGACAGGACGGCCCGGTAGGAGTCCAGCGTCGGTTCGTTCGTCCACAGCACGAAGCCGCCCGCCCTGTTGATCTCCTCCGGGGAGGCGATGCTGGTCATGAGCACCGCCCAGAACGGAACCAGAACCGCCAGGCAGCCCAGGCCGAGCACGAGTCCCCGCGCACCGAACCCCAGCTTGCTGGGCTCGCCCATCCAGACCGGACGCCGGCTGCGGCCCGAGCGTGGCCGCCGCAGCCCTGTGCCCGCGGCGGGGCGCGCCACGGACACCGCAGTCGGCACAGGTCGGCTCGTCACTTGGCGTACACCCCCTGCTCGCCCAGGGCGTGGGCCAACCGGTTGGCGCCGAGCACGAGCGCGACACCCACAATGCCTTTGATCAGCCCCACCGCGGCCGCGGTGCCCCAGTCGCCGCCGACGATCCCGTGGTTGTAGACGTATGTGTCGAGTACTTCGCTGGCACCGGCACCGACCTGTGCCTGCTGCAGGATGATCTGCTCGAACCCGACGGACAGCGAGTCACCGAGCCGCAGAATCAGCAGCAGGACGATCACCGGGCGGATGTAGGGCAGGGTCACGTGCCACAGGCGGCGAGCTGCCGAGGCGCCGTCCACCACCGCGGCCTCCATCTGCGCCGGATCCACTCTGGAAAGTGCGGCGAGGAAGATGATTGTCGACCAGCCGGTGTCCTTCCAGATCACCTGTGATGTGATCATGAGTTTGAACAACTCGGGTACGCCGACGATGTGGAACGTGGACAGGTCGGCCGAGCGCAGCCAGGCGTTGAGCATCCCGCCGTTGCCGAACATCTGCTGGAACAGGGCAACCACGATGACCCAGGACAGGAAGTGCGGCATGTAGAGGATCGACTGGGTGAGGCGTTTGAGCCGTTCGCTGATGGTCGCGTTCAGGATCAACGCGAGGCAGATCGGCAGTGGGAACACGAAGACCACCTGGATCAGCGTGATGATCAGTGTGTTGACGAGTGCGTTGAGGAACACCGGGTCGCCGGTGAGCACCGGCTCGAAGTTGTCCAGCCCGACGTACGGGCTGTGCCAGATTCCGAGGAACGGCTGGAAGTCCTGGAACGCGATGATGTTCCCGCCGAGCGGCAGATAGTGGAACAGCAGCAGCGCCGTGACCCCGGGAAGCGCCAGCAGCAGCAGGACCCGGTCGCGCCGCCAGCGGTCGCGCAGGCTATGCATCGCCGGTCTCCACCGGTGCAGGCAGGCCGATGGGCTGGCCCGCGACGCAGGCTTGCACCGCCGCCCGCAGCCGGTCGTCGGCATTGGCCGCGACCCTCCTGCTCCGGGCGACCGCGGGCGCCGGGTCGGTGGCGATGTCGGTGACCGCCGCGACGACCGTCGCCGCGGCACGATGGTCGAGCTCGATCACCAGGTCTGGGGCGCCGAGGTCGGCGAACATCTGAGATTTCGTGGTCTCGGTCGGCTGCCGAAGGTAGACGGTCGGGATCGCATGTCGTGCGGCCAGGATCGGCGAATGACACTCCATGCTGACCACCAGCGACGAGACGGCGTAGACCCCGGTCGCCTCCTCCAGCGGCCAGTACCGGTCCAGGAGCCGGACCTGACCGAGCGTCTGTGGACTGAGCAGGCTGGGAAGCTGCTCGTGAGCGAGCTCGACGGCATAGCTCATCTCGGGCACCACGACGGCCGGCAGGCCGCTGACGCGTACCCAGGTCTCGATCGCCGCCGCCAGCACCGCCAGGTCGTGCGTCACGGTGGCCCGGTTGACCGCGTCGCGCCGCATCTGCTCGCGGGTCGGTTCCGTGCCGTAGATCTTCGCATAGGGGGCGTAGCGCAGCCGCGGAACGAAGCAGGCGAACCGACCGGGCTGCAGGCCGAAATTCTCCAGCAGGCGAGCGGCGGCGACGGCGTCAGTGTGGTCGAACGCGAACGTGCCATCCGGCCCGAAGGCGAGGTCGGGCCCGGTTATCTTCTGGCCGCGCAGGGTGGCCAGGGTCAGCGTTTCGCGGCAGTACACGAAGTCTGCGCTGTCGAAACGGTCCTTGACGTCGTCCTCGAGATAGGACGGTGGGAGGAGATCGACCATCTGTGCCAGCTCCGGCAGCGTCGCCATGGTCGGTGGGCACAGCGGATCCACGGTGACCCCGAAGTACCCATACGGGCGGCCCACGTGCTCGCGCCACCAATCGATCTCGGTGCTCTGGAAGGCGTCGGCGCCCGATCCGTGCATCAGGACGTCCGCGCCGTCGATGGCGGCGGCCAACTCCGGGGTGCTCGGCCCGTCCCCGCCGAGAGTGCCATCGACGACGCGCACGTCGGGAAACGCGTGCCGCAGCATGGATCGTTCGCGCTCCTCCAGCCGCACCGGCCAGAGGATTACCTCGACCTCGGGGGCGAACCGCTGAAACGCCCGCACCACGCCAGGGGAGTGAGCCACGTCGCCGATGTTCACCGTCGCCCAGGAGGACCGCAGGAGGACGGTGCGACGTGTCGATGTCATATATGCTCCTTGTTGACGTAACGTTAATTCAAAATAGGGATGGTGAGACGTTACGTCAAGAACCGAGTAGGCTTGTACCATGGCAACGCAACGTGACGTCGCACGGGCGGCTGGGGTGTCGCTCGCCGTGGTGTCGGCGGTGGTCAACGGCACGAGCCACACCCGGATGAGGGAATCCACCCGCACCCGGGTGCTCCAGGCGATGCAGCAATTGGGCTACCAGCCGAACCAGACGGCGCGCTCGCTACGGCTCAACCAAACCGACATGATCGCGATGATCCTCAACAAGATCGACAACCCGGTCTACGGACCGCTGCGGCATGGGGTCTACGAGGCGGCGGCGGAGCACGGCGCGACGGTCCTGCTGGGCGATGCCGAGACGATGCGCTCCGGCAGCCAGTTCCTGACCCGGCTGCTCAGCCAGGGCACGGTCGACGGTATCTTGATCCGCGGCGAAGGGCTGCTGGACGACGACGTGATGGCCGAACTCCGCTCCCACCCCAAGCCGATCCTCATCCTGGAACACGCACTGGACCATCCCTGGATCGACGTAGACGATCGCCGCGCGGGCGAGATCGCGACGCGGTTCCTGGTCAACCTCAGCCACCGCCACATCGTCTTCGTCGGGGGTTCGGGATACCTTTCCCAGCAGCGCTACCTGGGCTACCAGCAGGCGATGGACGCCGCCGGCCTGACACCGGCTCCGCACCTGGCCACCGGGTTCGGTGAGCAGGCCGGCGCCGACGGGCTCCGGCAGGCCATGCAGGCGGCAACCGCGCCGACCGCCATCGTCGTCAACAACATCATGAGCGCGGTCGGGGTCCTGGCCGCCGCACGCGACCTCGGCATCGCCATCCCCGACCAGCTGTCAGTGGTCGGCATCCACGACGTCGACCTGATGCAACACCTGCGCCCGGCCGTCACCGCAGTCCGGATGCCCATGTACCAACTCGGCCGGGCCGGCGTCGAGGCGCTTTACGACCTGATCGCGGGGCGGCCAAGCGCAGGCGGTGTCATCACCGACCCCGAACCCGAACTGGTGATCCGCGACTCAGCGACCGCTCTGACCCGGATCCGCGATTAGCGTTCGCATGATCGCCCGCGGCTCATATCGATTGTCGTCAGCCTATGTGATGGGGCCCGGGTGGCTATGATCGGTGGCGCTGCAACTGCGGGCATGCTGCTGCAGGGTGAGGTGCCCAGCAGATTCCGGACAGTCGGCTACATAAGCTGACGGAAGTCTGGAAGAGGTAGGTACATGACGAGGCGTCGTAGGCAGTTCTCGCCGGAGTTCAAGGAAGAAGCCGTCCGCCGGGTGGCGCTCGAAAATACCGTTCGTGCTCTGAACTGGGGATTGCTGCACGATCAAGGCAGCGGCTGCGACCATCGTTAGGTGTTGCTGTCGCGTGTCTACCAGTTGGTAAAGGGTTTGTTCGGCCTGCTGACGGTGCTGGCCCACTCCGATCTGTCCAAAGATGTTGAGGTACTGGTGCTCCGTACCACATCGCGGTCTCTACGTGCTGATCTTTATCGAGCACGGCACCCGACGCCTGCACCTGGCCGGAGTAACCGCACACCCGACCGGAGCATGGACGGCCCAGCAAGCCCGTAACCTGGCGATGGACCTGGGCGACCGCATCACCCGGCTACGTTCCTGATCCACGATCGGGATCCGCTCTTCACCTCGGCGTTCAGGGAGGTCTTCACAGCTGAAGGGCTGCAGATCATCACCACGCTGCCGCGGACACCGAGGATGAACGCCATCTGCGAGCGCGTCATCGGCACGCTGCGCCGTGAACTCCTGGACCGGATTCTGATCCTCAATAAACGCCACCTGGCCCGCGTGCTCCAGAAGTATCTGATCCACTACAACCGGCACCGGCCGCACCAGTCCCGGCAGCAACGTCCCCCGGCTATCGCAGCTCAGCCCGCTCACGACGTGACCGACCTCAACGGCCCAGCGGATCGTCCGCCGACAACCCGTCGTTGCCGGCATGATCAACGAATACCACCACGCCGCTTAACCGCAGCTCACGCATCCGATCCCGCAAAGCCGCAGATCAGAGCTTGATCAAAGCGCGCCCTGCAGGATTCGAACCTGCGACCGTCGGATTAGAAGCAAGATCTTTTAGTGTCGCGGAGTGTCATTTGACGGTAGTTCATACCACCTCCGCGCACATTGCGTGTCTAGCGGTGCCGGGCTCTGACGACGCGTGACGGGGCGTACGAGTACGCATCGAGCACGGCGGACACCCTCTTGATCATTGCATCGTGGCTGCGCAAAATGATTCCGCGCTCCAGACCACAGGTAGAGATGACGTCCCTGTGCTCGGCGCGTGCTCGCACGCCCGAACGGTCCTCCGGCGCCCCACGGGCAGGCCGCTGTCCGACCTGCCTTGAGGAGGGAGCGTCATGCCCTCCGTTCAGACCCGGCACGGGCAATCCGAGCCCTTCTGACCGCGGACGCTCCATTCCGTATTTGCGCTACCACGAGCGGAAACGGCAAGGCGGACGATTGAGCGGGCGAGCTGTTCGGCATCGCGTAAAGCCATGCCTCCGTCAACCACAACACAGCAGGTGCTGCGCTGATGCCGATGTTCGCCCTGGCCGCCTTATCCCTGCCGGCTCCTATCAGGCCGGCTCCTCGTACGCCGCCCTGCTGATTGACACTCGAGCAGGCCACCCCTCATCGCTGGCGTGCTCCTGCGCCGCTTCTTGCTGGATGATGATCTCCATCGGGCCAGCACCTTGCCGTAATGAGATGGAGATCATCATCTGCGACGATCGGCGCATGAAACGCATGAGCGTCGCGCTGGTAGTGGCCAGCCTGCTGAGCGTGACAATTCCCGGCGGCGCCCGCACGCAGCTCCCGCATCGGAGTCTCTCGACTCCGTCGTCGAAGCGATCAAGAAGCAGTATGCGAGGAAGAGCAGCGTACGCTTCTCCGTCAGGCGACGCGGCGGCCCTCCCCCCTCGGAGAATCTCAAGATCTCCGGCGCGTACCGCTTCAACTCTTCAGGCATGTACGCCGCCGACCTCACGGAGATCTCCTACGAGAAGGCGGCGACGGGGCGATCCCGAGAGATCACCATAGGCCGAGAGTTTTACTCACAGAGCTATGTGCGTTCCGACGAGGGCAAGTACATCTGGAAGTCGCCACCGACGCTGGGGGAATGGGCCCACGGGCGGAACTTCGCCGGGGTCGTCTGGGGCAAGGATCTGGTCAACGGGATCAATCCGGGCTTTCTCGAGCTGGTCGCCTCTTACGGTGCGACCAGCGCAGACGGCGGAACCTTCGAGGGAGTGAAGACGACCCTCCACAGCGGCACCATGACTGTTACCAAGCTGAGTGAGAGACAGGCCGGCATCTCCTTCGATACCGAGGAGGAGGAGGGGGTTCATGGCGGGCGGATCACCTGGAAACTCTGGGCGGGCCCGGACAACCTGCCGAGACGCTTCCAGGCCATCATGAAATTCACCTGGCCGGAGGGCGGCGAGGCCGAAACCATGACGATGAACATCATCTATCGAGGATGGGGAACCCCCGTCAAGATCACGGCACCGGCCAAGCACCTCATCTCCGACGGTTGGTGATGGACGACCTGCGCAACAACGCGGTACTTCGGAGCTCTCACAGCAAGCCGCTCCACCAAGCTGCGGTCAGGTCGACCGCCATGGAGACCGTCACCGGCGAATGCCGTTGCTCGAAGCACCACGACCTGGACAGGTCGACCGCTTTGATCCTCCAGAGTGCGCCAGCAGAAGTCGCCGTAGTCGCCGTCGCCGAACGCGGCGGCCAGCGACGTGCGCAGGCCCAGCCGGCTCGCCGCGGTGGCCGCCCGTCTGCGCAGCCGCCAGTGTTTGAGCACCAGCACCTATCCTTGCTTGCATGGGTGACGTACTGAAGGGGCGAGGTTGCGCGTGGGAGTTCGAGGACGGAGGGTTGCGCATTACGCCTGAGCCGGGTAAGGCGTCGAAACTGAGCATGGAGCTCGGTGAGCGGTTCGTGCCGTACGACGCGCTGGCCGATGTCATGCTGGAGACTGGTGCACGCGGCAGGGTGGTGTTGCGGGTGGTTCCCCGGGAGGGAGCCGACCCGGTCATGTCCGCGGCAACGGGGCAGCTCCAGGAGTCGCTCGATCCGTACCGGCTGGTGCTGCCCGCCGCCACGAAGACGCTGGCCGACCAGTATGCCGACGAGATGCGCGCGGCCTTGTCCGAGCGCGGTCCGGCTGAGCGGTTCCTGATCGCCGGTCCTTCGGTGCCACGTAGTTTCAAGGCATGGGACGGTGAGGCCGCCTTCGACGGGCAGGCTGTCACCTTCACCTGGTTCTCGTCCGGAGCTTCCCCGGCCAAGTACACGGCAGGTGACCAGCGTTACCCGATCACCGAGATCGAGGGCGTCGATTGGCATGCACTGGAGGACGCTCGCGGGTCGTTGCGGCTGCGCATCCGTGGGCACCAGGCCCTCTCCAATCCCAACAACGATCCCGCCTCCGTGGTGTTCGGCATTGGCTGGGGAGCCACGCATCACTCCCTGCCCTTCGCCGCCGCCGTGCTCGCTGCCGTACAAGGTCCCATGATCGAACAGGCCGCGGCGGAAGGCTGAGCTGTTGTCCCGTATGTAACTTATGTGCGCCTTAGCGCCTTGGAACTCAAGGCTGTACCGCGTCAAAACGCATCCACGATGGCAATGGCCTGCGGCTTGACGGGCTCTGTCCCCGCAGACAAGATCGCGTCTCGTGCTTGTCCGCCTGCTCTATCTCATCACGCTGCGGGTATTCGGCTGGCTGATGTTGCTGGGCCGTAGCCAGGCGTCGAAGAACGTGGAAATCATGGCGCTGCGTCACGAAGTGGCAGTGCTACGGCGCCAGGTCGGACGCCCCAAGCCGGACTAGGCCGATCGAGCCGTCCTGGCAGCGTTGGCCCGGTGGCTGCCGGCGGTGCTGCGCACTCATCGGCTGGTTACCCCGGCGACGCTGCTGTCGTGGCATCGGCGTCTGCTACGACGGGCCTGGACCTACCCGCATCGGCCCGGACGTCCAACAACAAGTCGAGAGATCCGGGACTTGATCCTCCGCCTGGCGCGGGAGAACCACACGTGGGGCCATCAACGGGTGCACGGGGAACTGGTGCGGCTCGGCTATCAGGTCAGCGAGGCGACCGTACGGCGCATTCTGCGCTCCCGCCGCTTCGCTCCGGCGCCCCGTCATCTCGACACCCTCCTGGCGTACATTTCTACGTTTGCAAGCCAAAGGGCTTCTGGCCTGCGACTTCTTCCACGTTGACACGATCTTCCTGAAGCGCCTGTACGTGTTGTTCGTGATAGAGGTCAACACGCGACACGTGCACATCTTGGGCGTGACCTCTCATCCGACCGGAGCATGGACCGCCCAGCAGGCCCGTAATCTCCTGATCGACATCGGCGAGCGAGCAGGCTCATTCCGCTTCCTCATCCGCGATCGAGATGCCAAGTTCACCACCGTATTCGATGAGGTCTTCGCCGCCGTGGGCGTCACGGTGCTGAAGACACCGCCGCGAACACCGAGGGCCAACTGCTATGCCGAGCGCTGAATCAGGACGGTGCGCACCGAGTGCACCGACCACATGCTGATCTACGGTGAACGTCACCTGCACTCGGTTCTGAACGAGTACATCGATCACTACAACGGCCACCGACCCCACCAGGCGCGCGGCCAACGACCACTCGACCAAGACGAACAGGCGGTGGTGTCCATGGAAGGCCCGATCAAACGCCACGAAGTACTCGCAGGAGCGATCAACGAGTACCGCCGAGCCGCCTAGTTCGCGCGGCGAAACCCCAGATCAGACCATACGCGCGCGTTTTGACGCGGTACAGGTAGAGGCGGGCTCACGCCGGCCGGACACGCCCTGGCTCGGCAAGGTCGGCCTCACCGTGTCAGCCGTCCTGTTCCTGCTGGGCGGCGCGGTGCCCATCGCCCTGGCAGATCCGGCCATCTACCCGCTGTCGGCCGCGCAGATCATCTGGACGCTGATCACGGCCGTCGCCCTGATCATCGCCGCGTTCCTGTCCGTTCGATTCCGCCGCCCCCTCCTCCCGCCACGCCGGCCGGCCCGTGGACCGTCTTCGCGATCACCATCGCGGCCGGGCTGGCGTTCTGGCTCCCCAGTTTGCTCGCCCTGGTGGGGATCAAGCTGGAGTCCATCGTGCCCGCGTGGATCACGGTCGGCTTCTACCTCGCGCTCTACGCCACGATGACGATGCTCATCCTGCGCTGGTCCCGGCGCATGGGCTGGGGACCCTGGCACAGGTTCGCCCTGGGCGCTGCCTGCCTGGTCACCTACGCCTGGCACGGATTCCCTCAGCCGCCGAGTTTCCCAGCGCCCGCGCATGTAGACCTCATCGGCAACGCGGTCTTCGCGCTGGCCGCCCTCGGGCTGCTCGCCATTGTGGTGGCACGGCTCCGCCACACCGTTCCGGCAACTTAACCATTGACCTTGGCGCTTGGGAGATCCCTCCAGATTCTTGAGAACCAGCTCAGCTTGGCCTTGGCGCCGTAGGAGGTGACCGGGGCAGCACCGTGCTCCTCCTAGGCCGAGACCGGCTTGCATGGAGACATATCCCCCGACCCGGCAGGTCGCCGGCGGCCTCGCCGATTTGGAGTATCCGCCGGAGTTTCATTGATGGCCCCGCGCCGATCGCACGAACGCGGGACTCGCTACTGCCGGTGGAGACATCGCCCCCGGGGTCCCATCAATGAGGGGGCTAGAGTTCGGACTCGTCACTTCCCGGCCGTGCCGGGCTCCCCGCTGATGGACTCCTGATAGAGCTCCGCGTAGGTGCGCGAGTCCTTGATCAGGTCGTCGGCGAAGGCGGCGACGTCGTCGCCGATGAGCTCCAGAACGCCCTTGCCTGCCGCGGCACCCTCCTCGAAGAATTCGAGGAGCCCGGTGAGCAGGGACCCGTCGGTCAGTCCGACCGGCCCCACCTTGAAGAAGTACCTCTGCATCTCCTTGTAGACGATCTCGTAGTCCGGCGGGAGCGCCTTGACCCGCGCCAGGTGGGCCCGCCACTGCTTCTTGCCCTCGATGATGTCCCGGATGCTCACGTCAGCCTCCCAGCCGGCTCAATTTCCTTGCGACGTTCCTGTTCAGCTGCTCGCGCCACCGGTCGTGGAAAGTCCGGCCCCCTTCTTCACCGGCCAGCGCCGCGCAGAAGCCCGCGATGTCGTCACCCAGCACCTCGTCAATGCTCTGCCCATCGGCCGCCGTCTCTTCGAGCAGCCCCAGAGCACCGTCGAGAATCGGCATCAGGTTGCGCCCCGTGAAGTCCCCGTAGATAAAAAGATGACCCTGGACCTGTTCCCACGCCGCCCGGTAATCGGCCGGCAAGGCCGCCGCCCGAGCCTGGAACGCCTTGTATTCCCTGGTGAGATCGCTGCCTGTGATGGTCTCCCAGAAGCTCATCTTCCGCCCTCCTTGAGCTTGTCGATCCGCGATGAGACGTACTCCCATTTCGCCCAGAACGTCGCGAGTTCTTCGCGCCCCGCGTCGTTGAGCGCGTAGAACTTGCGCGGCGGGCCCTGCTCGGACGGTCGTTTTGTCACCTGGACGAGGTTCTTCTTCTCCAGCCGCAGCAAGATGGTGTAGACCGTCCCCTCGACAACGTCGGCGAAGCCGAGCTCGTTCAACCGGCGCGTGATGGCGTACCCGTAGGTCTCCTCGCTGCCGATGATTTCCAGCACGCAGCCCTCAAGCGTGCCCTTCAGCATCTCCGTCAGGTCGTCCATCGTGGGTCCTTCGCGGTTCACTCGGTACCCTGTAGCCCTGAGTACTACTATAAAGTATCACAAAGTAGTGGACCGCATGTCCACGGACAGCGACTCGCCCCATCGGCACCTGGAGCCCGAGCGTCAGGCGGCCCCCACACGGCGATGTCATGCGAAGTAGCCACTGACGGCAGGCATGGCCAACAAGCCGATGACCAGGAGCGAGCCGGCCGTCGCCAGAACAAGGCGGGCGGCGATCACGCCGCGGAACCAGGAAGGGTACGCCTTCACGGCGGCTTCGACGAACGCTTCGACGTCGAGGCCACGCAGGCTCGGGTCATCCGACTTACGAGCGGCCGCCTGGAGGTATCGCGTGGTGAACACCTCGCCGGGCATGATCACGCATCCGAGTACGAAGACAACCGCCTGGAAGATCCAGGACAGGATCCGGCCGGTGCCGCTTCCGCTCAGGTTGAGCAGGGCGAGCGCCACGAGGCACACACCGATGGACATCGCGAGGACGACGCTGGCCTGGCTCGCTCCGAAGTCGATTCGATGCCGGGCCAAGACGGCACCTGGGATCCCCTGTCTGGCCACTTCGGCCTCGGCCGCTCGTTGGGCGGCAGGGCCGAGGCGACGGCCGACGACGGGGATGACGAAGAAGGTGCCTGCGAGCAGGAGCTGCAGGAGGGACGCGGACAGGACTGCAATCGGTATCACGGTAGTCTCCTCCGACGACTTGCACAGTGTTCAAGTGGGAGCGTACGGCTGCACTTGAACACTGTGCAAGTCTCGGCTCGAACGCTGTGCAAGAGCGCTCTATCCTGAGCAGGTGCCACGCGAGACGCTGACCAAGGACCAGATCATCCGGACGGCCGTCGAGCTGCTGGACAGCGAGGGCATCGAGGGCCTGAGCATGCGGCAGCTCGGCACCCGCCTGAACTCCGCGGCGACGGCCGTCTACTGGCACGTCAAGAGCAAGGACGACCTCCTCGTGCTCGCCGCCGACGCGGTCTGGGAGGAGATCGAGCTACCCGACCTGAAGGAGGTCACCTGGCAGGCCGCGGCCACGGCCATGGCCAAAGGGCTGTTCGCGATGATTCTCCGGCACCCGTGGCTCGTCCCCGCCATGAGCACCCACCTCCTGTACGGCCTCGGCAAGGCACGCCACGACGACCACCTGCTCGCGGTCTACCAGGCGGCCGGCTTCACCGGACGTGACGTGGAACAGGCCATGAAGACCGTCTTCACCTTCGTCCTGGGTACCGCCCTCGGCGTGGCCTCCGAAGCGGCCTGGAGAGCGCGCCTGCGCCACACGGGCGGCGACGAGCAGGCGCAGATCCGCGACCTGGTGGCGCAGGCGACCGAGATCGCGATGCGGTTCCCGCGGCTACGCGCCCACAGCGCCGCTCAGGAGGACGACGGCCCCTCACCGAGTCCCGACAAGGAGCTCGAGTTCGGTCTGCGCACGATCCTGAACGGCCTTCAATCCGAACTCGGCACTCGGCCGTCGTGAACCGGGCGAACGGTCCCCGCCGCGTCACCCGACGATGACCCTCTCCTCGGGTAGCTGGTAGCGGCGGGTGCGGTCCTTCAACGCTAGGGCCGAGCCCAGGGTGAGCGGTCCCGTCCTGCCGATGAACATGAGCAGCACCAGCAGTATCTGGCCGACCGGTGTGGTGCCGGCGGTGATGCCGGTCGACAGGCCGACCGTGCTGAACGCCGAAACGACCTCGAACAGCACCCGGTCCAGGCTGTGCGGGGTCAGGACCATCAGCAGGTAGGTGGACAGCGCGACCAGGGTCACGCTGATCAGGGTGACCGCGACGGCCTGGCGCTGTGCCGTTTCCGGCAGGCGGCGATGGTCGATGTTGACCTCGTGCTCGCCCCGCATCTCGGACCAGATGATGAAGGCCAGCATGCCGAGCGTGGTGACCTTGATGCCGCCCGCCGTTCCGGCGCTGCCGCCGCCGATGAACATCAGCAGGTCGGTGGCCAGCCAGCTGGTGGGGTACATGCCGGCGATGTCGATGCTGTTGAAGCCCGCCGTCCGCGGCATGACGGCGGTGAAGAACGCAGCCAGTAACTTGCCGGGGTAGTCGAGCGGGCCGAGCGTCTTCGGGTTGTGCCATTCAGTGCTCAGGAAGACCAGGGTGCCGACGATGAGCAGGACCGCGGTGACTGCGACGGTGATTCTGGTCAGCACCGACCAACGGCTGGGCCGGCGCCAGGTGCGCAGCAGCTCGAACACCACCGGGAAGCCGAGCCCGCCCGCGATCACCGCGGCGGCGATGGTCAGGCAGATCCACGGGTCGGTGACGAAGCGCATCAGGTTGTCGGACCACAGCGCGAAGCCCGCGTTGTTGAAGGCGGAGATCGCGTGGAAGACGCCCAGGTAGACGGCGCGGCCGTCTGGCTGGCCTACCTGGCCGGCCTGCCGCCCATCCGGCTCCACGATCTGCGTCATGGCGCGGCCTCGCTGATGCTGGCGGCCGGGGTGGAGATGAAGGTGGTCCAGGAAACCCTGGGCCATACGTCCAGCGCGTTCACCGCCGACACCTACACCTCTGTCTACCCGCAGGTGGCTACGGCGGCGGCCGAGAAGACGGCAGCCCTGCTGTTCGGCAAGGAAGACCAGACCGCGCCCGGGAAACTCATCTCGCTGAGGGGCTGACAGTCGGATTAAGCATCCGGCCCCGCATTCGCCGCCTGCTCGCGGCGAGGCGGGGCCGCTGCTCTTGGCCGAGTGGGAGGACAGCAAATGGATCATGGTGTGTGCGGGGTCGGTGCGCACGAGCACGCGTGGAGCACTCAACCGCTAGACGAAAATTCTAGAACGCATCCGATCCCACAAAGTCACAGGTCAGAACATGATCAAAGCGCGCCCTGCAGGATTCGAACCTGCGACCGTCGGATTAGAAGCAACATCTTTAAGTGCCGCGCTGTGCCGTTGGGTGATGGTTCGTGCCACCTCAGCGCGTTTTGCGTGTCCGGCAGTGCCGGGTCCTGACGGCGTGTGACGGGGCGTACGAGCACGCACCGAGCACGGCCGCCCTATTCGATCATTCATCATCGCCCCCGGAATGGATCCCGCGCTCCAGCCACGCCGGCACCGTCTAATGACGGTCGCAGTGCTCGGCACGTGCTCTAACCCGTACACAACTCAATGATCTCCGTAGCGCAAGCTGCCCGCTCAGATTCAAGTCGTCACTGGTTTCACCTGTCACCCCCGCCGCCGTCCAAATGGGGCAAACCACGCGGACGACGCCGGGAGAGACACCGCTTTCAGGACGCCGCGGCGGTTTGATGTGATCGGCCGGAGCAGCGCCGGATCTGGGAGGAGCGCGCCGACCGCCTTGAACAAGCCGTCACCGACCCGAAGGAGCACAAGCAGCGAATCCCGAGGCCAGGCCGATAATGGGCCGATGAAGGTACGCATCGGGATAGCGCCGCCACCTGGAGACACCCCCGACCACCTCGCCGGGCTCGCGGAGCGGACCGAGGCTCTCGGGATCGACTCCCTGTGGCTGTCGGAGATCGTCCATGGGCCGTCCGTCGAGCCCATCGTCGGCATGGCCTACACGCTGGCCGCCACCCGCAGGCTGAAGGTCGGCACGGGGGTGGCGATCCTGCCGGGCCGCCACCCGATGCGGGTGGCCAAGCAACTCGCCTCGCTGGCCGCGCTCGCCCCCAAGCGCGTGCTGCCGGCCTTCGGGCTGACGCCGGCCAGGCCCGCCGAACGGGAGGCGTTTCCCGTTCCCGGGCCACGCGGGGCGGTGTTCGACGAGTCGCTCGAACTGCTCAGGCTGCTCCTGCGGCAGGAGAAGGTGACCTTCCACGGCAAGTTCTTCACGGTGGAGAACGCCGGGGTCGGCCCGCTGCCGGCCAAGCCGCTCGACATCTGGGTCGGCGGCAGCGGGGAGCTCGCTCTGCGCCGCGCCGGCCGGCTCGCCGACGGCTGGCTGGCCAGCTTCCTCACCCCGGACCAGGCCGCCGCCGGCCGTACGGCGATCGCGGCGCACGCGGCCGAGGCCGGCCGCGAGATCGAAGCCGACCACTACGGCACCAGCCTCGCGGTGGCCGCGACCGAGATCCCCGCCACCGCAATCGACGCCATCGCCAGGCGCAACCCCGGCGCCGACCCCACCGAGATCGTCCCGGTCGGCTGGGCCGCCGCCCGTGACCTGATCGGACGCTTCGTCGAGGCCGGGATCACCAAGTTCGTCGTACGGCCCGCCACACCCATATCCTCGGCCGAGCGCTGGCTCGACGAGTTCGCCGACCACCTCATGCCGCTGCAGAACTGAGCACAACCCTGACGAGCCCCCCGAACGAGGGGGACACCCCCCTGTGAGAATCACCGACGCCAAGGTGATCGTGACCAGTCCGGGCCGCAACCACGTGACCCTCAAGACCGTGACCGACTAGGGGTGACCGGGGCAGACGACGCCACCCTCAACGGGCGTGAGCCGGTGGTTCGACGCCTCGGCGAGCAGCGCGCTCACCCTGGGCGCGATGTCAGCCTCGATACTCGCGCGGATCAGGTCGTCGTGGAACCCAACCGCGGCGTGGTGGTGTCCCGCTCGGAAACACGGTTTCGTGGTGTGAGCTGGAATTTGCTGCGCGATCAGAGCGGCCGCTACGACCATCATGAAGTAGTGCTATCGCTTGTCTACCGATTGATGAGGTGCTTGTTCGCCCTGCTGGCAGTGCTGGTCCGCGCTGATCTGTCCAATAACGTTGAGCCGCGATGTCTGGCTGGCTCACGGTGTCAGATTCTCCTAGCGGGAGGACGCCCCAGGAGGCGTTTGCGAGGGCGGCGGAAAGGCCTAAGCCCCGGGGGTACTGCGCCGACGGGGGTGTTGTGGAGGTTCGGCGTCAGCGCCGGTAACCAGATGGGGTCTTCTTCGCACTCCTTCGAGCAGGGGCGGAGGGCGAGCGGCGCGCGTCAGGCGCGACGCAGCCAGAAACCACTGGAGTGCTCGTCGGCGTGCGGCCGGTCGTAGACCCAGCCGTCGACGAAGGCCAGCTCGTCGAGCGTCCACCGGTAGGAACGCGACGCCCACCCGTCCTCCCGCTTGGTTGAAGATCGGGAAGTCGCGGCAGTCGCCGTCATCGCGGACGCACGGGCCGAACCCGCCCCAGGCGGGCGGCGCGGGGGTGTTGTGGGACTCGAACACCTTGCTGCCGGTGAGAGGGTGCAGGGCGCACTGGGCGTCATAGATCGGCCCGGCGTTGAGCGACAGGCAAGATCCAGAAACGGCTTCACAGGGAGGTTTCAGGAAAGATCCGGCGTGTCCAGCGAGCGTTGATCAGTCTGACCGGCCCGCGCCCACCATCGCCACGGGGAGGCTCTCACTGGGCGATCACTTCTTTCCGGCGGCCTGGCGAAACGCTAGAGAGCTCAGATCAAATGTCGACCGGCAGTCAAGGAATCGACAGGCCTTCCACGCTCCGCCACAATTTACGACGATCTTGGCTTCCCTCCCTGGACAGGACATGAAAACCCTCATAGCAACTCTGGCTCTCGCCACCGCGGTCCCCGCGACCGCCCATGCCACTCCCGACCCGGTGGCCGCCGTACGGGCCCTTCTGGCCCGCAATGCCGGGGTCACGCTGGAGTTTCTCGGCAACACCGGCACCGATCTGTTCTGGCAGAACGACGCCACTCGCGAGCAGATATCCGGCGGTGTCGGCCTGAAGGGCACCGGCAAGCTCCAACTGGGCCCCACCGGCGTGACGGCCTCCGAAATCACCCGCGTGGTGCAGTTGAGCGGACAGGTCTTGATGAAGCAGGAGGCGGCCAAGGGAGACGCCTATTTCGCGGGTTTGCTCAAATCCGCTGGAACGACCCGCATGATCAGCACGAAGGGCTGGCTCTACCACCTGCCGCCGAAAGCCCGCACGTGGCTCCGCACCGGCCGCGCCGGCGGGGGCGCCGCAGCGTACGGCGACCAGATCATCAACGTGCTGGAGCCGGCCACCCTGGCCAAGCTGCTGTCCACCACGGACCGCTCATCGGTCACGCCCTGGCACAAGAACCGCACCACCGGCCGCAACCAGCGCATCTACACCCGTAGCGGCATGATCACCCTCAAGGAGCTCTACCGGGTCTCCCCCACCTTCCGCGAGGCGGCGGGCACCTCGGCCGTTGGCACGGACGAGATCTGGTGGCAATACCTGTACGACGACCGTGGCCTGCCGGACCGGCTCGTCTGGCACTTCCGGACGACCACGAAGGCCGATTCCATCGGGCTGGGGGACAACCGGATCCGCTCGGTGCGCCTGGCCACGCGGTTCTGGGACTGGCAGGCCAAGGTCTCCATCACCGCGCCCAAGGCAGCACCGGGGCGAGGTCCTGCGGTGGACGAGATCATCGACATCCTGCGGGCGGACGATCGCCCGCGCTGACAAAGCCCGATGAGGTCGCCGTGGCCGGCCACGTAGTCCACCCACCAGCTTCGCCACAGCGCACCGCAGCATCTCGCCCAGGCTGGGCGTGCCGCCCCGGAGTGCAGACCAAGCGCCCTCGTGTTTCGCAGTTGTGGGTAATCATGTTTCGGCGGCGGCCCAGGCTGCGAGGACGGCCTGGGTTTCTTCGGGTGTGGCCTGGTAGGGGGCTTGGGGCCGAAAACGTTCGGCGATGATGACCCGTCGGAGCTTGATCACCATGTCTTCGAAGGACGGTTCGGTCTTGGTGGTGTACCACCGTGAGCGTGCCCGTCGTTCGGCGGTGTCGGCGGGACTGTGTCCGTGGGTGGCGTACCAGAGGATGGTCAGGCTGAGGCAGATCATGCCGAACGGGACGGTGCGCTCCACCGCGAGCCGGGTGCGGTTGCGGGCTTGGCCGACGCCGAGGCTCTGGCGGGCGTCGAAGAAGGCGACCTCGATGCACCAGCGGGCGGCGTAGCGGGCGATGAGGTCTTCGGCGGGTGAGTACAGGTCGGTGGTGATCAGGGGCAGGCCGTAGCCGCGGTCGTCGCCGTCGCGGGTACGGGGTTGAGTGTCGCGGACCAGGATGACGCGGATGCTCTGGCTGCGGAACGGCCTGTACCACAGGCATGTCGTTTCGCTGATCTGCACGGTGTCGGTGCGTCCGTAACGGCGGACCCGGGTGGTGCGCCAGGTGCCGGCCAGGTCGGCCGGCGTTCCCAGGCGGACGCCTTTGGTGCGGGGCCGTCCGGACCTGCCGGTTCTGGGTGGCGGCAGGGCATTGTGGGCGCCGGAAAATGCGTCACCCGCTCTGACGTGGTGCTAACCCGAGAACGCTCGTTCTCGTTTGAGCGGACGCTCAATATCCCTTGAGCAATTGCTCAAACGTTTTTAAGTGCTCGCTTAAGGTCCGCGTAGGAACCATCGCATCACCGCAACTCAAGACACGGTGGCGAGATTTGAAGCGGCACAGGCTCCGCTCCGACCACTTCCCGATCCCAACGCTCAACCAGCCCAGATCACAGCGCTCGACATCCATCGACGTGATCGACTTGGGGGCATCCCGAGAGAGTATCGACATGCGGCTTGACCTGGCCGGATGATTAATCGGCACCCGCAAGGCTAAACCGAGCACCGCAGGACCACCGAGGCCATCATCGGCGACTTCACCGGCACCTTGCACCAGCCCACCGAACCGCTGCTGGGCGGCTACGACAGCACCGGCCGACTCCAGGCCGCTCCACCCGTCCCAGCACCGAGGCGTCCACGAGGATGGTCCCCTTGCTAACCCAGCCGGCGGCCAGGGCCACCATGGCCGCCGCACCTACCGCCGAACCGCCCAGCGGGACGCACGGCAGTGGCGATCCGGTCTCCTACCAGCTTGTCGAACCGACGTGGCCGTGGTGACCCTGGCGGACCTCGCCATGGAGCATGGCCGCTACCGGCACCTGCTACGCCTGCGTGTCCCCACACTGACATGGCCACGACCCAGGTGGCGGAGTTCACCGGCATTGAGCCGTTGTTCCTCCTGCGCCGTACCACCAGCCTTCCGCCTTGTCCACCCTCGACTTCTCTTGATCGAATGCTTCACCCGCGTCCAAGCGGGAAGCTGATCCCGCATGCCGGACCGGTGGTATCGCAACGCAGTCATCTACTCCCTCGACGTCGGGTCACCGGCGCTCCTCGTGGCGCCGACGAGCGATAAGCCGTCTCTTCTGTACCCGCAAGCAGGGACCCCCGCTATGACATACCTGTCGATTACCGTCGAACATTGCGGCGACTACGCTGGGTGAGCGGCGCCGGGTTCTCGGTGCTGTGAACCGGAACCTGCAGGCGCGGCAAGGTGCGCGCCTCGGCGCACCAGCGCTGCGTCGTGGCGGGAACGCGGCGTCCTCGACCGGGCCCACACGCCGTCGGGCCGCGAGGTCACCCTTCTGCGGGCGTGAGGCCCGGCAGGCCGCCTGCCTGCTGACCGTTGCCCGGGTGCCAGGTGGCGAGGATCTTGAGGTTGTCGTCGGCGGGGGAGCCCGGTTCGGCCGTGTAAACGTTGAGGAGCTGGTCCGGCGCGTCGGGCAGGTGCAGCGTCTCGTAGGCGAGAACGAACTCCCCGACGAGCGGGTGCCTGAACTGCTTGACTCCATGGGTCTTGCTCTTCACTGTGTGCATCGCCCAGTGCCGCCGGAACTCCTCGCTGTGCATCGACAGCTCGCCGATGAGGGACGTGAGCTCGGGGTCGTCGGGATAGCGGCCGGCGTCGATGCGCAGGTGGCCGACGGTGTCGCTCACGACTTGCTCGCGGTTGGGGTAGAGGCGCCTGACGTTCTCGTCGAGCAGGATCAGCCGGGCGAGGTTGCGCCTGCGCACGGGCAGTGCCGCGAAGTCCGTGATGAGCGCGCAGGCCAGCGGGTTCCACGCCAAGATGTCCATCCGGCGGCCGAAGACGAACGCGGGGCTGGCCGGCAGGGCGTTCAGCAGCTGGTGCAGACCGGCGCGGACCGTCTGCGCGCGTGGGGCGCGGACCCGCGTGCGGGTGGGTTTGGCCAGTTGGTGGAGGTAGGCGCGTTCGTCGTCGGTCAGCCGCAGGGCGCTCGCCACGGCGTCCAGCACGCCTTCGGAGACGGTGCCGCACCGGCCCTGCTCCAGCCGGATGTAATAGTCGACGCTGATGCCCGCCAGGAGTGCCAGCTCCTCCCGTCGCAGACCGGGAACGCGCCGTTGCCCTGGCCCCGGAGGCAGCCCCACGTCCCTGGGTGCCAGACGGGCGCGACAGGTGCGGAGGAAGTCGTTGAGATCAGCGCGTCGTGTCATCGCGATCCAGACTAATCGGCCAAACAGGCCGTTGGGTGGTCCTGCCGGACCATAGGTTCGCCGCACCCGGGGCAGGGTTGAGCTCTGGCTGGCCGAGTGCCGTCCGCTGATCATCGGTGACATGTCGTCGAAAGGACAGATCTTCGTGCGCGTCCCCACCGTCTCCGCCGCTCTCACCCTCCTGCTCGTGGCCACCCCCGCCGCGGCCTCCACGCACACCGGAAATCCGGCTCCCACCCCGTCGGCCCAGGCCGCGGAACTTCGGAACGACGCCGGCATCGGCCTGCCGTCCCGGTACGTCGTCCCGGGCCGGTGGGGATATCCCGGCGGGCTGGCGTACGACCAGGCCACCGACCAGTTCTTCACCGGCAGCACGCAGGAGGGCACCCTGTACGTGGGCACGCCCGGCCAGGAGTGGATGCAGGTGTGGCTCCGGGGTGGCGTGGACGGCCGTACGACCACGTCGGGGATCATCTCCGACGACCATGGCAGGCTCTACGTGGGCGGAGGCGCGACCAACCGGGTGTGGATCTACGACATCCGATCCCGCCGGCTCCTGGCCACGGTCGCCGGCGTGCCCGGTGGCTTCGTCAACGACATCACCATCGCTGAGGACGGCACCGCCTACGCCACCGACTCGCTCGGTCACCTCATCTACCGGATCAGCGAGCGGGACGGGCGCTGGAGCATGGCCCCCTGGCTCGACCTGGACGGCACTCCGGTGGAGCTCGTCGACGGGCACAACCTCAACGGCATCACCGCGGTCGACGGCGACAACCTGATCGCCGTGCACAGCCAGTCGGGCAAGCTGTACCGATTCAACCGGACCTCCAAGGAGATCCACCAGGTGGACCTCGGCGGCGCCTTCCTGTACGGCGGCGACGGCCTCGTCCAGCATGACGGGCGGCTCTACGTGGTCCGCGGCGGGCTCTCCCCGCAGAACCCGCAGCCGCAGGTCTCGGTGCTGCGGCCGGCCGAGGACTGGTCGGCCGCCGAGGTGGAGTCCGTGATCAACTCGGACTTCCTGCATCCCAGCACCGCGCGAGTGGTAAGTGGCCGACTGCTGGTGGTCAACAGCCAGTACAACACCGGGCAGACCGGTGGTAAGCCGGAGCTCCCGTTCTCGATCTCGGCCATCCCGCTCGGCTGACGCCGCACGCCGAGGGCCGCCCGTCGGGTCAGCGGGCGGCCAACACGGGCACGTCCGCCACCTTGCCGAAGTCCTGCACCTGGTCCTTCACCTCGAACGTCACCGACTTGATGTCGTCGGCGACGCGCCTTGCGGCTCTCATCGACCACCGTGAACATGCCGTACGCCGAGTTTGTCACCCACTCGTGCTTGAACACCCCGCTGAACGGCTGCGGCGCCGGCACCGCGGACACGTTCTCGTTCAGGTTGTGCACCTCGAAGCTGCCCACCAGGTAGGCGCCGTCGCGGTAGAAGGCCCCCCACTCGGGTCCGTGTCACCAGCCGCAGTGCGCCACGAGGCGCTGATTTGTCCGGATGGAGGTGGAAGGCCACCATCTCCTCGCCGTCCCCTCCGTAGCGGTGAGGTGAAGCTGGAGGCAGCTCGAACCGGGGATTGCCGGTGAGGGCGGGAGCAGCCTCGACAAAGTCGGGTCGGCCCAGGACTGCTGGAAGGGCCGGGCCCGGTGAGCGAGACGGGAAGGTATACGCGAGGAACCGGCGTTGTTACAGGGCATCCAGGCCGTCGGGGCGTCCATCACCTGGATGGTGGGGACCTCGCGGCGGCCGAGACCGCGCTCGTCGGTGCGGTGGGCGATCTCCACCTGTGTCCAGGCCAGCGCGTCGAACAACCGCGCCTGGTTCTCCTTGACGATCATCACGAAGTGGGCGTGCTTGTCCTGGAGCAGGAAGCGGGCGTGGGCGCGCTGGGTGTGCAGACTGTCCATGGTCACCACCACCCCGGCCAGGTCCAGGGGCGACAGCAGCGGCGCGAAGCTCGGAATCTCGTTACTCTTCGGGCCGATCTGCCGCTGCGCGAGCACGCTGGTCGCGGTGTGGGTGACCGCCGCGAGCAGGAACGCGGCACGGCCGTCGGCGTCCAGGGCACCCGCCATCGCCTTACCGTCGACCGCGACGGCGACCGGTTGCCCGTCGATCAGCAGTACCGGCGGATGCGCCATCTCCGGCTCGCTCTCCGATCTGCTGCGACCTCCAAGACGGTTCCGAGCCCGGCGCGGCCGGCGAACCACGGGCCCAGCACATCATCGGCCACCTGCCCGTCGAGCTGGTTGAGCAGCCGCTCGACGGTGTCGGCGTGCGGCGCCCGCAACCGCCCGCCCCGCGCCTTGATCCCGACCGCGACCAGCAACCAGCCCGGCGCCGCCGCCGCCCAGGTCACGATGTCCAGCCGGGCCTTTTCCCCGCTCAAGACCGCCGCCAGGCACAGGGCCACGATCGCCGCCAGCGCGTAGCGCACCCCGCGCCGATCCCGTGGATCGGGAATCGTCGCCAGGCAGTCCAGCAGCCCACCGGTCTGGATACCGCCGGTATGCGCCAACTGGGGAGCGTGCTCACGGATGACCGCCAGAATCGGCGCGGACTCGACGGCAGGGGCAGGGGGCAGCAGGTTGCAGACAACGAAGACCTCTGGGGACGTTTTGCATCGAAACATCCGCTCCTAGCGGTCCTCGTTGCGTTTCGTCCGGAGGCACGCCGGACGGTGACCTACACGTGATCAGCGCCCTCGGTTGCGGCTCCCGCACTGTGACTCGCCGTGATCAGCCCTATCGTCGCGAGTCTGCGTATCCATCGCCTTCGCCATCACGCATGGTGATCGCGGATCTTGGGCCAGGCGAGAGCTGCCGCCGATGACGGAGCCCCCCACCTCCACGCCGGCCCACTTCTGACCCACCGCAATCAAGCCCATCTACCTGCGGAAACGACTTTTTCGAGTCACCCTGCGATGCCGACCCGGCTTGTCATGGGGCGCTCCCGAACGGTCGCGGCGGGTGGTTCAGTGCGGTGGTTCAGTGCTGCGGGCGGTTCAGTAGCGATCGCCGGAGACCTGGTCGACCAGGGGATCGAGCGCCTTGAGATCGGCGTCGGTGAGCCGCAGATCGGCGGCGCCCAGGTTCTCCTCCAGGTAGCTCAGCCGCTTGGTGCCTGGGATCGGGACGATGTCGTCGCCGAGCGCCAGCACCCAGGCCAGCGCGACCTGCGCGGGCGTCGCCCCGCGGTCGCGCGCCACCGTGTCGATGGCCGCGACGAGCCGCTGGTTGCGGGCGATCGTCTCGGCCTGGAACCGCGGGTTGCCGCGCCGCCAGTCATCGGCCTCGAGCTGGTCGACCGTGGTCAGCGCGCCGGTGAGAAAACCGCGGCCGAGCGGCGAGTAGGCAATGAACGCGGCGTCGTGCTCGCGGCACCAGGGCACGACCTTGTCGAGCTGGTCCCGGCTCCACAGCGAGAGCTCGCTCTGTACGGTCGCCACCGGGTGGACGGCGTGCGCGGTGGCCAGCTCGTGGAGCGTCGCCTCGGACATGCCGATGAAGCGCACCTTGCCTTCGGTGACCAGCTCGGCCATCGCGCCCCAGCTCTCCTCCACCGGGATCGCCGGGTCCACCCGGTGCAGCTGGTAGAGGTCGATCACCTCGACGCCGAGCCGGCGCAACGAGCCCTCGGCCGCCGCCCGGATGTGGTCGGGGTGACCGCTCGGCACGATGTCGCCGTCCCGCACCACCAGCCCGCACTTGCTGGCCAGCACGACCTCGTCGCGGTGGTCTCGCAGCGCGGCGCCCACCAGCTCCTCGTTGGTGAACGGGCCATAGACGTCGGCGGTGTCGATCAGGGTCACGCCCTTGTCGACGGCGGTGTGGATGACACGGGCCGACACCTCGTCGTCGCGGTCGGCGGGGCTGTAGGCGAAGCTCATCCCCATACAGCCCAGGCCGATGGCCCCGACCGCCAGTCCGGACGACCCCAAGATCCTCTGTTGCACGGTTGTCTCTCCCGTCCTTGTTTCCGTGGTCGGTGTTCCTGGTCAGCCCGTCTTCTTCAGCGTCGATCCGCTGAGCGAGATCGAGTCGCCGTTGATGGTGCCGTCGGCGGTGACGCCGGTCTTGTCGTTCAGCGTCAGCGTCGTGCCCTTGACGGTGTACTTGCCGGCGTAGGCGGCCTTGCGGTCACCGAGGTCCTCGCTGAACGTGCCGTCGGCGCGCAGCTCCAGCTTCAGGCTGCCGTCGTCGTTCGCCCACGTTCCGACCAGGTTCCCGGCCGACGAGGACGCGGCCGGCGGGGACGCGGCCGGCGGGGACGCGGCCGGCGGGGACGCGGCCGATGAGGCCCCGGCAGCCGGGGGTGCTGCGTTGGGGTCGTCCCCGTCGTCTGAGCAGGCCGATGTGATGATCAGTGCCGTGGCGAGCACGGTGCCGAGACCAAGAGAGGTCATCCTGGACATGTCATGTCTCCTTGTGTGCGGTCGGTGTCCGGATCAGTCGCCGGTCATCTCCAGGACGCCCCCCATGCCGTCGCTCCGGTGCCCGCCGATCGAGCAGAAGAAGGTGTAACGGCCGGGAGTGAGCCCGGTGACCAGGGCGCGGGTCTCCCCGCGGGTGATCACCGGGGTCCGCCCCACGATCCGGCCGTCGCGTTCCAGCACCATGTCGTGCGGGATCCCGGAGTCGTTCTGGAAGCGCAGGAGGATCTTGTCGCCGGAGGCGGTGTGCCGGTTGTGGTCGAAGGCGTGCGAGCCGTCGGGCTGGGCGGCGAGCCGGAACACCGGCGCGTCGGCGGCGGCCGCGTCGTCGCCCTGGCCGCCTACGGGACTGGTCGGGCCGCCGCCGGAGCCGCTCGCCCCATGGCCCGGGTGCGGGCCGACGCCGTCCGGCGATCCGGCGCACCCGTTCGCCACCAGGGCGACCGCGGCGCAGAGCGCGGCGCTGGTGATCACTTTGCCGCACACGGTGGAGGTCGTCATCGGTGGTGGCTTCCTGTCGGTGTCGCCGACCGCGGCTCGATCGTCTGACGATCTCCATCATGTGGTGCCGCGCCGTGGGTGCCCAGGTTCTGTTTCGCCTGGGGTCTCGGCTACCTAGGACTGGCGGAACCACCCTCCGCGGGCCGCACGGTCCTTGCCGCCGGCTGTGCGGGATGCCGGGGAGAGGCCGACGGCACCGTCCAGCCACCTGGACCACCACCCTGACCATCACCCCC